>NZ_DAOUBL010000327.1:0-16048 GCF_034432615.1 Bellilinea sp. | reverse complement strand
CCGATTTCCCGGCGGGATTGACCGCGCAGCGGTTTGACTTCGCCGGTTGAATAAGGCGGGAAGTTGTAATGGTGCATATACCGCTTGGTTTCAACCGGTGTGAGGTTATCCAACTCCTGGGCTTCTTTGGGGGTTCCCAACGTGGCAAGAGTCAAGACCTGAGTTTCACCACGTGTAAACAAACCAGAACCATGGGCGCGCGGGGAAACATCCACTTCGCACCAGATGGGGCGGATTTCTGTTGGGGTGCGTCCATCCGGTCGAATGCCGCGGTTCAAAATGCGGTTGCGTACAACTTCCTTGAGTACTTGATCATAGGCTTCGGTTACAGTTTTTACGAGGCTTTCGTCCTCGGCGGTAAATTCGGCAACAACTGTATCGCGAAGTTCGTCAAGACTTTCATTGAGTTCGGCTTTGGTGTGAGGGGCATCCAGCCGTGCTTCAATTTCGGCTGCTGCGCGCTGGCGAACCCGTTCAATCAGGCTTTCGTCAATGGTTTCAATGGTCACTTCACGTTTGGGTTTTCCAATTTCTGCTGCCATCTTTTCCTGCACGTCAATGAGGGGCTGCAGCGCGCGATGACCAAACATCAAGGCTTCTACCATGACATCTTCAGGAATGATGTCGGCGCCGCACTCGACCATCAGGATGGCTTCACGGGTTCCGGCAATGCGCAGATCAAGATCGGACTGCTCTTTTTGATCAAAAGTGGGATTGACGATGAATTCACCATGGATGCGGCCAACCCGCACAGCGCCAATCGGTCCACCCCATGGGATGTCGGAGATCATCAAAGCGGCTGATGCAGCATTGACGGCAAGAATATCCAGCGGGTTATCTTTATCGGCGGACAGGGAGAAACAAATCACCTGTACTTCGTTGCGCATGTTTTTCTGAAAGAGCGGGCGCAGCGGACGGTCGATCAGGCGCGAGATGAGAATGGCCTCATCGGATGGTTTGCCTTCTCTGCGGAAGAAAGAACCGGGGATGCGACCACCAGCATACATGCGTTCTTCATAATCAACAGATAGCGGGAAGAAGTCAATACCTTCCCGGACGCCGCCCATGGTTGCAGCGGCAAATACGATTGAATCACCAAGGCGAAGGGTGACAGCGCCACCCGCCTGCCCGGCCAGTTTGCCCGTTTCAATGGTTATGGTACGACCACCGACCTGGGCTGTGTAAATTTTTGCTTCAGGTTTACTCATATTTTTTCCTCTCGTTTTTCCCCCACCCGGTTAGGGACTGAAAGCTGGCGAGGATCAGAATTTCCTCAGCAGGTTTCAATACCCAACCGTGGGGGTGATGTTCAAGTATTAAATTATCGCGGTCGAATTACCGGCTTCAAAAAACGAGTAGATGGTACTTGCCTGCCGCCATCTACTCGTTTTCTTGATTTCAACGGTAGCGCAAGTTCAACCGCTCAACAAGCGCCTGGTACCGCGCCAGATCCTTACGACGCAGGTAAGCCAGTAATCGGCGGCGGCGGCCAACCATTTTAAGCAATCCGCGGCGGGAGGATTCATCGTGCTTGTTGTTGCGCAGATGCTCGGTTAACTGGTTGATCCGTTTGGTCAGAATTGCCACCTGTACTTCCGGCGAACCGGTGTCGCTTTCATGGCGGTGGTATTCGCCGATGATTTCGGCTTTGGCATCTTTTGTCAAAGTCATGACGTCTGCTTTCTCCTTCATTTCGTGATTTATTTGAGCAGGTCTCCATTTTGGCAGCCTTAAAACCGCCAAAAGGTCCAGTCACGATACAAAATTATACCAGAAATTCCGAAAATTGTGGGGCGTGTTGAAGATCTGCCATGGAAGCAGATAGTTCATGGTGATCTTGTCCTGTGCAAAATAGGACGAATCCGTTCCTGAACTTCATCCGGAAAGGCGGGTAAACAGCGTCGAATCAAACGGCGAAGATCATCGGATGCTGCTGAACCAATCAACTGGCGGATATAATAGGCCAGCTCGGCTGGCGAACGTTGGGATAATGCCACCAAAACCCGGCTCAATTCGTAGGATAAACCCCTAATCTCGCCCTGAAAGAGGGGGGTGCACAGATTAAACACCTGAGGCAAATCCTCGAATTGCCGGTCTTTCAGAAGGGGTAAGAGGGCCAGCAAAGCCAGCTTTTGGAATTTGGTGGAGTTCTGAGATGCCCATTCCTGAATTTTGGACAGCCAGTGCTGAATGGAGTATCGGCGCAAATTGCTGCTGCCTTGCTCAAAAAGTGCTTCGAGCAACGCCGGATCGTTTTCTGAAGATGCCCAGGTTTCAATGGTTTGTATTACCTGTTCAAATTGCGACGGAGGTAATATCCCCAAAAGATAAATCGCCAGAAGGCGCGGTTCTTCTTTTTCTTCCTGCCTGAGCAAATTCGCTAAGTTTAGCGCAGGGGAAGAATTTTCATTAACCAATCCATACAAGGTCAACTCAATCTTTCGAGTTACTACCGGGGGTACGTGGTAGGCATCTATCGGACGGCTGGCCTCCGGAGCGCTTGCAGCTGCCCGGTACGTATAGTCTGAATATTTTTCGAGCAGGTTTCGCAGCCCAGCCACAAATTCTTCTGGCTGAGTGTATTTCCAGCGCAGCAACTCGATCTGTTTCTGTAGATGAGCCAGGGATACTGCTGGCATTCGTCTTTCAATAGGCGCGGGCAAAGTAAACTTTGCGCCGGGATGCTTTACCACATACTATGCAGGTTCCGCTTCCTTCCGGCTGGTCGAGCGGCATACAGCGCGTTGTTGCTTTGGTGTCTTCTTTGACTTTGGCTTCGCATTCTGCACTGCCGCACCACCAGGAGTAAGCCCAGCCGTTTTGTACCACTTCTTTTAGCTCGTCATAATTTTTCGGCTCAAAAATATGCTCATCCCGGAATCGGGTGGCGCGTTCCAGTAACGCCGCTTGAATTTCTTCCAACACACTGCCAATCTGGTTCGAGAGTTGATCGAGCGGAAGGGTAGATTTACCGGCCTTGCCGGGCAGGTGGCGGCGGGCGAGGGTCACAACCCCATTGTCCACATCCTTTGGCCCGATTTCGATACGCAACGGCACACCCCTCAATTCCCAATCATTGAACTTGAAACCGGGGGTCACCTCGGTACGCAAGTCCGCTTTGAAACGCCAACCGGAGAGTTGTTTTTCAACCTGCTCAATGGCAGCGAGGACTTTTGATTGTTCCTGATCGTTTTTGTAAATCGGTACGACAACGATTTGAACCGGCGCTAAACGGGGGGGAAGAATCAATCCCTGATCATCCCCATGGGTCATGATGATGGCGCCAATGAAACGAGTAGAAAGACCCCATGAAGTTGTCCAGCAATACTGGAGGGAATTATTCGGGTCAAGGTATTGAATTTCAAACGCGCGAGCAAAGTTTTGCCCCAAAAAGTGGGAAGTTCCCGCCTGCAATGCGCGGGTATCCCCCATCATCGCTTCAATGGTGTACGAATCCACTGCCCCCGCGAATTTTTCGGTCTCGCTCTTTTTGCCGGGAATTACCGGAACAGCGGCTTCATTGACAGCAAAGTCGGTATAAACATTTAACATGCGCACAGTTTCTTCAACGGCTTCTTCGGCCGTCGCGTGAGCGGTGTGACCTTCCTGCCAGTAGAATTCCAGCGTGCGCAGGAAAAGGCGGGTGCGCATTTCCCAACGAACAACATTTCCCCACTGGTTGATCAGAACGGGCAGGTCGCGGTAGGACTTTATCCATTTTGAATACATATAGCCGATAATGGTTTCGGATGTTGGACGAACGACTAAGGGTTCTTCCAGTTTTTCACCCCCGCCAATGGTTACAACAGCCAGTTCGGGGGAAAATCCTTCAACATGTTGTTTTTCCTTTTCAAGAAAAGACATGGGGATAAACAACGGAAAAGCAGCATTGACATGGCCGGTTGCTTTAAAGCGTTTATCCAGCGCTTGTTGAATGTTTTCCCATAATGCCCAGCCATACGGGCGGACGACCATACAGCCGCGTACCGGGGCGTAATCAGCCATTTCGGCGCGCTGAATGACCTGATTGTACCATTCGGAGTAATTTTCACTGCGGGTGGGTAATTTGTCGGTGCTCATGCAATATCATCCTGAAACTTTGGGTTTTTGATTTACGGCAAAAAGGTAGGCTTGATCAATTTCACTTGCAAATAGAATTTTGTCCCAATCCTGCGGGTTGGCTGCTTCAACCATTTCCTTGCGGATGGATTCAAAGATGTTTTTCCATTCATCACCCACCAACACCAACGGGCGAGGCGGGATGGCATGAATGACAAGTAAGTTCCAATAGAGGGTTGTCTCAGCAAGGGTTCCTGGCCCGCCGGGTAAGGCGATGGCAGCATCACAGGCATAAATCAACCGTTGGATTCTTTCAATCAGGGTTTGACAGCGCCATTCTTCTTTGATCCATGGATTGGGTCCGTTTTTGCGCCAACGCTCAATTTCTTCACAGGTAACCCCGATAACATGCCCACCGGCTTCGGCTGCTCCGCGCGATACGGCTTCCATAATGCCCATGTAGCCGCCGGTCAAGACGGTGTGACCGCCTTCGGCGATCAAACGACCTAACCGCATCGCGTTCTGATAGGCGGGTTGTCCGGGTTGTGGTTTGGAACTGCCAAATACCGTAATTTTCATGGCTGTGAATGCCCTTTATTTTACCTGATCCTGATCCCACGTGCGCCGGTAATTTTCTCGTAGTTTGCTCAAAATTGCTTCTTCAAGGTCAATTTCAGATAGATGGGCCAGCTGTAAGAGGTATAGGGCTACATCAGCCAGTTCTGAGGCCAGTTGTTCACGGTTGTTGGTGGTTTCACTCCATTGGAAGTGTTCCAACACCTCTGCGGCTTCCAGGCATAGGGAGATGGCAATGTTACGTGGTGCTTGTGGGCGGGGGCTGTTCGCTTCGTACCAGCCCTTTTGTTGAACAAACTGGTGCATGGCAAAGGTAAGTTCACGCAGGTTCATGAGATAGTTCTTTCATTTTACTTTTTGATAATAACCAGAAAAATATTAACCAAGATGTTGAAATAGCCGATGGATACAGAGTGTGTGTTGAAGATAGATTTCCGGGAATTGGCAACGCAAAAGTAATCCACGAAATGACCGAATAAGATGACCAAATTAATACAACGATATGATATTTGTGTTTCATATCTGTCAGGAATTTGCTTCCTAAAAATAAGTTAATGAGAAGTAGTAGTTGATCATTTGATACTGTCCTAGGCATTAAGGAAATTGTGAAGATGATTATCAGGTTTAGAAATAAGAGATTCCTGAATTTTTCCTCTTGGAAGATTAAGTTTTGGGACTTGTAAACTGCTAAAAACCAACCAGTAAATACGGCAACAACTCCAATGGATAAACTTGCAAGAATGAATCCCTCAGGGATATTCGTGAAAGATAAGATCGTTTGAGCAAGGTTAGCCGGCTTTGCCTGAACGTATACAGAATATTGCTGGATACGTTGAATCCATAACTCAAACCAGTTGGGCAAGAATAAAATGCTGAGCGATGAAATTGTAACCAGAGAAACTCCAAACGAAATAATCACTGTGAGATATTTCTTATACAGACTAATCAGTAGAGCAAAAAGGAGTACGAGAATGGTCAATTGCGGTTTGCCAATTGTCCAGAAAAGTAAAAAACCAAGAAAAATTTGTCTGGCAGGGGTAGGTTGGTTGAAAATGACCTGATCGAAAAAGTATAAAAGAATAAAACAGATTAGATTGCTGAAATTTCCCAGGATAATACCATATACAAAAGGATAAAAAGTCAATCCAAGAAAAGCGAGAATTTTTTTATTTTGAAATGTGTTAACCAGGCAGGTCAAGGCAATAAGAATGTTAAAGCTCATCCAAAGCGGCTGTGAGAGTGAAATATCCAGCCATGCAAATGGGAAAACCCAAAAGAGCATAAAGAAAGGATACGCAAAAGCCAGCTGGTCTTCTTCTGGAGTGGCCAGTCTGCCTAAAATACCGAGTTGGGCTGCCTGAGTAACATCTTGTGAATACGGGTTAATCCGATCGAATAAATACATTCTTGCAGCAGTGTAAAAGGTATAATAATCAGCTCCAAAGATAATATCTCCACTCACCTGCCGAATTCCAACGGCCATCAATATCCAGACGAATAAAAACACAATGACGAATGTTATATAATATTTCCACTGTTTCATTCTTTTTGTGTCCCCCCTCATTCGTTACGGTTTACTAAATAGTGATTGAATTGTCTCCAATGCAGCTCTGGCAGATTCAACCTGCTCTGGGTGCCAGCCGGGATCAGTGGCCATTTTTTGTAAATGGGCAATGACCACCTGTTTTGAAGTCGGGTCAAGGCTTAAAAATGCGGACTGAATCCGGGTGGGATTGCGCGAGAGCAGGTTTTCCCAAAATGATTGAAGCGGATCAAGGTTATCCATCGTGTTAAGACTATCATAAAAAAATAAAAAAGAGGTCTGCCTGAGCCACTTTGAAGGCACAAACAAACCTCTTGTTTCGTTCAAACGTGATTACTCTTCGCGTTTTTCTGCCAGTTCTTTTTGACGGGCAGCAACAATTTCAGCCTGAATATGCGGGGGTACCATCTCGTAACCGGCCAGTTCCATGTTGAAGATGCCGCGTCCGCCAGTGAGGGAGCGCAATTGGGTGGTATAACGCAGCATTTCGGCCAGAGGCACGGTGGCGGTGATGGTGGAACGGCCTTTTTCAGAGTTCATGCCCTGCACACGTGCGCGGCGGGTATTCAAATCGCCCAGGACATCCCCCATGTTTTCTTCGGGGACGATGATTTGAACGTTCATGATTGGCTCGTAAAGCACCGGGCCGGCATCTTTGAAGGCCAGTTTGAAGGCTTCGCGACCGGCGATTTCAAAGGCAACCGGTTTAG
This sequence comes from Bellilinea sp., assembly GCF_034432615.1. GTDB lineage: Bacteria > Chloroflexota > Anaerolineae > Anaerolineales > Anaerolineaceae > Bellilinea. Next base: position 9,160 of record NZ_DAOUBL010000327.1, on the reverse strand, counting down.
AGTCAACTGGATGTTCTTTCCCATCAAAGACGGCAACCAGAACACCGCGGATGGGGTAGCCAGCCAGCACACCTTCCTTCATGACGTTCTGGATACCTTTTTGGATAGAAGCAGCATAAGTTTGGGAGATGGCGCCGCCAAACACTTCCCAGGTGAATTCAAAGTCCTTATCGGCTAAGGGTTCAACCCGCAGATGAACTTCACCAAACTGACCGGCACCGCCAGTTTGCTTTTTATGGCGGTACATAGCGCTGGCTTTGCGGGTAATGGTTTCCTGATAAGGAACCTTGGGTTCGCCAATCAGCAGATTAACCTGGAATTTGGTTTCGGCCCGGCGGATGGCGACATCAATGTGCTGGTCACCCATACCCTGCAAAATGGTTTGGAGGGTTGCCGGTTCGTTGTACCATGAGAGGGTCATATCTTCTTCACACAGACGGGTAAGGGTTGGGCTGATTTTGGTCGAGTCAGCCTGTGTTTTGGGGAAGATGGCGACCCGGTAAAGGGCGTTCGGATATTCCGGGACCGGTAAGGTGAGCGGGTGGGTCTTATCAACCAGTGTATTTCCCGTAATGGTTTCAGAAAGTTTGGGAACTACACCAATATCACCGCTGTGGATTACTTTTACCGGCATGTTTTCTTTTCCGCGCGGAATGCTGACAGTGCCAAACCGTTCTTCCACACCTTTGTTTTGGTTCCAGACACGGCTGTCGGAAGTGACCATGCCGGAGTAAACCCGGAAAAAGGTTTGTTTGCCAACAAAGGGATCGGCGGTGGTCTTCCACACGTAAGCTGCCAGAGGTCCCGAATCCGAAGCGGAAATTAACTCTTCCTCACCATTTTTACCCATTGCTTTGACTGGTGGAATTTCCGCAGGGGATGGGAAGAAATCAACAATTGCATCCAGCAGTCGGAAGATGCCGGTTTCGGTGGTTGCAGAAGTGGCAAAAACCGGCACAAAATTGCCCTGTCGGATGACGGCTTTCAAACCGCGAACAACTTCTTCATGGGTGAGTTCGCCGCTTTCGAGATATTTTTCCAACAATTCATCTTCGCCTTCTGCGGCGGCTTCGACAAGGGCAAAACGGGCTTCTTCAGCAGCCGAACGGTATTCATCGGGAATTTCAACTGCCGTTTTGCCATCACCTTTGTACGCTTTCATGCTAATCAAATCAATTACACCCTGAAAGCTGGCTTTTTCACCCCACGGCAGTTGAACTGGAATAAGGCGGGTTTCGGTCAGGTTCTGAATGGATGCCAGAGCCTTCTGGAAGTTGGCATTTTCGCGATCCATTTTGTTGATGACCACAAACCGCGGCAATTGAAAGGTGTTGCAATAATTCCAGGCAATTTCCGTCCCCACTTCGGCGCCGGCAACCGAATCCACTACAATGATGGCGCCATCAGCAACCCGTAAAGCGGAGATTACTTCGCCAATGAAGTCGGTATAACCGGGTGTATCCAGCAGGTTGATTTTAACATCCCGATACTCAACCGGCAGGACACTGGTGTACAATGAAATTCCACGACGAATCTCTTCTTCATCAAAGTCTGAGATGGTGGTGCCGTCTTCAACCCGGCCGAGGCGGGTGGTTGCTCCAGTCAGGTGGAGCATGGCTTCTGCCAGCATGGTTTTGCCGGCGCTGCTGTGTGAGGCAAGGGCGATATTACGGATAGACTCAGTGGTATATTCCTTCATGAAACAGACCCTTCTGCATTACATGGGATTAACTCGCTTATTTTAAGGTGCAAATGACAAATTGTCAAAGCACCCAGCGTGGTTTTACCTTTTCTTTCCCACAAACCCTGCCTATTATATCAGCAGCTACAAATTCTGGGGTGACCAAATTGCTGAATAAGGCTAAAATCGTTTTATGAAATCATTGCTGAAAAGAATAAAGTATGAATGGCGGTATTCTGTTGGAAAAACGGTTTGGGATACCGGGACATCCCCGCCTGAGTTGCTGGAATATCTTTCGCATCATCCGCCGGGCAGAGCATTGGATTTGGGCTGTGGGAGCGGTACTAATCTCGTTACGATGGCAAAAGCCGGCTGGCAGGTTTGCGGAGTGGACTTTTCCCGGTTTGCCATTGCGCAGGCGCGCAGTAAAATCCGTCAGCATGGATTGAGAGCGGAGTTGTGGGTTGATGACGTTACCAATCTTTACCGCCTTAAGCCGGGCTTTGACCTGATTCTGGATATCGGCTGTTTTCACCAGCTGAATTGGGATGAGCGACAGAAGTATCTTGACAATGTTCAGCGCTTACTGAAGGAAGGTGGAGATTTCCTCCTTTATGCCCATTATCGCAGTTTTCCAGACAGTTCACATGGGATTGATGATGAGGATTTGGAACGGTTGTTGACTTTTCTGCGTCTTATTCGAAGAGCAGAAGGATGGGAAAGACAGAAATTTCCTTCTGTATGGTTGTGGTTTCATAAGGAGCGTTCTCCATGAAGATTAAAATTCCAGCGGTCGGGCTTTGCTTATTATTGTTGGCGTTAATTCTGAGTTCCTGTCAAATCCGTCAATCAATTCGACCTTTTCCAGTGAAGACACTGGATTTAATTTCCGAAAAAGAATTAACGGCAGAAAACCAACCGACAATTCCCGATGCTATAAGCCAGGCACCCTGCGCCTATATGTGGGCAAGCCAACCCTTACCCCAGATAAGCCAGGAATTTGAGAATCTGCTCAATCAGGCTGATTTTAAAGATATTCAGGTATTTGCAGAAGCATATGGTGAAAATTGCGTAACTGAGGAAGGCGAAATTGTTCGTTTTGCGGTAATGCAAACTGACATCCACATGGTTGTCCCCGTTCAAAGTCTAAACCATCCAACGGAAATGGGTGATATTGCCGGCCGGCTTTTGGGCGTGATTCTGGAAGTTCCGCTTTCCGCTTTGCCCGGATTGCAGCCGGGTTACATTGGTATTCAATTTTCCAGCAATGAAGGAGAGGTGTTAAATTTATGGTTCAAGCGAGAGAGGGCAGAGCAATTGCTGCAGGCGGGAATTAACGGAGAAAAATTACTGGACGAATTACAAAAAAAGTAAACGGGCTTAATAGAGCCTCTTTTCCATGCGCCAGGCAGGTTCTTCAACCAGTTGACGTATACCCTTGTCATCAACATACGACCAGACTCCGGGTTCTGCCGCTATAATGTGGAATCCGAGCCGCAGGTATAAACGTAAAGCGTCCAGATTATCTTTGGCGACATTGAGTGTTAAGAATTGAAATCCTCGCCGAATTAAGTCCTGTTCAACATGTTGCACCATGAGGCTGCCTAAACCTTGACCCCGAAAGTCTTTATGGACACGAAACGAGTACAAATAGGCGCGTTTCACCCCATCCGCCAATTCTTTGCGGTTACAGATTAATTGAATAAACACCTGGGCGATAATCCCTTTTTCCGGCAAATCGGCAACCCACAGCACGCAGTAACCCAACTGGGCGCGTTCAAACGCATCAGCATACACTCGTCGAAAATGGCTGAACTCTCCGTCCCATTCCAGAGCAGGTAAATCTTCCTTACGAACGTTTCGGAAGGTTACGGCATCCAACCAATCGCGGGGTAAGACCTGAGCCGTCATATCATTGAATGGTTTGGGTGAAAACCAGTTGATTCAAGAGGGCATTCTCCTGCTCGCGCGTGGTGATTTTTCCATCCAGCCAGGCGGCGCGCAGCGCCCAAAGAATACGGCGATAAACCGGGCCGGGTTCGATCCCCATAGCGTGCAGTGTATAACCGTCAGTCATCGGCTGAACTTTTCGCCATTCGGTAGCGTATCGGTTGAGCAGTTCGCAAATTTCTTTGCCGGGGCAAAGACAAATGATTGCGTAAAGAGCTGGCAGGGGGGCTTCTTCAAGACGGGCAACTACCCGGCTGGGGGATTGACCGACTAAATCCGGCAATTCAGCCATCAGGAGGTTTCCTGAAAGAATAGCGTTTTGAAGGTGATGACTTAACTTTAACCGTTCACAAATTGCACGGCTGCTTTCGGGTGGGAAGGGAATCAACCAGACCATGTAGGCCAGTGCATTCCGAATGGATTGATTCCCCAGCACTTCGGGAAGTTGCCAGGCGGGATCAAGCGGTTCTTTGAGGACGCGCAGCAACGCTTTCGATGCAGATGAATCCCAGTGGAGGTCCGGATGAATCGCTGAAAGAAGATTCAATTCTTCCAAGCGGTTGAGCGCACTGACCGGATTTTCTTCCGCAAGTATCAGGTCAAGCTCGTGGCGCAACCGGTCACCGGAAACCTGTTTCAGCAGGTCGTGGGCTTCATTCATCAACTGAAGTGTGCGGCTTTCAATTCTGAAGTTGAAACGTTGCTCGAAGCGGACAGCGCGCAGCATGCGGGTTGGGTCATCCACAAAGGATAGCGAATGAAGAACGCGAACCAGTTTTTTCTTGATGTCATTCATTCCGCCCCAGAAGTCGTAGAGCGTGGCATAATGACGTCCATCCAGACGCAGGGCAAGCGTGTTAATCGTAAAATCCCGGCGGTGCAAATCGAGTTTGATACTCCCTCGCTCAACGGTTGGCAAAGCGGTCGGATAATTGTAAAACTCGGTGCGGGCGCTGATAAGATCCAGGGAGTCGGGCAAGTCTTCGGCTTTCAGTCCGCCATCGCCTTTTATTTTTTCAATCAGTTCCGAGCGTATAGAGCCGATTTGCCACTTGGCTGTGCCAAAGCGGCTGTGACTGGTTACTTTTCCACCGTATTTCTTTTCCAACGCGCGGGCAAGCGCAATGGCATCTCCTTCAACAACCAGATCGAAATCTATCGAGGGACGTTCCAGAATGAGATCCCGGACAAAACCACCTACCACATAGATTGGCAAGTGGTGGTGGAGGGCTTCTTCAGCAATGGTTTTGATCAGGGCCAGGCGAGCCGGCGGCAGGGCTTTTTCCAGTCGGTCGGCAAAATTTTTTCTCTCTGTTTGAATGGTGTCCTCGCGTCCAATTTGTTTGAGCAAATCGGTGCGGGTAACAATACCAATGATCTGGCGGGTTTCCGGGTCAACCACAGGAATTTGACCCCAGCCGGTGTCTGCCATTAGCTGCTGAAGATGGGGTAGGGGCGTGTCTGGGGTGACAAAGAACTCGCCGGCATCCATGAGACTGATGGCGGGCAGGTTAAGTTTGTGGGCTAAGGCACGGTCCACCGCCCGACGAGTCAGTAATCCGACCACCCGCCCGTCTTTGACAACCGGGTAGCCCTCATATCCGTAGCGCTGCATCCAGCGTGCGGCTTCCTGGGCAGAGGTTTCCGGTTTAAGCACACGCGGATTGCGGGACATGATTTTTCCAACCGTAATGGCTGGTTGAACAATGGAGGGGAGTACCTCAACCAGCCGGTTATATACCTCTTCGAGGTCGGCTGTGGACTGAGCAGCCTTATCGCCGGTGCGAATCAGCGCAGCGGCTGCTTTTTCATGTCCGCGCCCGCCAAACAGGGCAACGGTTTTAGCGACATTGATGCGCTCAGTGGCAGAACGGGCCACAATGCGGATGCCTTCAATGGTATTCACCATCAGAAACAAGGCGTCCGGGTCTAACAAATCACGCAATTTGTGGGCAACACTGGAAATTTCCTCGTTGATGTCGCGGGCATCGGCTCTGGCAATGATGATGTGTTGCCCATGGATGTGCAGGCTTTCGGAATTTTGTAAGAGACGATTGTAAAGTTCGCGTTGCTGCTCGGAGAGGGGTGGATTAAGGTATTCATCTGCCAGGCTTAAACTGGCACCCTGTTCCAGTAGAAAGGCTGCTGCGCGTAAATCGCGCGGGGTGGTGCTGCTATAGGTCAGGCTGCCAGTATCCTCATAAATGCCGAGCAGCAGCAATGTGGCCTGCAAATTATTCAATGGGCCATTATGATCTTGAATATCTTCGATCAGCAGGGTGGTTGTAGCACCAACCCGTTCGATGATGAGCGTCCAATCGGACGGCAGGTCTTCACGGGCTTGATGGTGGTCAATCACATGAACGAGGGTGTCCTCTTTCATCCCTTTAAGGGTGATCAGAGATTGGGTATCCACGAGTGTAACAATGTCAATATCCTCGGGAGGAAGATCACGAGCTTCAATGAAGGGTAGTTCAGCCCCATAGAGGTTCAGAAAAGCGCGCACATTGCGATTTATGCGGCGGGGCAATACTGGTAAGGCACGCTCATTGAGAATATGAGCTGCCAGTAACGCGGCAATGGCGTCAAAATCAGCTTGCTCATGTGTCAGAATAACCTGCATGATTATATTGTAACGGAATTTATAGCGAAAAAGGGCGTTCTCAGGGCTGATTATGCTGATTGGGCATAAGAAAAGCGGTCATTTCCCAAAAATTTTTCAGAAGAGCCTTATTGACTACGGTAGATGATTGCCATATTGCCTAAGACCATAAAAGATTGAAGAAAGGTATCCCAGGATCGCCAGTAAATTGCCGCTCCATCCAGCAGGGCAACTCCCTGAGGATCATATCCGATGATGATGGCGGTATGCTCGTTCGGCGCAACACTGATGACTTCCCCTGCCTGAGTTGTGTACTGCAGGGCATAACCGGGCATGGTTCCAAAAATAACCCATACAATGACAGGGCGGCCTGCAGCGATTTCAGTTTTAATTTGGTCAATGGTTAACCCCGCAATATTTTCAGCGGGCAAACCATACGCTCGTAGCAAGGCTGCAACCGGGGCGGCGTGGACACCGTAAGGGTTGGGAGGGATTAAACCCCCCGGGCCGTTGGGATTGCCAACAAAGCCTTTATTGGGGTCATCGGACTGGGGCAGTTGAGATAAAAACTCCAATTCGTTGATTGAAACACCAAAAAAACCAGCCCAATCCACTGCTGAACGGGATTCGCAGGAAAGGTTGAGGGTTTGTGGAAAGCCGCGAATGGCTTCGATTCGTGCGGAGGCCGGAATTTTTACGGTTGGGATGGGTGAAGGTGAAAGGGTCGGTTGGCTTGTGGGGGATGGAATGGGTGTAGGGGTAGAGGTTGGAAGGGGTTGAAAAGGGGTGGGTGTGATCGGATAACCACCGGAACCGAGTTGTAATATTGGGAGTGAGGAGGTTTGCGGGGAATATTCTACGGAGGGTCGGGCAATTGGATTGACCTCAATCAATATAAGTTCGAATCCAATCATGAGGAGGACTGATAAGACCAGAATTGCTCCAATCCACAACAAAATCAGTGGAACAGCACTACCGGCTTGGGTGGATGAGGAGCTTTTCATGAAGGTTATTCTTCAAGGCTCAACCACAATGTCTATAAAAATCGGGTCACCAAAGGGTTGGCCCTGGGGATTATGGGCTTGCCAGGCACTCCGATAGTTGCCCGGCTCGGCAGGTGCCTGAAAAAGGATGCGGATGACCGTACGAGTTCCGCTACGGGCAGGGGTGAGAGCGAGCTGCAAACCGGCGCCCAATTCATCTCCGGCAATTAAGCGCAGAAAATAACCGCTCTCCCAGTTGCAGGTTCCGCTGTTTTCAACTTCCCAGCGCTTATCAATGGATGCACCTGCTTGAATGATGCTGCCATCGGGGATGGTCAGGTCACTGATGAATGTGAGCGAATCAACGCATGGTAAAGTGGGGGTTGGTTGGAATTGTTCTGGGGTTTGGCTGGGTTCATTGCGCAGAGGCGCAGAAGTGGGCGGCAGGAACAGAGGAGCCTGAGTGGCAGGAGCGGGGATTCGCTGGGGGGGTGAAAAAACACAGCCCTGAAGAATCATCATCAGGACTGTGAGTTCCCATGCCAGAATAAATTTTGGAAGGCTTGACGGAATGGAAAATAATCTCCTGTCACACGGCTTTTGATGATCCATCGCGTAGAGGTTAAAGATCGTCTGAAAAGCCCTCATCACCACCATCCGATGCAAAAGCAAGGGGAATATCACCTCCCAATGCTCGCTGTCGCACGGCGTTTTCAATTTCGAGTGCCAGTTCTGGGTTTTGGCGCAGAAATTCTTTGGCGTTTTCTCGCCCCTGTCCGAGGCGAATATCCCCGTAGGAGAAGAAAGCCCCGCGTTTGGTGATGATGTCCAGTCCTGTGGCAAGATCAAGGATATCACCGACCTTTGAAATGCCCTCGTTGTACATAATGTCAAATTCCGCTGTGCGGAAGGGTGGCGCAACTTTATTTTTGACCACTTTTACCCGAACCCGGTTACCAATGACTTCCGCTCCGACCTTGATGGACTGAATGCGGCGGATATCCAGCCGAACGGAAGCGTAAAATTTCAGGGCAAGACCGCCGGGGGTGGTTTCTGGATTGCCAAACATAACGCCGATTTTCTGCCTCAATTGATTGGTAAATACTACGGCAGTTTTGGTCTGGTTAATCGCGCTGGAGAGTTTGCGTAATGCCTGAGACATTAAGCGGGCCTGCATACCCATTGTGGCATCGCCCATATCTCCTTCGATCTCGTTTCGCGGCACCAATGCGGCAACCGAGTCTATCACAACCAGATCCACCGCGCCGGAACGCACCAGCGTTTCGGTGATTTCCAATGCCTGTTCGCCGGTATCCGGTTGAGAGATGTACAAACTGTCAATATCTACCCCCAGGCGGGCAGCATAAGCCGGATCAAGGGCGTGTTCCATATCTACATACGCAGCGGTGCCCCCCATTCGTTGAGATTCGGCAACCAGATGCAAACAAAGGGTGGTTTTACCGGATGATTCGGGACCAAAGATTTCGGTGACTCTGCCGCGCGGAATACCCCCGACACCCAGAGCAATGTCCAGTGAAAGCGAGCCGGTGGGGATGGCTTCGACCTCCAGATGTTGTGCTTCGCCAAGGCGCATAATCGCGCCATCGCCGTAGCGTTTGAGAATATCACCGAGCGCCTTGTCGAGCATGGCTTTACGGGCATCATCCTGAGAATTGCCACCGCCAGCCGGTAAAGGAGTGGAAGAAGGGGTTTTACGCGCCATGAATGGGTCTCCTGAAGAGTTCTGGTTATTATGATTATATCTGTATCCGCTAAAATACGAGCAATTTCAAGCCCTGTTTGTTGATTTCATTATAGTATATTTGTTCTATTCGTCAAGGATTTAATCAACTTTTTACAAAATACCTCTGTTAGCGAAAGTTGAAAAGTGGACACTTATAAAGTTGAAAAGTGGACAGTTGTGGGAAGGGTGGAAATAAAGTT
>NZ_DAOUBL010000326.1:0-4430 GCF_034432615.1 Bellilinea sp. | reverse complement strand
AAATCGAACATGGCGGCGTAATCCATGCGGTAGAGGTGATCGCCGGCCAGAATGAGCACATACGGCGCTCGGGCGGCGCGAATCTCAAATAACTGTTTGCGGACTGCATCGGCTGTGCCCTGATACCAGTCCGCGCTGGAGATGGTCTGTTCGGCAGCCCAAATCTGCACCCAGCCGGTGTGGAAGGTATCGAAGACATAGGTGTTGGCGATGTGACGGTGCAGCGATACCGAGTTGAACTGGGTCAGCACGGCGATGCGGTAAATGCCTGAATTGATGCAGTTCGATATGGGAATATCAATCAGGCGGTATTTACCGGCAATCGGCACGGCCGGTTTGGAACGCACTGCGGTGAGGGGGTAAAGCCGCGCGCCCCGTCCACCGCCCAGAATGACTGCCAGAACATCTTTTGTGCTGCCCATGTTCACCTCCCGTAATTTTTATGGTTATTGTAACGTCAATTCGGGATAAATCGTTTCAACAACAACTTGGGGACTTTCAGCCCCCTCCCGCCTCCCCCAAAATCGCAGGGGCGATTTTGGGGGAGGTGCAGATGGGGGTCATTGGCATTGCATGCCATGTTTTGATCTTATCCCGAACTCTCGTTATTGTAAGGATACCTGATTCAATATCGCCCGTCAATCAGAAGATTTAGCCAAAACGCTGTTCTTTCCAGATATCCGCTTCATTGTGATAGCCGGCCTCCTCCCAAAAGCCGGGGCGGTCGTGTTTCATGAACTCCAACCCGCGCAGCCACTTGGCGCCTTTCCACAGGTAGGGGGTTTTCAGGTCAGGACGGTTGGGGATGTAGCCGACCACGCCGCGCAACGGATAGCCGTGATCGGGGCTGATCGGTTCTCCGTTGTAATGGGTGGCAAGTAAAAAGTTATCGGCCAGCACCACCTCCAGCGGCAGGTTGACGGTAAAGCCGTATTCGGCGTGCTGCATGACATAACGGGCGGCGGGCAGCGGTTTGAAAACGCCCAGTTCAATCATCGTCCGCACCGAAACGCCCTCCCATTCAGTATCCAGTTTGCTCCAGCGGGTTACGCAGTGCAAATCCATGCGGACGCGGGTTTTCGGCAAGCGGTTGAATTCTTCCCAACTCAGGGTAACTTCCTTTTCAACTTCCCCCCAAATGCGCAGCGTCCAGGTTTCCAGGTTGACGGTGGGAACCGGGCCGTAATGCAGCACCGGGAATTTGGTGGTAAGCGCCTGGCCGGGCGGCAGGCGTTTTTCACTGCGGGCGCGTTCCTCTTCATCTTTACGGTTAAACAAGCCAAACATGATCATACCTCTTTTTTTGTTCCATGCAAATCGCAAGGATTTGTTGAAACAACCATAAATCATTGCAGGAAGGACTGGTTGACTGCCTCCTCCCGAGTAAACCTGATTCAATTATACCTGAGTGAAGTCCCGTCCCGTTTTTATGTTGCCAGAAACTTTTTACAAAGATGAGGAAAAATGTCGCTGTAAAAGCCATGCCTGATTATGCTATACTGTTTCTAAATCGCGCGGGTTGACTTTGCGAGATCGTCCATATTGATTTTCTCAGGGAGGAACCTCAGCAGCAATGGAGAGCCAGGCAAAACAGCAGGATACGGTGACACGCTCTTCTCTGGCATTGTTGCTCGATATCAGCCGGGAACTGGCGGCCAGTCTGGACCTGCGTACGGTTTTGGCGCGGGTTTTGCTGCTTTCAACGGTCAATGTCGGCGCGGAGCGGGGCAGTTTGATCGTGCTGAACGACAAGGGACAACCGGTGGAGGCGGCCTTAGCGATCAATGGGCAGGTGTTTCATCCAACGGTGGAGGAGATGCAGTCCATTTTGGAGCGCGGGCTGGCTGGCTGGGTGGCTCAGCATCGCCAGCCGGCCCTGATTGCCGATACACGCGAGGATGAACGCTGGACGCGCCGCCCGGATGATGCGGCTGAACGCACGGGCAGTAAGTCGGCTGTCTGTGTTCCCCTGTTCTCCAGCGGTCAGTTAACCGGTGTGCTGACGCTGGTGCATGCCCAGACCGGATTTTTCACCAGCGATCATCTGACGTTGCTGCAAGGTATTGCCGATCTGGCGGGCATTGCGGTGCGCAATGCTCATCTGTATCGTTCGGTGCAGGAAGCCCAGCGCCGCTACCATGAGTTGTTTGAAGACAGCATTGACCCGATTTTGATTACCGACTGGGAGGGGCGTATACTGGAGGCCAACCGGCAAGCTCAAGTGGTTACAGCCTGTCCGCTGGAAACATTGCTGGAATGTTCCATGCACCAGCTGCAAAGCCCGCAAACCCCACCGTTGAGCCAATACTTTCAAGCCCTGCAAGAAGGCCAGACAGTGCATTACGAAACCGAATTACAACGGCAGGGCAGTTCGGCGCTGCCGGTGGAGGTGTACATTCGGCGGGTGATGATTGGGGAAAGCCCGATGCTGCAATGGATTTTGCGCGACATCAGCGAACGCAAGCAGCTGGATACCCTGCGGGATGATTTATCGGCAATGATCTATCACGACCTGCGCTCCCCGCTGGCGAACATCATTTCCAGTCTGGATATTCTGCAAACGCTGCTGCCGCAAGAGGCTGCCCAAACCATTCAGCCGGTTTTTGATATTGCCGTGCGGGCAGCCGAACGCTTGCAGCGCCTGATCAGTTCGTTGCTGGATATCAACCGTTTGGAAGCCGGTCAGCCGATTATCAACAAAAGACCGGTAGCCCCGCATGCGCTGGTTGCCGAGGCGGTGGATGCCACTCACACCCTTGCGGAAAGCAAACGCCAGCAGCTTTCGGTGGCGCTGGAGGATGATTTACCGGTCATTTCGGTGGATGTGGATATGATCCGGCGGGTGTTGATCAACCTGATTGAAAATGCGATCAAATACACCCCCATGCAGGGCGCCATTGAGGTGGGCAGCCGCCGCGAAGGGGAGATGATTCGCTTCTGGGTGCGAGATAACGGCCCCGGTATTCCGCAGGATGCCCTGGAATTGATCTTTGAGAAATTCAACCGCTTGCAGGGCGAGCGTTACCCCAAGGGTCTGGGCCTTGGTCTGGCATTTTGCCGGTTAGCGGTACGTGCGCATGGTGGTAAAATCTGGGTTGAAAGTGCGCTGGGCGAGGGCAGTAACTTTATCTTTATTCTGCCCCTCCGGTAATCATCCCCACCTGATTGGGAGTAAAGGTTTTCAATGCAGCAAATATTCGATCATGTATATATTGAGAATTCGTATCCGGGTGTTGTGCTGGGGCTGATTGTGACCCCGCACGGTCAGGTGATGATTGATGCCCCCTTCCGGCCGGATGACATCCGTCTGTGGCGGTCGGCCATGCTCAATTTGGGCGGCGGCGTCGAACGTCTGTTGATCAATCTGGATGTCCACGCCGACCGCACGATTGGCTCGCGGGCAATGGAGTGCACGGTGGTCGGCCACGAAAAAATGGCGGAGGTTTTCCGCAACCGCCCGATGACCTTCAAAGCCCAGGGGGCAGATACCGGCGCGGATTGGGAATACCATAATGGACTGGGCAGCATCCGCTGGGCGCCGCCGGAAATTTCCTTCACCCAGCGCATGAAAATTCACTGGGATGAACATCCGCTCCTGCTGGAATACCACCCCGGCCCGGCGGCGGGCGCCATTTGGGTCATTCTTGAAAACCGCAATCTGATCTTCCTGGGGGATGCGGTGGTGGTCAACCAGCCGCCGTTTCTGGCCGGCGCGGACATTCCCCAGTGGCTCGAAACGCTGCAAGTTCTGTTGACGCCTCAGTACCAGAATCATCTGCTGGTCAGCGGCCGCAGCGGGCTGATCACCCATAAACATGTTCACCAGCAGATCGAGTTCCTCAAAAACATTCAATCGCGCATGGATGACCTGGCTGCGCGCAAGGGAGAGCCTTCCGAAACGCACAGCTGGATCAACGATTTGTTGAGCGGTATGAATTTCCCCGCCGAACGCAAAGCGCAGTACTATCAGCGGTTGAAGTGGGGGTTGGAACAATACTACAACCGCCATTACCGCGCGATGGGCGAAGAGCTGGACGAATAAACCCCAACCAATTTTCAACTCAAGGATGTCTTCTTCATGAGCAATACTGCCTTTGTTCCACTGGTCGAATTAACCCGCGGCAATCTCGTCGAATCCCTTCACAGCGGTTGTGCCGCGGTGGTGGATGCTTCCGGCAACTTGCTGGCGGCTCTGGGTGACCCGCATTACGTAACCTTTTTGCGCTCATCCTCCAAGCCCTTTCAAATTCTACCGCTGCTGGAAAACGGCGGCGCGGAGGCCTTTCACCTGACCGAGCGGGATATTGCGTTGATGTGCGCCTCGCATTCCGGCACGGATGAACATCTGGCAGCCATCCTTGACTTGCAGAAAAAAGTGGGTGTGCAGGAAAGCGACTTGCTGTGCGGGACGCACCCGGTTTACCATCAAC
>NZ_DAOUBL010000325.1:0-5935 GCF_034432615.1 Bellilinea sp. | reverse complement strand
CCGGCGCCACGCTGGAACAGGCTCAGGCAAATACCGGCTGGCCGTTGCGGGCTGTACGGCAGGTGCAGATCACAGAGCCGCCCACTGCTGAAGAATTGCGTATTTTGCGCGAAGAACTCGACCCGCAAGGAATTTACCTGAAAGGATCATGAGCACAACCCCCATTCCCACCCTGTTTACCGTTTCTTTTCCGCCCGAGCTGCTGGAAAAGGTGATTCAGGTTTCTCCGCGCATCCGCCTGATGACCCACACTGTGCGCAGCGCAGAAGAAATCCCCGCCGAGCTGTGGAAACAGGTCGAAATCCTGTACACCGACCGCATCCTGCCCGATCCGGCGCTGGTACCCAACCTGCGCTGGGTGCAATTTCACTTTGCGGGGGTGGATCACGTTGCCAGCCACCCGTTGATGGGCAAAAAGGACATTCAAATTACCACCCTGAGCGGAGCAGCCGCCCCGCAGGTGGCAGAGCATGTTCTGCTCATGCTGTTGGCCCTCGGCCACAAAATCCCCGAACTGGCCGCATTTCAGGCGCGCGCCGAGTGGCCCAAAGACCGCTGGGAACGCTTCCGCGCCCTTGAACTGCGCGAAAGCACGGTCGGCATCGTTGGCTACGGCAGTATCGGGCGCGAGGTTGCCCGCCTGCTGCACCCGCTGGGTACCCGCATTCTGGCCGCCAAACGCGATGTGCGCCACCCGGAGGATCATGGCTACACCCCGCCCGGGCTGGGGGATCCCAACGGCGACCTGTTCACCCGCCTGTATCCCATTCAGGCTCTGCGTTCGATGTTGAAAGAATGTGATTTTGTGGTGGTCTGCCTGCCGCTCAGCCCGGCAACCCGCGGTCTGATCGGCGAAGCCGAGCTGGCTGCCATGAAACCGTCTGCTTTTCTGGTGGATGTCAGCCGTGGCGGAATTGTCAATCATGCCGCGCTGATTGCCGCCCTGCAGGAAAAGCGCATCGCCGGCGCCGCGCTGGATGTATTTCCCGAAGAACCGCTGCCCCCTTCCAGTCCTTTGTGGAAAATGCCGAATGTGATCATCACTCCCCACATTTCCGGCATCAGCGCCCATTACAGCCAGCGCGCTATGGATCTCTTTCTGGAAAACCTGAAACGGTATTTGAGCGGGAATTTGCTGTATAATCTGTACGATCCCGAACTGGGGTACTGAAAACTGACCCGCACCCGCTCATGATTCGTGTTGTTTTCTTCGATCTTGGCAGCACCCTGATTTATTTTGATGCCTCATGGCTGGAGGTCATGCCGCGCGCCGCCGCGGAATTGACCGATGCCCTGCTTCGCAGCGGATTAAACCTGCCGCGCGAGGATTTTACCCTGCGTTTTCTCCATCGAATTCAGGAATATTACCAGCAGCGCGAAAGCGAATTCATCGAGTACACCACACAGCGCATCCTGCAGGACCTGCTGGCAGAGCTGGGCTTTTCTGCTCCCGCTCCGCTGCTGCGCCGCGCGCTGGACCGGTTCTATGGCGTCACCCAGTCTCACTGGCGCGCCGAGGAGGATGCCCACCCCACCCTTAACCTGCTTTTGCAGCAGGGCCGCCGTCTGGGGCTGATTTCCAACGCCAGCGATGCGCTGGATGTGCACACCCTTGTGGATAAAGCCGGGCTGCGGGGTTATTTTGAGCAAATCCTCATTTCGGCGGAGGTCGGCGTCCGCAAACCCCACCCGCGCATCTTTCAACTGGCGCTGGATTACTTCCACATCGGCCCCGACGAAGCGGTGATGGTCGGCGACACGCTTGGCGCCGACATACTGGGAGCCAATCAAATGGGGATGCACAGCATCTGGATCACCCGCCGCGCCGATACCCCCGATAACCGCGATCACCTCGACACCATCCAGCCTTCGGCAACCGTCGCCACGCTGGCAGAAATTCCGCCCTTGCTGGAGCGCTGGTCATCCCCTTCCCCGGAATCATCGGCTTGAAAAAGACCGCAGTCCTTCCCTATCTGGCGCTGGTCAGCGGTATTCTCGCGCTCAGCCTGTCCTCCCTGTTCGTGCGCTGGGCAGATGCGCCCGGCGCTGTGACCTCGTTTTACCGCATGGCGGTTGCCTCGCTGTTTTTTCTGATGGTCTTCCTGCGTCAGCCGGCCGCCACCCGTCAGTTCGAACGGCGCTGGCTGTTTCTGCCGCTTTTAGGCGGGTTGTTCACCGCCTTAGACCATGCCACCTGGGCAACCGCCATCAATTTTACGCGGGTCGCCAACGCCACCCTGATGAACAACCTTGCCCCGCTGTGGGTGGCACTGGTGGCTTTCCTGCTCTGGCGGGAGCGTCTGGGTTTACAGTTCTGGCTGGGGCTGGTCATGGCCATTGGCGGGGCGGGGCTGGTACTGGGCAGCGATTTTCTTGCCCGCCCGCAGTTGAATCAGGGCAACCTGCTGGCTGTGCTTTCCAGCCTGTTTTACGCCGCCTATTTCCTCACCACCCAGCGCGGACGCACCCACTTCTCTACCCTGACCTATGTTTTCCTCATCACTGCGGTTTCCAGCATCATCTTGCTGGCGGTCAACCTGCTGCTCGGCAACCCGCTGTGGGGTTACTCCACGCCCACTCTGCTGGCTTTCCTTGGTGCAGGGCTGATTTCGCAGGTCATCGGTTACTTTTCGGTAGGGTATGCGCTCGGTCATCTGCCGGCTTCACTGGTTTCGCCGACCATGATCGCCCAGCCGGTGCTGACTGCGTTGATGGCCATTCCGCTGGCCGGTGAACCGCTGCTGCTGCCGCAGTGGATTGGCGGGCTGATCGTATTGAGCGGCATTTATCTGGTCAACATCAGCCGTCAAAAGCAAACCCCTGCACCCTTGCATAAACCCAGCCCGGCAAGTGATTGATTTTCAACCTCAAGGGGGTTATACTGACAAACATGAATGAGAATGCGCTCACCACCATTCGCGCCGAAATGCCCGATTATCTCAGCGTTGATGTGGAAACCGCCGGCCCAACGCCCGATCAATTTGCGCTGCTCTCGATCGGCGCCTGTACCATTTGCCAGCCGCGTCAGACTTTTTATGTGGAATTGCAGCCAGACCGCGAATCGTTTGATCCTCAGGCCATGGCCATTCACGGTTTGGATCTGGATGCCCTGCGCCGCAACGGTCTGCCGCCCGACCGCGCCCTGTTGAAATTCGAGGAGTGGGTGCAGCAGGTAGTCCCGCCGCCGCACAAGCCTATTTTTGTCGCCTTCAATGCCCCCTTTGACTGGATGTTTGTACACACCTATTTCATGCGCTACCTGAAACGCAATCCCTTCGGTCACAAAGCGCTGGATATCAAGGCGTTTTATATGGGACTGAGCGGTCAGCCATGGGAAAAAACCACCGGCAGTCACCTGCACCGCCTCTTCCGTCAGGCTGACGGCTTGACCCACAATGCCCTGCAAGATGCGCTCGATCAGGCAATCCTTTTTGAGAACATGCTGGCCATGCTTGAACGAGATAAACCCAATTCTTTTCCTGTAAGGGAGGTCAGCGATGAGTAACCAAAATCTGGAAAGCCCCAGCCAAAACCTGAAAAAGATTATCGAATCGGCGCGGCGCATGGGTGTTGAACTGGATGAAAACGAGGCCTTGCAGTGGCTGGCTGCAATGGGCTCCATGCGAAAAGAGGATGACGTTGCCATTGATGTGCGTCAGGGTGTTTTTGGCCACCGCATCACCCTGCTGGATTTCAGCCCGGAGCGGTTGGAGTACTTCCGCCGGGTGGGAAAGCTGGTCGAGTTTTCGGATGTCCCCGGTCTGGTCGAAACGGCACTGGCGCTTTCCGGTTCGGCCGCCCAGTCCCGCATTCAATCCTACCCCGGCGATGCCGACTTCTTCGAGCGCGTCAACATCAAAGCCGCCACGCGGGAAGAAGCCTGCCGAGTGCTGGCGAAAATTATGCGTGAAAAAGCGCTGGCTACGGCGCGCGGGGATACCTATCAGTTGATTGAGGTCAAGTTTGGCTCTTACCCACAGGATGTGGAACACAAGGGACGCCTGCATAAAGCCGGTGCGCCCATTGCCTGGAGCCCGGCAGAAATTGCAGCCGGCAGCCTTTCCGAAACCTACCTGCAGGGCGAGCCGGTCGCCATCACCTGGGATGAAGCAGCCCTTGAACCCGGCTGGTGCAAACTGGACTGGGTGATTGCCGATCCGATTGACCAGACCCTCGTCAATGCCAGCAACATGCTGGATGTGACCTGGGAAGCGCCCGACGGCAGGATCACCCCACTGGATGGCTACCTTGACCCGTATTTTCAGGAAGTCTATCTGGATGCCGAGTCCATCCCCATTTTTACCAAACTGGCCAAACAGGTGGACAGCAACGCGCTGGATGATTATGTGGCTGCACTGGAAAAAGAGGTTCGCAAATATGTGACCTCATCTCCCAACTACGGCAAAGCCGCCAAGCGCATGTACAACATCTTCCGCCTGACCGGCAAATACGAAGAGGCCGCCTACCTGCGCGAATTGTTTGACGAACCCGCCACGGTTCTGTATCAGATCTGGTCTTTGATTCGCACCATTGACGATACCTTCAGCGCCGGTTCCAGCCTGCCGTTGCAAACCTTGCTGCACGAAACCGACCGGCTGATCGTTACGGTTGTGGATGTACTAGAAGGTGAGAAGGAAACCGAAATCGTGCGCATGCTGCTCAAGCTGCGCAGCATCCTGGGCAATGAAGTGCCGGGTCAGGAACTTTCGCCGCAGGCGGAAGCGGCGCGTGACGAGGTCATCAATCTGGTCAACAACTTCTTCTACGAAAAATTGACCGGCGTCCCGCAAATCAAAGAATATATGGAGCAATTGGCCCAGAAGCCGAAATAATCAATCGCCGCTCAAACGCAGGCGCTCCTCCATCAACGCGCAAAACGCCTCCACCACACGCGGATCGAACTGACTGCCGCTCAGCGAGCGGATGTAGTCAAGCGCTTCCTCCGCCTTCCATGCCGGGCGATACATGCGGTCATCTGTCAGCGCATCCCACACATCCACCACCGCAAAGATGCGCGCAGCCAGTGGAATTTCCTCACCCCGCAAGCCGCGCGGATAGCCGCTCCCGTCCCAGCGTTCGTGGTGAGCATAAGGAATATCCAGCGCCGGTCGCAAAAATTCAATTTGCGAAAGCAGATTGTAGGAATACACCGGATGCATTTTCATCACCTGCCATTCCTCATCCGTCAATCCAGAACTTTTCTTGAGGATGCTGTCCGGAATAGCCATTTTGCCAATATCGTGGAGAATTGCCCCGCGGCGGATGTGAGTCAGGGTTTCGCCGCGCAGTCCCATGGCAGCTGCCAGTTCTACCGCCAGTTCCGCCACGCGTTGAGAATGCCCCTCGGTATTGCCGTCGCGCATTTCTAAAGCCCGCGCCCAGCCGGTGATGGTGTCATCGTAAGCCAGAATCAAATCCTGGTTGGCAGTCTTGAGATTTTTGAGCAATTGAGCGTTGTCAATGGCAATCGCAGCCTGATCGGCCAAAGCTTCAACGAAGTTCATCCACGCCGGGTCAACGTCCCACGTCATGCGGTGGAAAATTTCCAGCACACCCTTGACCTGATCTTTGGAAATCAGCGGCAGCGCAAGGTAAGAAACAAAACCTTCTTCGCGGATGCGTTCGGGATTCCACAGATAATCTCCCCCGCCGTTGAGGTTTGCAACGCGCACCGTTCTCCGTTTGAGGGCTGCCTGTCCGGCAAACCCCTCCCCCAGCCGAATCCGCAGCCCATAATCCAATCCCCGGCGAAAGCCCTGCCCGGCAGCATAGGTAAGTTCCTGCGACTCACTTTCCAAAAGCAGAATACTGGCCGCATCTGCGCCCAGCTGAACGGTGGCCTGTTCCAGCACCACCCGCAGGGTGGTGGTCAGGTCAAGGCTGGCGGTAATCGCCGCCGCTGCGCGGTTGGCAAATACCAGTTCATCACCGCAGG
>NZ_DAOUBL010000324.1:0-18380 GCF_034432615.1 Bellilinea sp. | reverse complement strand
GCACCATTACAACTTCCCGCCTTATTCAACCGGCGAAGTCAAACCGCTGCGCGGTCAATCCCGCCGGGAAATCGGTCATGGCGCGCTGGCAGAACGGGCTCTGGTGCCGGTCATCCCACCAGAAAAGGAATTTCCCTACACCTTGCGTCTTGTTTCTGAAGTGCTTTCCTCGAACGGGTCAACCTCAATGGCGTCCGTTTGCGGTTCCACCCTGGCCCTGATGGATACGGGTGTCCCGATCAAAGCGCCGGTTGCGGGGGTCGCAATGGGCTTGATCAAGGAAGGTGATCGTTTCCAAATCTTGACCGATATTCAGGGGATGGAAGACCACCTCGGTGATATGGACTTCAAGGTTGCAGGTACGCGGGATGGGATTACAGCATTGCAAATGGACATCAAGATCAAAGGCATTACCGCCGAGTTGATGACACAAGCACTGGAACAGGCCCGGCAGGCACGCCTTTTCATCCTGGATAAAATGCTGGAAGTGATTCCCGCGCCGCGACCGCAGCTCAAACCCCACGCCCCGCGAATTACAATCATCCAGGTGCCGGTGGACAAAATTGGGGCAATCATAGGGCCGGGCGGTAAAATCATTCGCGCTATTCAGGAAGAAACCAACACCAAGATTGATATTGACGACGACGGTACGGTTTACATCGCTGCCACTGATGGTGTAGGTGAAAGTGCAGCCCGTGAACGGATTGAGTCGCTTATCGAAATCCCGCAGGTAGGCAGAATTTACACCGGCAAAGTGGTTCGTGTGACCGATTTTGGCGCTTTTGTCGAAATCCTGCCCAATGTGGATGGCATGGTTCACATCTCTCAACTCGATTCTGAACGGGTTGCCAGTGTGCAGGATGTGGTTGATGTTGGCGATGAGATTACGGTCATGGTGACCGGAATTGACGAAGCCGGCAAGATTCGCCTTTCCCGGCAGGCAGTGCTGGAAGGCTGGTCGCTGGAAGAAGCACAGGCAAACGATCGGAACGGCCGTAGCAGCGGTGGCCGCTCTTCGGGTGGGCGACCGTCCGGTGGAAATCGCCCATCTGGCGGCGGACGTCCGGGTGGTGAACGGCGCGGAGGCGGCGACCGCGGCTTCGACAACCGCGGCGGTCAGCGCCGACGCTGATCATCAAAATCAAGCAATTTACAACCGCCCGCCCGTTTCAGCGGGCGGCTCATTTTTCAGGCATCCTGGGTTGGCAAATACGGCATTGAATGACCTTCTAACCCCAAACGCTCTGCCAGCGCCGCACGCATGGCCACTCGGTCATCCCACGGATATTCAATTTCCCCAAAGCACATGGACTGCTCGTGCCCCTTCCCTAAGGCCATGACCAGATCGCCCGCACGCGCCAATTTCACCCCCAGCCGAATTGCCGCGCCTCTATCGGCTACGCGAAACATATTTTCGCCCTCAATCGCCCCTCGTGAACTGGCTGCCCTGGCCATCTCTTCTAAAATTTCATCCAGTGATTCCGTGCGTGGATCTTCTGCTGTCAATATGGTGATATCCGCCATTTCTGCAGATACTTCCGCCATCATCCGCCGTTTGAGGCGATCACGCAGGCCAGCCGAGCCAAAAACGGCAATCACTCTCCCGCTGGTCATTTGACGCGCCGTGTCTAAAGCGCGCTTTAATGCATTCGGCGTATGGGCAAAGTCCACAATTGCCATGAAATCCTGACCTAAATCAATCTGTTCCATCCGTCCCGCTACGGGGGTCATCTTCTCTACTCCGGCAGCTGCATCCGCCGGCTGGATACCCAAACCGCCAATCGTTGCGGTCAAAGCCGCCAGGATATTCGATATATTATATTCTCCGATCAACCGGCTTTGAATGTTCAAAGAGTTGATTTCACCAAATCGAACCTGAAATGTCAGGCCGGTTGGTGTGTATTTCTGATTGAGCGCCGTAAAATCAGCCTGATTCCCGACACTATAAGTTAATTTTCGACCATTGATTAAATTCGAGAGGTACTCAAAGGATGCATCATCGCGATTAAGGACTGCCAGACGAGGATTTCCTTGCGGCTTTTCAACAGTTTCTTGCAGATGGTGGAATAAGCGTGCTTTGGCAGCCCGGTATGCCTCATAAGATCCATGATAATCCAGATGTTCATGGGTGATATTCGTGACCACTCCGATGTCAAACTCACACGCCGTTACTCGATCCTGCGCCAATCCATGCGAGGTGGCTTCTAATACAACATGGGTTATGCCAGCATCGCGCATTCTGGCAAGATAGCGTTGCACATCCGGAGCCTCGGGCGTCGTCACATGAAAACCGGTGTCAATCACCTCATCCCCAATCACCGCGTTGACGGTTGAGATAATTCCGGCTTGTAAGCCAGCGCTGCGCAAAATGGAATAGATGATGGATGAAGTGGTGGTTTTCCCATCCGTGCCGGTTACACCAATCATCGTCATTGAGCGGGCAGGAAAGTCATAAAAAGCCGCGGAAAGAAATGCCAACGCGTACCGGGCATTTTCAACCTGCACATATGGCAGTTCCGACGGCATCTCACTGATTGAACGACTCCCAACCACAGCAGCTGCCCCCCGCTCCACGGCAGCCGGGATGTAGCGGTGACCGTCCGTGTTTCCGCCGCTCAACGCAACAAATAAATAACCCGGTTGCACCTGACGCGAATCCAGCACAATCCCGCTTATCTCCACCTTTGAAAGGTGTTGAGCCGCCAGTACGGGAACGGGTATAGATTTTAACAATTTTTCAAGACTTTTCATCGCGGATAACAAAAGCCACCTGTACAGGTTATACCACAGGTGGCAACAACATCAAGTCAACCCGATTTTACAGCAATGTCTGACGCAGTCCCTGCAACTGACCGGCCACTGAACCATCAATTACCCGATCACCCACTTTAATGATCAATCCGCCCAGAATGGAAGGATCAACCCGGAAGGTTACCGAAGCGGCTCCGCCCAGTTTGCTGAGCACGTCCTGTTTGACTGCCTGTTGTTCTTCCTCGGTAAGCGGCAAGGCGCTGGTGATTTCGGCCGCCTGACCAGCGATTGCCTCATCTTGCAACACGATCACTTTTCCGCCGCGTACACCGGAGAAGAATTCTTCTAAAAGCACGCGCTGGCGCTGCTCGTCCAGGGTTGCTCCAATTAATTTTTGGGTGGCAGCAATTGCCAGCGCAGCAATTTGACCGCGCACCTCACTCAACACCCGGTTGCGTTCCTGTTCGATCTCAGCCATGGCTTGCTCACGTGCTTTGGCAATTTCCGCATTGGTCTGCATGCGCACATCTTTGGCAGCGGCTTCAGCCCGTTCGGTTGCCTCTCTTACAATTTCGGCGGCTTTCTGTTGGGCTTCTGCAATAATTCGGCTGGATTCACGCTCTGCGTTAGCCCGCGCTTCGGCAGCCACACGGGCATCTTCCAGACCCTGCGCAATCGCCCGACGACGCTTTTCCAATTGATTAGTGAGTGGTTTATAAACCCATTCTTTCAGGACAATGAAAATAATCCCAAAAGAAAGGATTTGGATCAAAATAGAACCGAGGTTAAGCCCTAGCTTTTCCAAAGCACCCTCCTCGTCACAGCACGAACAGCATTAAGAACGCGATCACCAGACAGTAAATCGCAATCGCTTCGGAAAAAGCAATACCCAAAATCATGTTGGTAAGCAAATTACCGTAAGCATCCGGATTGCGCGCCATACCCTGCAAAGCACCCTGCACACTCAAACCAATCCCAATTCCAGCGCCCAGTGCACCAATCATCGCCAGACCCGCGCCGATAAATTTTGCTGCTAAAACGATGTCACCTTCCATTTTCTGTTGACCTCCTCAAATGTGATGGATGATTTCAAATTTAGTGGTGTTCTTCTTCTCCATGACCGCGGGTCGCCATTGACATAAAAACCATTGTCAACATACCAAAGACAAAGGCTTGAATGACGCCCATGAAGACCTCAAACATGTAAATCATGGATGGTACAAAAATGGGCACCAGTGTAATGACCAATGCCACCAGCACAAAACCCGAAAACATAACCCCAAACAAACGGAATGTAAATGAGAGAATTTTGGCAAATTCAGAAATCAATTCCAGCAAACCAACCAGAAAATCCATGAACCCGAAAAAGGGCTTTTTGAACATGGTGGTGAAGTTGATGAATTTTGTAAAATAGCGTAGTCCCTGTGTTTGAACGCCAATGACCTGAGTCATGAACACCGAGATCAACGCCAGCGCCAGTGTGAAGTTCAAGTCTGTCGAAACCGCCCGGAAGAAGGGGGTCAAAATGTATCCGTCCCCGTGTTCAGCCTCACCCGGCAGCAAAGTGTAGAAATTCCCAAATAAATTTTGAATGGGATGCCCGTGGTCATAATGGTGCATCACCCCAACCGTTTCCATGCCGGGTAGCACTTTCATCAGGTTTGCGACCAGTACCAAAATCAAAATGGTGGCAAACCATGGGAAGATGCGCCGTGCATGTTTGCCCGCAGCCGACTCGGTCAGGTTATACAACACCTCAATCAAACCTTCCATGGCACCGGCAATTCCGCGAGGGACGAGATCACCTTTGCGCAGGCTCTGCCGAACCGCAAAGGCGATGGCGATGATGATCAGGTCAACAATAATCAAAGTTGGCAGGGTATTGACCAGATAAAAATCACCCAACGGGCCTAAGTTGAATAACGGTTCTTCAATAATTTTTTCAGGAGCAACTTGAATATGAGGTTGAACAGGGGCAGCGATATTGATCGCGAAAACACTCAAAATAATCAACAACAGCACAATCCAACGGTTTTTACCCCAGCGCCATTTACGCGTTGTTTCCAAGACCCGTTTCCTCCTTCTTTTCGGAATGGCTCGGCTGACCAGAACCGGGTTTAATTTTTGAAACCGCCAAACGGACGACCCAAAACATGATGGCCAGTGAAACAGGAATGCTCACTACCAGCAGGCCCAGTGTAAACCACGGACGGGTTTCAAAACGGTTATCCAGCCAGATTCCTGCAAAAACTGCAGCCAACACAATCACCAGTGTGATACATCCCACCTGCGCCGTTACACTCGCCAGGGTCAAATTGAGAATTTTTTGGCGTCGTGATGGTTCGTCGGCGTTTGGTTGGCTCATGACGATGACATTATATCAGATGCAAAATTATGCGTCAATAAACCCAAATTGCGCTTGTAGCAGCCTGCGCCCACGAATACCATGGCGCAAACCAGAAGCCAATCAATAAAATACCCGCCATACATGCCCATAGGGCAACCCGCCATGCGGTGGTGGTCGGTGCAGCAATCTTTTCTTCAGGGGGTGGCTGAAGATAAATCACCTTGAGAACATTCAAATAGTAATACAATCCGACCACAGCATTGAAAACCCCTACCAACACCAGCCAAATCATCCCTCTTTCAACCGCAGCAGCAAATACCAGTAATTTGGCAAAGAACCCTGCGAAGGGTGGAATGCCCCCCAACGAAAGCATGGCTGCCAGCATGGCAAGCCCCAAACCTGCCGAACGACGGTTCAACCCGGCCAGCGCATTGATTTCATCTGTCCCGACCCGATTTTCAATCAGGTTCACAATCCCAAAAGCGGCCAGATTAGTCACCAGATACGCCATCAGGTAATAAACCACTGCCAGTGTTCCCAATTCCGAATCAGCCGCGACACCGATGAGAATGTACCCTGCATGGGCAATGGAAGAATACGCCAGCAGCCTTTTGATGCTGCGCTGAGCAAGCGCAAGGTAATTTCCAATCAACATACTGGCAGCGGCAATCAGCCCAATCATCACACTCCACAAAGCGTTTTGATCTGCAAAGGTAATCTGAAAAACCCGCAATAGCACTGCAAACCCGGCAGCTTTACTGGCAGTGGAGAGAAAGCCGGCAACCGGTGTAGGCGCACCCTGATACACATCCGGCGCCCAAAAATGAAACGGCGCCGCCGAGATTTTGAAGCCGAAACCAACCAAAACCAGCAGGATTACCAACCCGGCTAAACCGGGCGGTAAATTTCCCGACTGAAAAGATGCTTTCAATTCATAAATTTGAGTTGTGCCGGTCAGGCCGTAAATCAGGCTGAAACCGTACAGCATGACCGCCGAGGTGATTGCGCCGAAAAGAAAATATTTAATTCCAGCCTCAACCGAGCGGTCATCCCGGGTTAGAAAACCCGCCATGACATACAACGGGATCGAGGTGGTCTCAATGGCAAGGAAGAGCAGCATCAAATCGGCGGCTGATGCCATCAAATTCATCCCCAGCGTACTGATCAGCAGAAGCGCAAAGAATTCTCCGCGTTTTTTTAAGGCTTCATGCTGAATGGCAAAGAGAGCGGTCAACGCTGCTGCGCTCATAAAAATCATGCGAAACACAAAACCAGCCTCGTCAAACCTCAGCATACCACCCCATTCAAGGCTGCCTTCCCCTTGCGGCACAGAAAAACCGGCTGCAATTCCCATGATCACCAGGATACCCATGCTGGTCATCCAACCCAGCCATTTCCCGCGTTGCTGGGGTTGTTTGAGCCAGATAAGATCGAAAATCAGCAACACAAGCGCCAGAATTAATAAACCAATTTCAGGCAAGAGGGAACGCCACATTTCAGGGGTAAAGGCACTGTTCACCAGCCACCTCCCATCAGCGCCACAATTGAATGGACTCCCGGTTCAATCAGGCGGGTTAACAGAGAAGGGAACCATCCCAGTAAAATCATCACCAGCGATAGCATTCCAATCACAAGTTTATCCTTACCGGAAACATCCCCCACACTTTGATCCAGCTCAGGGGGGATTTCTCCAAAGAATACACGGCGGACGACCAGAAAAATATAGGCCGCAGTAATCAAAATGCCGAGAATGGCAACCACCGAAACCAGCGGAGCAACCTGCCATGCCCCCATGAACACCGGAATTTCCGAAACAAAACCGGAAAAGCCCGGCATTCCCATGGAAACCAAACCACCAATGATAAATCCCACCGCTGCCCAGGGCATTTTTCGTACCAAACCACCCAGCGATCCAATTTCACGCGTATGCGCGCGGTCATACACCATTCCAACGATGGCAAAAAAGAGCGCCGTCATGACCCCGTGCGAAAACATCTGCATTCCAGCGCCCAATAAACCATCTCGGTTAAGCGTCGCAAAACCAATCAGAACCAGACCCATGTGTGAAACGGAAGAAAAACCAATGACATATTTGAAATCGGTTTGAACCATGGCAATAAAAGCGCCGTATACGACATTGATTGTAGCCAGAAGCAATATCGCCGGTGCCCAATACTGCGCTCCTTCGGGTAATAATTGAATTCCCACCCGCAAAGCTGCAAAAGCACCAACCTTCATTTCAACTCCAGCCAGCAGCATTGAAATAGCGGTAGGGGCTGCCACATGGCCATCCGGCGCCCAACTGTGGAAGGGGAAAATACCACCAAGAATAGCAAACCCAAGAAAAACAAATGGAAACCACAGACGTTGAAATTCAATCGGAAAACCGGCCTGCTCCAGCGCCAGCAGATCAAACGTGCGTAAACCGGAGCCAAAATAAACCGCCAGCGTACCCACCAGTGCAATCACCGATCCAATAAACAGGTAGAGGGTTAACTTCATACCGCCATATTCACGGGTCTTTGGATATCCCCATACCACAATCATTAAATATTTTGGAAAAACAGCCAGCTCAAAAAAGAAAAACAATAAAAATAAATCCAGGGCGCAAAAAACTCCCAAAACGCTTGCCCCCAAGAACATGAGGAAGGAGAAAAACTCCCGCGGTCTATCCTCAACATTCCACGAAACGAGCACACCGGAAAATATCACCAGCCCGGAAAGCAACACCAGCGGCAGGCTGATGCCGTCAATTCCCAGCTTGTATGAAATGCCAAATTGGGGAAGCCAGGCAGCCTCTTCAAGGAACTGATACCCTCCTTTCCCGGGATCATAGGAAAAGTACAACTTAAATGCCATCAGTAAGATCAGCACAGCCGCTGCAAGCGCCACGCGGCGAATCCAATCTTTTTGTTCGGCAGGTAAAGCCAGCAAGACAACCCCGGCAACAATGGGAGTGAAGATCAGAGCGCTCAAAATGGGAAAGTGCATCACTCACCTCTCAGAACAGGAAGGCTACCGCGCGGTTAATCATGTCCAACAGCCACGCCGGCCAAACGCCTAATACCAGCATTAAAATCATCAATGGCGCCATAACAAGGACTTCCCGCCGCGTCATGTCGGTCAAATGACCCTGCCAGCGCCCATTTAAAGGGCCGTGAAGTACCATTTTTAGGGCTTTGAGAATGTAAGCCCCGGTGAAGAACAGCCCGATCATCGCCAGCGCAGTGGCCAGGGTCAACACCGGCCAGGCCCCCCTTACTACCAAAAATTCTGAAATAAATCCGTTCAAACCCGGCAGACCCAGGGATGCCATCGCTGTAAAGATCAGCACACTGCCGTACACCGGTAATACAGCATACAAACCGCCAAATTCGTTCAAATCACGGGTATGGGCGCGATCGTACAATACACCGACCAGAAAGAACATGCCCGCCGCACTGAGCCCGTGATTGAACATTTGCAGCACAGCTCCGTTCAGGGCAATGGTCTTGTCCAGCAAACCAACCGGGGAAGTTGTATTCAACAGGGCAGCCGCCGCAGCAATGCCCAACACCACAAAACCCATGTGATTGATGGACGAATAAGCAATCAACCGCTTGAAATCGTTTTGTGCCCAGGCACCCAATGCCCCAAAAATAATTGCCGCTACCCCCAAAAACGCCAGTGCGCCGGCAAATTGCTGCGATTCGGCAGGAAAGAGCGGTAATACCAGCCTCAGAAAGCCATACGCACCCAATTTGAGCAGCACACCAGCCAGAATCATCGAACCGGCTGTTGGCGCTTCGGTATGAGCATCTGGCAGCCAGGTATGGAAGGGCCACACCGGCACTTTGATCGCAAACGCCACCACAAATGCCCAAAAGGCAATCGCCTTGACCGTTGAAACGGACAACCCAATTGGAATGCTTAATTCATTTAACCCAGGCCAGCGCTGGTACAGTTCCAGCAAATCAAAGCTGCCAACGGCTACACCCATCAATTGAATTGCCAGCAGCAGCCCTAGCGAGCCTCCCATCGTATATAACACAAACTTCAACGCTGCATAATTACGGTTTTTACTACCCCACTGAGCAATTAAAAAATACATGGGCACCAGGCCAACTTCCCAGAACACAAAGAACAGTAATAAATCCAGCGCCAGAAAAACGCCCAGCATGCCGGTTTCCAGCAGCAGAAACAGAATCATATAGGACTTGACCCGCTCTTGAATACTGTAGGAAGCCAGAATGGCGAGCGGGGTTAGGAGGGTTGTCAGCAGCACCATCGGAAGCGAGATGCCATCCACTCCCAAATGATAGGAAGCCCGAATGGCACTGTACCATTCCGCTTTTTCTACAAACTGGAAGGGCATGGCAGCATTCGGCTGAGGATTAAACCCCGCCCACACCACTAGCGTCAGAATAAACGGAATGAGCGAGGCGGCAAGGGCAAAATTCCGCAGCAAGGAAATTTTTTCCTTTGGCAGCAGCAACATGAACACTGCCGCAGCGGTTGGGGTGAACAAGATCAGGCTCAGTAAATGATTGGTAACCGGTTCCATCCTTTCCATCCTCCCAATCAGCCGATCACCCAAAGGAAGTAAATCAGGATGGCAACTGCCGCCACCAACCCCAGGCCGACTGTGGCATACAACTGTACTCTGCCGGATTGCAGCGAGCGCAAGTATGTACCGATATTGCGCGTTCCGCTTGCCGTTAAATCACCCGCACCGTTTATAACGGGTAAGTCAATCCACTTTCGCAGTGTTTTTCCCAACCACATCCCAAAATTGCCCAACGAATGCAGAACGCCGTCTATGATCGTCCGATCCAACCAGCGATCCGTCAGCGTTTCTGCCAGCCAGCGCGCCGGGCGGATAAATGCCCATTGGTAGATTTCATCCACATAATACTTGTTTCGAAGCAATGTATACACCCCTCCCAAAGGCTTTTCCAGCGGATCAAAGGGTTGGAAAACCTTGCGATAGGCCAGCCAGCCCAACAATAAACCGCCTAAAGCAACCACCAGCGAAGTAATCAAAGGCAGCAGACTGTGGTGAGCCTTCTCAGCAGGGGAAAGCAACATACTCCCCACAAATTCCTCAAACCAGTTTGGCAATATGCCGCCAATCAGGGGGAAGTACTGGGGTATCCCCACCCAGCCGACTGTGATCGCAAAAAAGGATAAAACCACCAGCGGAGCGGTCATTACCGGACGCGATTCTTGGGCATGTTCGGCGGATTGACTGCGCGGTTTGCCTAAAAACGTTAAGGTTATCTGGCGCATCGTATAAAATGCCGTCAAAAGGGCGGCTAAAGCCAACACCCAAAAGATCAACAGTTGTCCACTGGCATAGGCGCCGGACAAAATCTCATCTTTCGACCAGAAACCAGCCGTAATCAAAGGGAAGCCGGAAAGCGCCAATCCGCCCGCCAGAAATGTCCAAAACGTAATCGGCATCTTGTGCCGCAGTCCCCCCATAAACAACATATTTTGTGGGTCAATTTTTTCGCCGGTGTGCAGCACCCCATGCTCCATCCCATGGATGACCGAGCCTGAACCAAGGAATAACAGGGCTTTGAAAAAAGCATGGGTAATCAGATGAAATGCGGCAGCCACATACGCGCCAACCCCCAGCGCAGCGATCATGTAACCCAATTGAGAAATCGTGGAATAAGCCAGCACGCGTTTAATATCGTTTTGCGCCAGCGCAATCGTAGCGGCAAACAGGGCGGTGAATGCGCCAATCCCGCCCATCAGCAGCATCGGCAGGGTCAGATGGTGACCATCCCAACCGGTTGAAAGTAGAGGAAAGAAGCGAATCACCAGATAAACACCCGCAGAAACCATCGTTGCCGCATGAATCATCGCTGAAACTGGTGTCGGGCCTTCCATCGCATCCGGCAACCAGATGTGCAACGGAAATTGCGCGGATTTTCCAATCGTACCAACGAATAACAAAATACCAATCAAACCAGCCCACGAGATACCCGCCAGCGGCGAGTTTGCGCTGGCTAATCCGTTCAAAACCACTGGATTATTGAGAATGGCCTGATAGTTAAGCGTGCCGGTCAGGGCGTAGAGCGCCGCCAGACCCAGCAGCATGAATACATCCCCAACCCGGGTTGTCAAAAAGGCCTTAATCATTGCATTGCGCGCTGATTCCTTCCCATACCAGAAGCCAATCAACAGATAAGAACACAGCCCCATGATCTCCCAGCCAACATACAGAGTCAGCAGGTTATCCGTGACCACCAGCAGAAACATGGCAAACGCAAACAGGCTGATCAGAGCGAAAAAGCGCGCGTACATCGGTTCGATTGAAGGGACACGATGCTTATGACCATGGGCATCTTGGATCTCGGCTCCATGGGGCGGCAAGCCAGGACGGTCATGTTCACCTTTGGGCTGTCCGAAGTTGTGATAGCCGATGCTGTAAATGAAGATCATCAGCACCGTCCAGGCAACAAAGAACAGCGTAACCGCGCTGAGCGGATCTATTTGAACGCCGATTTGTAAACCGGTTGAGCCGGTTGGCAACCACTGAATTGCCGCTGCAAATGGGTGCCGGCTGAGATCTTCGGTTTGAATCGCACGTCCAAAAACCACCATGCTCAACAGCCACGCCAGACCCGCCCCGATCAATGCCAGCCAGTGGCTCACCGCATTATTGCGGTGGGTGAAGAGGACAATCGCAAAAAAAGCCAGCAGAGGCATTAGCGGAATGAATACAACCAGCGTTTCAACAGTCATGCAGTCTCAGCCTCCTGCGCTCAGCCTTTGAGTAAAGTCAATTCATCCACCACAGGTGTCTGACGCCGGCGGTAAGCAGAAATGACCAGCGCCAGCCCCACGGCCACCTCAGCTGCGGCCACCACAAACACCATTGTGGTGAATGCTAAACCATGCACATACGGCCTGCTGTGGATTTGGGCGTAATAATGCCAGAAGGCAATCAGATTAACGTTGACCGCGTTGAGCATCAGTTCAATACCCATCAAAATGGCAACCGCGTTTTTACGCGCCAATGCGCCAAACAAGCCGATACAAAACAAGGCTGCCGAAAAAATCAGATACCATGCAATTGGAATCATCTGCTCTGCTCCTCCTTTCGGTCCACTGCAATGGTAGTTGCCCCAATCAACGCCGCTACCAGCAGCACTGAAGCCAGTTCAAAAGGCAGAACATAGCCCTGCGGAGAGACCAGCGCTTTGCCTAATTCCAGCAAATTATCGGAATCCGATGGCAACTCCACCAGCAGGGTTGTAAAACCCTGCCAGAGTGCCAGAAAACCCACCAAAACTGCAAAAACCAGCACAGCAACCAACGCTGCCGCCCGCCAGCCGGGAAGTATCTGATCGCCATGATCTTCCATAACCCGCCGGGTTAACATCACTGAAAAGATAATCAAAATTGCGATGGCGCCGACATAGACCAGAATTTGCACCACGGCAAAAAAGGAAGACTGCAAGGTCACAAAAATGACCGCAACTCCCATCAAGGTCAACACCAGCCATAAAGCAGCGTGCATCATTCGGCGGGCAGAAACAACCATGACGGCTGAAAACAATGAAACCAACGCCGCAAGCAAAAATACAACTTGAAGACCGTTCATTCTCCTGTCCCGTGTTTGGTGGATGTGGTCAAAATTCCTCGTCCCATTTCCATTGCAAGGTTAAACCTTGCCCTCTTGCGCTGGTTGATACGCATCAATTGATCGGTAACAGCCAGCAGCAACAGGTTAACCAGCAGATATGCCAGGACCTGCCAAAAGAGGGGCAAGCCGCGCGTCAACCCGCCTACCACCGCCATCACCATAATCAAGGCAAGCGAAAGAGGTGTCAGGACTTTCCAATTTAGATTCATCATTTGATCAATCCGAAAACGCGGCAAAGTACCCCTGAAGAGGATGGTCACAAAATAGACCACAAAAGTTTTCAACATAAGATAAACAAACCCCAAAATGGGAATCTGTTCCGCCCCTGGTCCGCGCCAACCACCGAGAAATACGGTTGTAAAAATTAAAGACACCGTAAAAGCATGTAAAAACTCCGCCACAAAAAACATACCGAATTTCAAACCCGAATATTCAATGTTGTAACCCGCCACCAGCTCGGATTCGGCCTCAATTAAATCAAAAGGTGAGCGTCCAATTTCGGCAAGGGAGGCGATGAAGAAAATCAACGCAGCAGCTGGCGCCGCCACAATGAACCAAACATCTTCCTGCGCCTGCACAATTCCGGTAACGCTCAAAGTGCCTGCCAGCATCACCGGCACCAGTGCCGAAAGCACCAGCGGCACTTCGTAAGAAATCAGTTGTGCCACCAGACGAAAGGCGCCCAAAAGGGCATATTTATTATTCGAACCCCAGCCAGCGAGAATGTAACTCATCTCCCCCAATCCGCCGACCGCAATCAAAAACAACAAACCAACATTCAGATCAGCTCCCACAACCGTAACCGAAAGCGGCAGCACACTCCACAACAACAAAACCGCCGCTACCGCCAGAATTGGGGCAAGGTTATAGGTGATTTTGTCCGCACCGATGGGGGTGATGTACTCTTTGGTAAAGATTTTGAGCATATCTGCAACGGGTTGGAAAATTCCCCACGGTCCTACGCGGTTCGGTCCAAACCGGTCCTGAATTCGGCCAATCAATTTTCGTTCGTACCAGATTAAAAAGACCACAAACAACATTGCGCCGGTAGCCAGCACCAGCGCACCGGTCAGTTGGGCGATCAATTCCACCCACACAGCGGGTAGCCCCAATCCACCCAGCCAGAAAACATACCATTGAATCACAAAGCCAATTGGATCACGCAGAAAATCCATTGTGTTATCCCGCAAAAGAAGGTTTTAAAACCATTCCAGTGCCCCTTTTCGCCAGATGTACAAAAATCCCGCCACCAGAATCAGCAAGAACAACACCCCTTCTAAAATGGCATACAGGGGCAAAAACTGATATGCCAGTGCCCAAGGGAAGAGCAGGATTGCCTCGACATCAAAAATTAAAAATACAAGGGCAAAGACATAATATTGAATTTTAATTTGTGTCCAGTTTGGGCCTACCGTTTCAACCCCGCACTCATAGGTTGAATTTTTAATTGGATCTGGTCTTTTTGGTGCAAGAATTCCAGCGATGAGAATTGTTATGGCTGGCATCATCAGGGCTACCAGCGCAAAAATTCCGATGTACAACCAGTTTCCCAGCATACAGGCTCCTGCGAGGTTTAAAGATCCAGGGATTCGTGGTAATCTTTCCCATCCCCACCCAATACATCCATTTTATCAAGTTAGTTCCTGCTTGTAAAGCGAAACCGGTCGTTTAAATATTCTCCTGCCGGGTTCGGTTACTTGCGGTGGATTGTTCCCCCTGTGGGCTTCTATTCGCGATTCACCCACAACCAGATCAACCCAGCCAAGACCCCAGCTGCCGCAATGACTCGCAAAGCCATCCAGCCTGCCTCTCCCATCCAATTCCAAATCCGGATTTCAAAAGGATGAGCCAGAATCAAACTGACCTCGCCTTGACTTTGTCCATTGTCACGCACCGAATAAACCCACAATGTACCCCTGCCCGCTTTGGATTTATAGGGTTTTATGTTCCAGCGAAACAAGGTCTCTTTCCCAGGGGCGATTCGTTGACGCGATTCGCCATGCGGAGAGATGACCACACCGTTCATCTCCAGGCGTGCCTGCCACCCTTGCAAATCGCCCGAATCAGCCCCATTCATATTTATCCTCAATTTAACGGATCCCGTTTCATCCAACCTCACCCAGCGCGGATACGAAATTTGAAAATCAATAAACGATTTCGTCTGATCCGAATTTTGGGGGTTAATCACCGCTGCATCTAAACCAAACTGCGTATTCATTAAAGGGGCAGGCAGAAAACTTACCAGCAGCACAACCAGCGATACTGCCAGCAGGACAAATGGGGTTATCCGCCTTTTCATCCGATAAACACCTCCACCTCTTCGCCATCCTCTTCATCATTGACCTGAATGTGAATGGGCTCATTCGCGGATAAATTCTTGACCACATCGCTGAGCATATCGGCCAGATTTTGCTCTTTTACTGCAGGCGGCATCCATCTGCCAAATGTGCGCATAAACCAGACCACTGCATGAACTGGCAAAGGAAAGCTCAAGGATATTCTTTCAGGTTTTGTTCCTTTCCTCTGGCGGATACGGATATGCAGCCATGGGGAATTGTAAGAAAACCACATCCCCACAATACCAATCAGGAAGGGGAACCAGGATAGCCAAAAACCCCATCCCCAGGGACGTGCCATCCATCCCATAATCATCCAAACCGCCGACAAGCCGGTTAATAACACCATCAAACCAAACACGATCCACGAAAGTCTGCGCCAGCGCTGGAAATCGGGCGGGGTACTTCTTTCGCCCGCAGTTTCGATTACAGCCACTTTTTGCACTTTTTCGGTTGGTTCGCCATCCTCATTAGTTTCCTCAAAAGCAATTTGCGGCTGATTAACTGCACCATTTTCGAGAGCGTTGATCAACCGCAATCCTTCTTCCGGTGAAAGTTCACCTGCTTCAATTTTTCGCAGCAACTCCAAACGTTCTTCGCTCATTCAGAGCCTCCAATGGATTTTAGACTTGTTGCCAATCGTTACCGGCTGATGCAAAAAGTTCACCGATCCGAAAATCTGCCTTCAAGCGCATCCAACAAGCGATTGGCTTCTTCGGCGGTAATTTTCTTTTCCCGCAATAAATTCAAAATGATTAAGCGTTCTTCCTCAGTCGCCTGTTTGCGAGGGGTAACCGGCTGACTTTCAAAATTGAAACTCATTCCTCCAATGTTCAAAAACTCGCCCCGCCCTGTCCTGCGACTGGCAGCCCGTTCAACACGTTCCTGAGCCATCCGCGAGCGTTCTTCCGCTCGCTGCATTTTTTCCTGAACCCGCCGGGCAATTTGATCTCCTAATCCTTCCAACCGCAAGCCAATCTCCTCTTCGACACTTTCTTCTTCCCAATCCCCCTCCAGAATGGCAATTGAACCGCCCGCAGCAAGTCTAAGCCTTACACCACCCCCACCGATAATTCCCTGGTAACGGTGAGCAACCTGCCGAACTGCCTGCCCTCCCTCCTGAAAGACAATCCGTTCGCCGCCGCTGCTGGCATCCAGCTGATAGCTGCTGTTGATGGGCAGCCACAACTTGATACTGCCTCCGGCAGATGCCTGCAGGTCACTTGACAATTCGAGCAATTTTACCTTGATGTTTCCCCCCGCTCGTAAAGTTTCTGCGCGGCGAATATCCAAAAGTTTGATTGAACCCCCTGTATTTTCCGCCTTTAAAGTTCCGTTTATTTCGCCACCCTTCAGGTTTCCGCCAATGTTGGTAACCACTAAATCGCCGTTAATCTTGAATACTTTCAAATGGCCGCCCACATTTCCACAACGCACATTCCCAACATCCCGCAATGTGAGATGACCACCCACATTTTCTATCTTAAGTGCGCCTTTCAAGTTAACAGCAGACATCGAGCCGTGAACATAATCCACCTGGATGACCGAATCCAGCGGTACCTGAATGACCGTATCCTCTTCACAGCGAATCCACCAACCTCCATTCTCATTCCGAACATGTAAACTGGCTTCGTCCTGAACGCGAATCTGAATTTGGGGCTGATCCCAGCCGCTCACCGACAAATGATCTTCCGCCTGAAGGCGAAGGGTTGGGGTAGTATCACAAGGAATTGTACGTATTGCCATGACAGACGCTCCGTTGAACTGGTCTGATGTAATCATAACAAACTTTAATTATTTGTCAATAGAAAAATCAATAATATTTACAAATATTTTTATTTGTTGAACTAAAACACAATAATTCCAAACATTATTTTGGTTAATGGTTATAACTTATCAAAGCAATCATCTGCCTATTCCTCATCCACTGCCGTTTTTTGTGATAAACTCACCATTACCATTTCCCAATTTCCGATTCCCATTTTATCCGTGGAGGTACCTCTTTGATGAAACCTTATCCGGTCGAACCATTTCGCATCAAAATGGTTGAGCCCATCCAGCTCATCTCACCTCAGGAACGTCAAAACGCAATGCAGACTGCCGGCTACAACCTCTTCAATCTTCGCGCCGAGGATGTTTTTATTGACCTGTTAACCGATTCCGGCACGGGTACGATGAGTCAGGCGCAATGGGCCGCTATGATGACCGGAGATGAATCCTACGCTGGCGCACGTTCTTATTATCGCCTTGCTGAAGTCATGCAAAAAATCTTTGGCTTTGAACACTTTGTTCCTACCCATCAGGGGCGGGCTGCCGAAAATATTCTCACCCAGTTACTGGTCAGGCCTGGCATGTATGTGCCCTCCAACATGCACTTTGATACCACCGACGGCAATATCCGCGCTCGTGGTGGCCGGCCAACCAATCTGGTCATTGACGAAGCCTTTGACCCCACCAACCCCCATCCCTTCAAAGGCAACATGGATGTTCATAAATTGAGCGCGTTTATCGAGCGGGTCGGCGCACAAAATATCCCCTTTGGCAGCATTACCATTACCAACAACGCCGGCGGCGGGCAGCCGGTATCACTGGAAAACATTCGTCAGGTTGCTCAGGTCTATCATCAATACGGCATTCCCTTCTTCATAGATGCCTGTCGATTCGCCGAGAATGCCTATTTCATCCAGCAGCGCGAACCCGGCTGCGCCCACCTCTCGACACTGGAAATTGCCCGGGAGATTTTTTCGCTCGCCGATGGCGCATGGATGTCCGCCAAAAAGGATGCTCTGGTCAACATTGGCGGCTTTCTGGCTGTACGGGATGATGATCTCTTTCAGCGAATCTGCAATGAGTTGATCTTACGCGAGGGTTTTGTAACTTACGGCGGTCTTGCCGGGCGCGACTTGGATGCTATGGCAGTTGGACTCATGGAAGGTTTGGATGAAACTTATCTGGCATATCGCATTGGGCAAACCGCCTACTTTGCCGACCAGTTAAAAACCGCCGGTATCCCCATCATTGAACCAGCCGGGGGACATGCCATCTATCTGGATGCGGGAAGGTTTCTTCCTCACATCCCCCATGCTGAATACCCCGGTCAGGCGTTGGCTGCCGCGCTCTATCTGGAAGGGGGCATTCGCGGTGTCGAAATCGGTTCGGTCATGTTTGCTTACCCCGACCCCGACAGCGGAGAAATGATTTATCCAAAATTAGAGTTGGTTCGTCTCGCCATTCCCCGCCGTACCTATATCCGCAGCCATTTCGATTACATTGTTGACACCTTGAAATCGCTGTCCGAAAAAAGTGA
>NZ_DAOUBL010000323.1:0-2770 GCF_034432615.1 Bellilinea sp. | reverse complement strand
GGGCAGGCTGGTGTACAGGGTGGATTCCTGATACTTGGCATCATGGCGGATGATGGACAGCCCAAACGGCGCCATTTTTCCACCGGCCATTTTTACCAGCGGGTACGGCTGACCTTTTTTACCGCCCACATAATCATAGGTGGTGGCTTTGATCAAGCCGCCGGCGTAGTCGTAATTGCCGATCAGCGCGTTGAGCGTGTACCACGCCAGCACATTGTAAAAGCCGTTGGTGTGCTGCGAAACGCCGCGGTGAATATCGGCGCAGGCGCGTTTGCCGTGGCTGGTGAATTCGCGCGCCACCTCGATCAGATCTCCGGCATCCAGCCCACACAATTCAGCCCACTCCTCGATGGTACGTTCGCGCGCCGAATCGGCAATAATTTGCAAACCCGATTTGACCTTGAAACCGCCCAGTGTGATTCCATCCACCCACAAATCACCATAGACCGCATCCCCTTCGGCCTCTGCGTAGGGGTCAAATGCCACCGGACGGCCGCCCTGCAGCGCGACAAAGTAATCGAATTCGTAGGTCTTTTCAGGATCGGTCGAGAGCGGACGCACTTCCTTCTCCCGCAGGCCAATCTCGCTGGCGCGCAGGAAAGTGGTCGGCTGACCTTCTTCATCCAGTTTCACCAGCCAGGCCGCCTGAGTCCAGGTGGGGTTGCCCTTTCGCGCCGCAGCCGCTTTATTGACCGCGCTCAGGTAATCGGCATCATAACGTTCGTTGTCCAGAATCCAGCGGATGAGCGCCAGCGCCATAGCGCCTTCGCTTCCGGGCTGGATCGGCAGCCATTTCCAGGCTTTTCCGGCCGTTTTGGAAAGGCGCGGATCCACCACCACAATCTTTGTCCCGTTATTAACCGAACCTTCGGTGATCTTGGGCACCCGCAGCGGAGGCCCGTAATTCCCCTCGAAGGGCGAAGCCCCTACGAAAATGATGAACTCGCTGTTGCGGATATCGCCCTGCCAGTAGAACTTGCTGCCGCCGGTCCATTTGCCATCTACCAGCTTCTCGGACATGGCTTTGCCGGTAAAGTACAGCGAACCCTGACAAACCGTGGTATGCCCGTGCGTGTTGACCGTGCCGAACCCATCCCGGAAGAAACGGCTGATGAAGTCGCTGCGTCCGCCTTTCATCCTGCCCCAGTTGAACACCACCTGATTGTTTTTCGGACCGAAATCGGGATGGTCGGGGTCAATCAGCGTGTTCAAATGGGCGGCAAAGGTTTGTTTGAATTCCTCGACCAGCGCTTTTTTCTTCTCCTCGTCCTTTTCGGCAAGGATTTTCTTGACGGCAGCCGCCATCTCACCGGCTACCTTTGCATCGGTCAGTGCATAGGATTCGCGCAAACCGGGCACCCGTCCCTCGTTGAACAAATCGCCTCCTTCAACGATTTCCTCCAGCGCCTGTTCAAACGGAATGGTGACCCATTGGTTGGCGCCGCGCGGCGTGCCGGGCTTGCGTTTCAGCACCTTCACCACACGGTAAGGGTCGTATGCCGTCTGCATACCCGCCTGCCCCTTGGGGCATATGGCGCCTTCGACGATTGCCGTCTGTGCAAAGGGTGTTTCATAATCCAGATGCGGATCCATCGTCCATGGACTGTACGGGTTGCCGTCAATTTTGACTGCCACGCCATCCAACAACTTGACCTTGATACCGCATATGGTGTTACATTGCAAACAAACCGAATAAATCTGGTTTTCGGGGGAATGCAGCGGAATGTTCCCCGATTCGGCATCGGCTTCCTGAGTCAGCACCAGAGCGGGGGTAATTCCCAAAAAAGCCGAGGCAATGCCCGCCGCCCCCGCGCTGCGTAAAAATTCGCGGCGGGTCATGGTCGGCTGAGTTGTTGACGGTTGAGAGGATGAGGGAGTGTTCATTGAGCAACCTCCTTGGATTGAGTTTTGAGGAAAGGCAGGTAATCCATGCCCAGCAGCCACGCCAGCGCAGCTCCACCGGTTACACCCAGGGTAACCGACCACTCCATCAGACTGGGATAGTAGTCAAAGGTCAAATGCGGGCCGGTGAAGGCGGTTGCCAACCCTTCCAGCTCAGGAATGGAAAGCATGGGAAAGATGATGTTGGCGCGCGCCACGGCAATACCCACCAGCACGGCCACCCCCACCACCCCACTCCACAGCGGATTTTGCTGAAAGCGTTTGTAAAGCAGAAAAGCAATCGGAAAGACCATTCCCAGCCCCAGCTGCAGCAGCCAGAAAGCCCAGCCCCAGCGCCCAAACAGCACCTGTTCCACCGCTTCGGTGGCAACCGGCGTACCGGCGTACAATGCCTGAGAGTAATCCACCCACAGGTAGTAAGTCTTGACCAGCAGCAAAATCAGCAGGCCAATAGAAAGCGCGCGCAGCTGCGAATTGCGTTTTTCATCGGGCGGTGCAAACCATCCCAGCAATACCAGCATCAGCGCGCAGCCGGAAAGCAGCGAAAAGACCGGAAACTGCGCCGGCAGCATGGCGGTGTGCCAGGCTTCGCGCGATGCATTAACCCCCAGCAGCGCACCCACCCCGCCGCTGAGGAAAATGGAGAGGAACAACCCGACCGCCATCACAAAGCGCAGCCACGGACGGGCATCCTGCTTTCCGCGTTCCAATCGGATGATCAGCCACAAGGCCGCCAGTAACACCACCATGAAGATGGAGTAGCCCCACACCAGCTGCGCCATTACCGAAAGCAGGTTGGGCTGCAAAAACACTTTCCAGACCCGCTCCATGTGACCGAGATCCATGCCAATCGTCACCAGCGCGGCCG
>NZ_DAOUBL010000322.1:0-6775 GCF_034432615.1 Bellilinea sp. | reverse complement strand
GAAAAAGTCATCACCGGCCGTCTGCCGATGCGGTCGGAGAGTGAGCCGGAAATCATCGCTCCAATGACACCGGCCGCTTCCAGCACAGAAAGAGATGCGCCGGCCAGCATCAGGCTGGCACCCTCCTCGGTCAGAAAAGTGGGCAGATAGGTCGAAACGCTCACGAAGGCCAGCGCGCGGGTTACCAGAATAATGGAGAGGGGAATCAGCACCGGGCGCATGGTGATGATGGCCTTCTTCCATGGGAGGGCTTGATGGCTTTCGGGATGACGACGCGGCAAGTGACGCAGCTGATAGGCCATCCAAAGCGAAACCAGCACACCTCCAACTGCCAGCCAGGGTGTCCGTTGAACACCCAGGGTGGAAACCGCCGCAACGATGATGATCGGACCTAGAGTACGTCCCAATTCACCACCGACCATCCAGAAGCTCATCCCCAGTCCCAAACGGCTGGCAGAAAGACGACCTGCCAACACCGGGCCGGTGGCGTGCAGGCTGGCAGAACTCAAACCGGCAATCAGCAACAACATGGCGGCAAGCCAGTAAAACGGTGCAATGCCCACCAGACTCATGGCGAGGGCGGTCAGGGCCGGGGTGAGGATGACGAAAATGCGCAGAGAGCGTCGGTCTGCCAGATATCCAATAAACGGTTGCAGCAGAGATGGAGCAGTACTGAACACCGAGAGCAGGCCGGCTTCGGTTTTGATCAGCGAGAATTTTTCAATCAATAGAGGCAAAAGTGGCGGCAGGAAAGCCTGATAGGTGTCATGCACGCCATGGGCGGCAGCAATGGCGCTGACTTTTCCGGCGCGGAAGGTTGATTCTCCGACTGCTGCAGTGCTGGCAGGCGCGGCTGTGATTTCTGTCTGGGAAGATGGATTCAAATGCTGCCTCGATGCGCTTGAGATGATGTTTGCTAAAGCTTATGCCTGACGGCGAATCTCGCCTTCAACCTCAAACGAGAGCGGTTTAGCGGGCGGGTGATCGCCGTAATCGGTCAGGTCTTCGATTTTGATGCGCAATTTCAAGGCGGGGGCGTGCGGGTTCTCGATAAGATGGCGCAAAATCATTTCGTCTGCCTGGACGCCAAACACTTTCAGCAATCGGCGGATGTCGTTGCGGCTGGTATCTTCCATGAGTTATCAGTTCTCCTTTGGCTGAGCAGAATGTGGAACAGGTCTATCTTAATCGGAAAATGAATATCAATCAACCCGTGCCAGCGGTTCTGTTAAGGTTTGCATTTTTTTGCGGCGTTGATCTACCCACAGCGCTACCACGGCGATCACGGTGGAAGTCAAAATAAACACAGCAGCGATGTGATAGGTACGCTGCAGTCCTCCAACCAACGCGGCGACACCCGCCAGGGTAATGTCGGTGCCGGACGGTAATCCACCCACCATCAGCACACTGGAGGTGAACAACGCGCCCATCAAGGGCAAGCCGGTGGTCTGCCCTAACGTACGGGAAAGCACCAGCAATCCAGAGCCAATTCCCAGCCTCTCGGGGGGAACGGTGCTCATGACGGCGTTGTTGTTTGGGGCCTGAAAAAGTCCCATACCGATGCCGAACAACAGGGTGCGTGGGAAGAATTGCAGCGGGGTCATTCCTTCTCGAACGGTGGAAAGCGCCAGACAGCCGGCCGCAATGGTAATCAGACCAAAAAGACTGATGAGCCGCGACCCAAAGCGGTCGGAAAGTGAACCGGCCAGCGGGGCAACAATCCCCATCCCAATCGGGTGCACCATCATCAAGAGGCCAATCATGGTAGAGGAAAGCTTGAGCACCAGCTGCAGGTAAAAAGGCAGAATGAACATGCCTGCCATGACAATAAAGACCAGAAAGGCCATCATCAAATTCATGCTGAATAAAATGTTGCGGAAAAGGCGCAGGTCCACCATGGGCTGGCTGATGCGGGATTCGAGCAGCAGAAAGGTTAGCAAACCAACTCCTGCAGCGGCCAGGCAGAGGGCAACAACTGGCTGGTTAAAACCGGCTTGCTGACCGTTGGTCATGCCAAAAGCATACAGGCCGAGGGTGAGAAAGAGCAACAAACCGCCCCAACGGTCAAATTGCTGATCTGGCCGGGCAGGGGGCAGACCGGGAATGAAGCGGTAAACAATCAGCAGGGCTGCAAGCCCGATGGGTAAATTGACCAGAAAAATCCAGTGCCATGAAGCCACACTCAAAATCAAGCCGCCCAGCGGCGGGCCGAGGGCAACCCCAATCGAAACGATGCTGCCCATCATTCCAAGAGCGCGGCCGCGTTCCTGAGCAGGGAAAATTTGGGTGATGATCGCAATACCCAGCGCCTGAGTGAAGACAGCCCCCAACCCCTGCACGGCGCGGCAGACGATCAACCAGTAGATATTACTGGAAAGCGCACAAAGAACCGAACCAAAGGTAAAGAGTGCCAGCCCGATCAGGTAAAGATATTTCTTATTGAACATATCCCCCAGCCGGGCCGCTCCCAGCAAGAGCGAGGTAATCACCAGGATGTATGCCAGAATCACCCACTGAACGGTAGCAAAACTGGCTTCGAAAATCTCTACAAAGGCTGGCAGGGTAATATTGACGATGCTGGAGTCAAGGGTTGCCATCAGCACGCCCATACCGACCCCGGCCAATGCCAGCCAGCGGGCGGAGGAATTTAAACTCGAAGGTGGATTGGTTTGCATGAGGAGACCGGTAATGAAGTGCGGACGGGCTGGTTAATTGCCCAAAGAGTTCATCCCTCGGGAATGAAACAAAAGCCGTTTTCAGTGCGGGCGATGAGTTGTGGATTCTGGGGGTCTTCTTCCAGTTTATTTTGCAGGCTGCGAATCGTATTTTCAACCAGCGCCTGAACAGTGCGCTGCGGCAGCACTTCTCCGCCCCAGCCGGCCTCGTACAGGGTGAGGATGGGGACCTCGGAGTAGACGTTATCCATCAAACAGGAGAGCAGTCGCGCTTCGGTGGGGTTGAGATCAATCATGATGCCGCCCCGCACGAGCGTGTTATTATCCAGATTCAATTGATAGTTGGAACTCCAGCCCGAAGGTGTGGGCGTTTCCTGTGGGGGAAGGGTGCGGGCAACCCGGTCAATCCGTTCCAGCAATTTGGACATGGCAAACGGTTTGACGATGTAGTCATCCGCGCCCATGAAGTAACTCTGTTCCATAATTCCGGCGTCTGAAAGAGCGGTCAACATAATGACCGGGGCTGTGGAAACGCGTCGAATCGATTCCAGCACATTCAACCCATCAATTTCAGGCATCATGATGTCCAGCAGGATGATGTCGAAAGTTTCGTGTTCCAGCAAAGTCAGGGCAGCCTGACCATGCCCGGCGGTTTGGATTTTGTGTCCGGCTTTTTCGATAATCATTGTGACCAGTTGCCGGGTGTCGGCGTCATCATCCACCAAAAGAATTTTTAGTTTTCGGCCTGTTTTTGTGCTGGACATTGAAAATTCCTCCCGCTGCACGACGAACCCGCCTGAATTCTGGCAGCATGAATTCTTAAATACAACCCTAAGGGTTATTGTAGATATGAATCTCAAAAAAGGCAAGTGTAAGGGGCTTCATTCCGGCGCGGGAGAGGGTATGGTAAAATCTCTGGCATGGATAAGCGGGAAAATAATGTAGAAAAGGCATCTGCAGAGCAGCGCTTCTTGAAACTGGTGCGTGTAGCCGGTTCTCATCGTGAAATGGGACGGCAAATTGGTGAAGAATGCCGCCAGCAGATTCAGCACAGCATTGAGAACGCCCGAAAATTACTGGCCGATGCCTACGATACCCTTCAACTGGATTGGGAAGGCGCTCTGATTCAGGCGCGTAAGTATATGCCGTTTGCCGAAGAGCGTTATCCGCAATATGTTGAAGAACTGCGCGGCATGGCAGAAGGTGCAAATGTTGGCCTGGATGACC
Source organism: Bellilinea sp. (assembly GCF_034432615.1). Taxonomy (GTDB): domain Bacteria; phylum Chloroflexota; class Anaerolineae; order Anaerolineales; family Anaerolineaceae; genus Bellilinea. The sequence continues at coordinate 2,873 of NZ_DAOUBL010000322.1, read as the reverse complement.
TCGGCATGCTGAATGCGATGGAAGCGGTAACAATGGATGCCCTCCATCTCACCAAATGTACCAGCATGGCGGTCAGCCAGGAGCGCACGACCAACGACCGCGTCCTGATTGCCCACAACGAGGACTGGCTGCCTGAGGATGAGACAGATGTGTACCTGATTCATGCCAGACCGGATAATGAACCGCCTTTTCTGGCAATGACCTATGGCGGATTGCTGCCCAATATCGGCTTCAATGCATACGGAATTGCCCAGTGCTGCGACTCGGTCTATCCGACCGACAGCCGGATTGGCATTCCGCGCATTATTGTTTCGCGTGCTGTACTGGCAGCCCGCACGCCGGGTGAAGCCATCCGTCACATGCTGGCTCCGCACCGCGCCGCCGGTTACAATCATTTGCTGGCACACGAAAGCGGAGAAATGTATTCGGTGGAGGTTTCTGCGCGCCAGTTTGCCATTCTCCCGGCAGAAAACGGCGTACTGGTACATACCAATCACTATCTCGATCCTCAGATGCGGGTCATTGAAAGCGAACCGGATGAATTAATCAGCACACGAGTGCGTTATTTGCGCGCCAAACGTCTGCTGGCTCAGCAGGAAAAGCACACCATCCGCTCTTTGCAAGCCATTCAAAAAGATCATGTCAATCATCCGGACTCGATTTGCAATCATGCTGTGATCGGTGACCCGCTCGACCGGGAAAAGACCATAACCGCTTTGACGATTGACCTGACCAACCGACAAATGCACGCCTGCTGGGGCAACCCGTGCAGCAGTATATTTTCTACTTATCAACTGGATGCCTGAGAAAGGATTAACTGAAATTAAGACTATGGAAAACGAGAACCTGAAACCTGAGCGCCGTTCGCTGGCAGAGTATCTGTCCGTCACTTTGCGCGGTTTTTTGATGGGGACAGCAGATGCCGTACCGGGAGTATCCGGCGGGACGGTGGCTCTGCTGGTGGGAATTTATGAGGAATTGATCCAGTCCATCCGCGAGGTGGCGGATTTGCGCCATTTACAGCGAGTCTTCCGGCTGCAATTCAAAAGTTTGCTGGACGAACTGCCATGGAAGTTTCTGCTGGCGCTGGTGCTGGGTATCTTTGCGGGAGCGGTTAGCCTGGCACACCTGCTGGAAAATCTGCTGGAAACCCAGCCCTTATTTGTGTGGGCTTTCTTTTTTGGGCTGGTGGCGGCATCGGCGCTGGTGGTTTCACGGCGGGTGCGGGTGTGGAAAGCCGGCAATTTGTTACTGCTAATCGCCGGAGCAATTATCACCTATCTGGTGGTGGGGCTGGTGCCGATGGATACGCCGGATACCTGGCTTGCCTTTTTCCTGAGCGGAATGATTGCGATTTGCGCCATGATCTTACCCGGCATCTCCGGCGCGTTTATTCTGGTTCTGTTGGGCAAGTATCAGGACGTTCTGGCAGCCGTAACCGGCCTGGATATCCCCCGGTTGGTGGTATTTTTACTGGGAGCGGTGGTTGGAATTTCGTTATTTTCCCGTGTCTTGGGGTGGCTGTTCCGACGCTTTCATGATGCTACCATCACCCTGATGATTGGGTTGATGATTGGTTCGCTGCGAAAGTTGTGGCCCTGGAAGATGGAACTAGCAACTGCCGATTTGGCTGAGCCCTATATCAATATCCTGCCGGTGTGGGAAGGGCAAACCATGCTGGTCATCGCTATGGCGGTTGCGGGGTTTGGCCTGGTGGTTGGATTGGAAGGTCTGGCTGGCCGCCGGAAAACGGTTACCAATCCATTGCCTGTCCCTGCCGCGGAGGATTGATCCATGAGATACCGCTCTGCTCCATTTGCCCATACTTACTCGATTGTCGCTCGTGACCCACAGACGGGTGAGATGGGGGTGGCGGTGCAATCCCACTGGTTCTCGGTGGGTTCCATCGTTGCATGGGGAGAAGCCGGGGTTGGGGTGGTCGCCACGCAGGCGCTGGTACAGGTCGCTTATGGGCCGCAGGGGTTGGCACTCCTGCGGGCAGGCATTCCCGCACCGACTGCTTTGCAAGCTTTGCTGGCGGCTGATGAGGAACGCGAGGTGCGTCAGGTGGCCATGCTGGATGTCGCCGGGCGGTCTGCGGTGCATACCGGCTCGCGTTGCGTAGCGGAAGCCGGTCATTTTTTGGGAGAGGACTTTTCGACCCAGGCCAATATGATGGCTTCCGCAACGGTGTGGGGTGCCATGGCAGAGGCTTTCCGCGGCACAAAGGGCAATCTGGCAGAACGGCTGATGACTGCACTGGAAGCGGCTCAGGCAGAAGGCGGGGACTTGCGCGGTCAGCAGAGCGCCTGCCTGCTGGTGGTGGCTGGTGAACGCACCGATCAACCCTGGGAGGGCGTGCGGGTGAATTTACGGGTGGATGATCACCCTCAGCCGTTAGCAGAACTACGCCGGCTGTTGACCGTGCATAGCGCTTACGATTGGATGAACCGAGGGGATGCCTTGTTGGGGGCTGGCGATACCGAAGCGGCCATGCAGGCCTACCGCAGCGCGGCTGATTTGCTGCCCGAAAATGAAGAAATTCTCTTCTGGCAGGCGGTTACTCTCGCTGATTTAGGACGTTTGGAGGCTTTGCCAATCTTTCAGGCTGTATTTCGACGAAATCCGCTCTGGAAGGTGATGGTGAAACGCCTGCCGCCAGCTGGTTTAATGCGGGCTGATGCGGAAGTCATCGAAAAAATCACCGGCATAATTGGCGAGTAACCCGTTTTAACGGTCTGGCACAAAAGTTGCAAACTGAACGGAAGGGTATAATAAATTCATCGTGCTTGACTCTGTGCTAAAGGCTTGCCAGTGTTCGATCTGACCGTTTTCAAATACAATCGTCTGCAGGGTAAAGAAGAGAGCGATTT
>NZ_DAOUBL010000321.1:0-3028 GCF_034432615.1 Bellilinea sp. | reverse complement strand
TGCGTTTTGCAGTCAGAATACTGAGACGTGTACCTTCTCCACCGGCAAGTATCAGACTACGGATTTTCATTTGCTTTGCTCCGTCAGTTCAAGGTATATTTTGGCGTACTCGATGGCTGATTTTTCCCATGAAAAGTCCTGCTGCATGCCGTTGCGCTGAATTTTGCGCCAGACCTCTGTGTTGGGATAAAGGTTCAATGCCCTTTCCAGAGCAGCCGTAAAGGCCTGGGGTGAGGCCTCCTCGAATAAAAAGCCGGTAGACTGGTCAGGATCATCATGATCTTGAATGGTGTCTTTCAAGCCACCGGTGGCGCGTGCCAGTGGGACACAACCATAGCGCATCGCGATCATCTGCGCCAGCCCACAGGGTTCATAGCGCGAGGGCATCAAGAGAATATCTCCAGAGGCATACATGCGGCGGGCGAACCCGGCATCGAAGCGGATGACAGCGCGGACACGCTCTGGGAATTCGGCTTCCAGACTACGGCAATCACTTTCCAGTAATGGGTCGCCGGTACCCAGTAAAACTAATTGCCAGTTTTGGGCTGCCATTTGGCGCAGCCCGGCAATAGCGAGGTCTATTCCTTTTTGTTGATCCAGCCGGCTGATGATAATCAGCAAGGGAGTATCGGCTTCGACGGGCAAGCTTAAGTCCTCCTGAAGGGTCTTCTTATTCAGGGAGCGTCGTTCCAGTGTCTCAGGTGAATAATGCTCGATGAGTGCCGGGTCAGTTTGGGGGTTCCAAGATTCCTGATCCAAACCGTTCAAAATCCCTGATATCGAAGATCGCCGTGTTTTCAGGAATTCTTGCAAGCCGCAGCCAAATTCGGGAGTCAAAATTTCTTCCGCATAACCCGGAGAAACGGCAATGATGCGATCGGCTGCCAGCAAACCCAGCGGCAGGGGAAACAGGGTTGCCCACCTGGGCAGTCGTTTGTCTTTCGCACGGGGAATGCCGTACTTAATCAGCGCTTCTTCAGCGTCTTTGCCCATAAAAGGCAGGTTGTGGATACTGAGGATTTTGCGGATGTTTTGAAACTCAGGTTGGTTCTTTTGGCGGATTTGCAAGGCGTAAAGGCTGGCAGCTGTATGCCAGTCGTTGGCATGAAGGATATCTGGCTTCCAATCGAGATGTTTCATCATTTCCAATACTGCAAGGGAAAAGAAAACATACTTTTCTCCGTCCAGTGCAGCGTCACTGCTATAAACCGGCATATCCGGCAGAATCGGAGGCCCTTCAATGAGATAGACGGGCAGCCCATTGACTTCGGTGAGAAAGGCTTTCGCAGGCAGATCTTCACCGGGATGGTCAACCAAAAAAGAGGCAACAAAACGCGGTTCGCGCACTTTGTGCTTGATTTCCTCATGAAAAGGCAGGACCAGACGAACATCCAGTTGCGGACCTGTCCAAACAGGAGAGTTCAATTGGCGCAAAGCAGGGGGAAGCGAACCGGCTACATCTCCCAGTCCTCCCACCTTGACCAGCGGGGCAGCTTCTGATGCCAGAAACAACACATTGATGGTTGATTTATTGGCCTGTTTTGTCATTCTGGGCCGTCCTTTTTGAGATTATCGGGATGATCATGCTTTGACCAGTTCGATGTAGTCCTGAGAAATGGTTTGCTGAGGTGATGCACCTAATTTTTCCAAAATTTCAACCACCAGCCGGGATTTTAATTCAGCATCTTTACGGCTCCATGTGCGGCTCTTAATTTCCAGGAAATTCCCCAGTTCGGGTTTTTGCACATGATCAAGGTTGATGAAAAACTCCATGTCTTGATAGCGCACCAGATAGCGCAGTCGTTCTTTCTCAATTTCGGTTTCACTGATGGGTTTAAAGTATTCACGGTAAAAGCGCAAACTCTGCGTTGCGGTGGCTAAATAACGGCTACGGGAGAGCAAAACTTTTTGGGGAAAAGAGTATTCGCGGGTGGGTCCGAGCAAAGTCAGACGGGTGCGCACCCGGTTGACTTCCCCGGTGGGTGAAATGAAGTGATCCTCGCGGTAACGCAGGCGCGAATCTTCCGGAGGTGGAAAGTTGAAATACACATCGTACTCACGGTAATGGCGGGTGCGTAAAATTTCAAAGGGTGGATCGGTGAGCCGATCTTGAATGAGGGCGATTTGCTCGACCGGAACTTTGACCTGAACTTCAAAACTCTCTTCCTCTTCGGTGGCTTCCCCTAAGGCGAGAAGTTTGGAAAGGAGCGATTTCTCACGCTGAATGAGGAAGATATCAATACGCTTAGCATAATCCTCGGCCCCTTTCAGCAATTCTTCTTCATTTACTGTGAGCAGATTGCGGTCGCGCATCAGCCATTGCCCATTGACCATCACATCGCTTACATCCATCGCTTTGGCAGCATACACGATTTGAGAATAAATGCCCTGAGGATCTCGCTGAAAGCGGGGTGAGTTGTGCACTGGGGCAAGGTCGAGAACGATCAAATCGGCGCGTTTACCGGCTTTGATTGAACCGGTCAAATGATCCACGTGCAAAGCTTTGGCTCCATTACAGGTTGCCATTGCCAGGGTAGCCAAAGCCGGAAGGGCAGTGGGATCGCCGGTAGAACCTTTTGCCAGAAATGAGGCGAGGCGCATCTCTTCAAACATATCAAGGTCATTGTTAGAAGCCGGCCCATCGGTGCCGATGCCAACGTTCAAACCCAACTCCAGCATCTTTTTGACCGGCGCAATACCGGAAGCCAGTTTTAGATTTGAAGACGGATTGTGAGCAATGCCGGTGTTATAGTGCTGAAAGGTGCGCATTTCACCTTCATCCACGTGGACGCAATGGGCTGCGATCACTTTAGCCTCCAGTAATCCCAGTTTCTTTACATACGGGATCACCGGCATTCCCTGTTCCCGGCGCATGTTTTCAACCTCTTGAGCTGTTTCGGAAAGATGGATGTGGAGCGGTACATCCATTTCAATCGCCAGTTGGGCGCAGGCACGCAGAATTTCATCTGTGCAGGTGTAGGGGGCGTGCGGCGCTACCGCCGGGATGATCAGTGAATGATTCTTCCAG
>NZ_DAOUBL010000320.1:0-6636 GCF_034432615.1 Bellilinea sp. | reverse complement strand
CGGAAACAAAAATTTTTCTACTTTTTCAATTCCGCCATCCAGATAGATTGCGCCAATAAAGGCTTCAAAGGTATCGCATAACAAAGCAGAACGTTCGCGCCCGCCAGCCTGAGACTCACCCCGCCCCAGACGCATGGCGTTGCCCAGGTTGATCTGACGGGCAAAGTCCGCCAGCTGTTCGGTGTGCACCAGCGCTGAACGCATACGAGTCAGGTCGCCTTCCGGCATTTCAGGATAGTGATGATACAGCCACGCGCCGACCACAAAATCCAAAACAGCATCCCCCAAAAACTCCAACCGCTCGTTATCTTCCAGCGCTTCAGGGTGTTCATTCAGATAAGAGCGATGGGTCAAGGAGCGATGCAGCAGCAACGGATCATTGAATTCCAGCCCCAAACGGGCTGCCAGCTGTTCAGGCGATTCCTGCACAAAATGCAGATCACCATTTTCCATAAGTTCCTCCGGCGAACTCAAGGGGCGCAAGCCACCCAGCCTTACTCGCCTTGTCTCTACCTGCTCAAGTAGCTCGCGTTCCTTTAGTTCAATGAATTTCGTTTGAAGGATAATATTTTAACCCAATTCCGCTGATTACGGCAACTACTGGCTGGGGCAATTGGTGAAATTGTTTTTTCAACGCCGCCCACACCAACGCTGAAGTCGGTTCAACATAATAACCACGCCTGCCCAACTCGCCGTACGATTCCAGAATCTCTCGCTCGTCAACAGCCACAAAATCGCCCCCGCTTCGTTGAATTTCCTCAACTAATGCCTTGCCCCTCACCGGCTGGCGCACGCGCACACCTTCGGCAAGAGTATCCCCCTCTCCCGCCGTATTCAATGCGTTCAAACCATTATGAAAGGCTCGCACCACCGGATCGCAGACGGCTGCCTGCACACCGACATAATAAGGCACTCGTCCAATGTAACCTGCATTTTTCAAAGCGGAAAACCCTCTCACAATCCCCAGCAGCAAACCACCATGTCCAACTGGCGCAATCAGGCTGCCGGGCGCTTTTTTACCCAGTTGTTCCCAAATTTCATATGCGATGGTAGCTATCCCCATCAAGCCGAAAGGCAGGTAGGCATGACTGGCGTATGGCACTCCCTTTTCTGCTTCCCTCAGAACTGCACGGGCAGCCTCAGAACGGGGGCCGGGTACGGCAACCAGCTCAGCGCCGTACATCTCAATCTGCCTGCGCTTCGGTCCGGAGGCGCTTTCAGGAACATAAATGCGGCAGTTGATTCCGGCCCGGGCTGCGTAAGCCGCAAAAGACGCCCCAGCATTACCGGAAGAATCCTCGACGGCTTCGTTGACTCCCCGCCCCAACAGTTGACTGACCAGTACTGCACTGCCACGGTCTTTGTAGGAACCACTGGGATTCATGCTTTCCATTTTGAGCGCGATGGGTTGATCCTCTACCACGTCCCACAACAATGGGGTATTCCCTTCTCCCAACGTTACCACCGGCGCGCCTTCTAACAGATCAAAACAGGCTCGATACCGCCAGTACCCCGGCAGATGATTTTGGAGGGAATCCAGCGAAAAATTCGGGGCATCATCATAGTCAAATACCCCTCCGCAGGACGGGCAGCGAAAAGGAACTCCCTCGTCCGGATACGGAAAGCCACATTCCACACACCGAATGGTTGTCATGTTTATTCCCCCTTTTTGGGATAATAACTGCCTTCAATCCATTCCTCACCGTTCGGCATAATCTCTTTTTTCCAGACCGGTACGATTTCCTTCAGACGGTCAATCCCATAGCGGGCCGCTTCAAATACCCCGGTATCACGGTGGGCAGCCGTGCAGGCAATCATCACTGTGGGGGTGCCTGCCTTGAGATGTCCAATGCGCTGAACAATCGCGATTCCCTCTACCGCCGGCCAGCGCTGACGAATCTCTGCAGCAACCTGTGCCATTTTGGCTTCCGCCATGGGCACATACGCCTCATATTCCAGCGCAATCGTCTGATGCGCCTCGCCGCGCCGCGTTTCTCCGCGCACCATGCCGGTGAAGATGCAGGCTGCGCCGGTGGTGGGAAGGGTAATCTTTTCCAGCAGTTCGTTCAAGTCCAATTCTTCTTTGGTTATCCGAAAGATGGTCGGAAGGCTGCCGCCACTGACCGGCGGAAAGAAAGCCACCTCATCCCCCGCTCGAACCAGATCCTCGTCACCGGCGTACTGTTGATTGACCGCCACCAGAACGTTCGTCATCCGATCGGCCAGCATGGGAAAGCGCGCCACAATCGTTCGTTTCAATTCAACCACACGCAACGGCAGATCCACATCCAGGACTGCACGATCAACACCACTCAGGTCTTTCAAATGGGCGAAAAATAAAATTTTTACCCCGTGAGCTTTAGCCGTATCTTCATTCATTGACCACATCTCCGCTTACACCGCCGCGTTTTTCAACCAGCCGGATATTTTGAATCCGCGCAGTTTTTTCAACCGCTTTGACCATGTCATAGACCGTCAAAGCCGCAACCGAAACCGCGGTCAGAGCTTCCATCTCTACGCCGGTTTTACCACTGCTTTTTAGGTGTGCGGTGATTTCCACACCCGGCAAGTCATCCCGAATTTGCAAATCCACCTGTACCTGATGAATGGGGATTGGATGACACAACGGAATTAATTCGGCGGTGCGCTTGGCAGCCTGGATGCCGGCAATTTGTGCCACAGCGAGGACATCGCCTTTTTTCATCACTCCGGCTCGAATCAGAGCAATAGTTTCCGCTTTGAGGTGAACCTCACCTTTTGCCACCGCCAGCCTTTCGGTTTCCGGTTTCGGGCTGACATCCACCATGTGAGCGCGGCCTTCTTCATCAATGTGAGAGAGTTTGTTGTCTGCCATAGCCAAATTATAACGCCAATCTCTTACTGCAACCTTGTTACACCCTCCCCAATGATATAATCTCCGACATGAGTTATCAAATTGCTGCTCACCAGACTGAGCATTGTCAGGTCAATACCGAAGTTTACAGCGGCCCGCTAGATTTACTACTGGAATTGATCGAACGCGCCGAACTGGATATTACCCGGCTGGCGCTGGCTCAGGTAACCGACCAGTATCTGGAGTACCTGCGCCATTTACAGCAACAAAACGCGGCTGAGGTGTCGGCTTTTCTGGTCATTGCGGCACGGCTGGTACAAATCAAGTCTGCTGCATTACTGCCCCGCCCGCAAATCGTTGAAGCCGCCGCAGTCGAAGAAGACCCCGGCGAAGCGCTTGCGCGTCAGTTGATTATTTACAAACGCTTCAAAGAACTGGCCGGTTACTTACAACAGCGCGAAGAAAACCACCTGCGCACTTATCTGCGCCTTGCCCCTCCCCCTCACCCACTCCCGCAGGCCCGCCTTGATTTAAGCGGTCTGACCCTGCAGGATCTGGTTTCCGCTGCCAAAAGTATATTCTTCAACCAGCCGAGTCTTACTGCATTAGATCGGGTGGTGAGTATGCCGCGCATCACCATCCGTGAAAAAATCCAATCCATCATCCATCGGTTGCGTACAAGTGGGATGACAACCTTCCGCTCCCTATTACAGCCCAACATCAGCCGTGTTGAGGTTGTCGTCACCTTTCTGGCCCTGCTGGAACTGGTCAAACGGCGGCTGGTTGCGGCTCAGCAGACCGGCCTGTTTTCCGACATCGAAGTCCAGCCCATCGCCGATTTCAGTCCGGAGATGGAAAATATCAACTGGGATGAAGATGACGAAGAAGAGCTGACCTGATTGGTTAGCCCTCTTCTTCCCCGCCTGCCGGTTGCTGACCGTCTTCTTCGGTGACCAACTCTACCGGCAGCCGTCCGCTTACCCAAACCATCATCATGTTCAGGTCATACTCATGGGTGGTATCATCCGGATAAGCCTGAGCAAAAGCATCATCCAGGGTTACAAAATTATCCTTTTCCGGCCAGCGGGTTAAAAAACCGGGCAGTACGGCGCGGTCAGCTTCCACCGGCAGCACTTCCCAGCCCCGTGATTTCAAAAACTCCGCCACTCTGGTGGCTAAATCGGTGTGCAGTTCAAACCATGCCTGACAAATCTGCGCCACCATTTCCGGTGACCGCTCAAATGCAGACACAGCCGCGCGGCTTTTGAGCGCAACTGGCGCAAGGGTGCTGTTGCGAAAGCCAGCTACTTTGACAAGTTTCTTCACCATTCGGTTGATGGATGATTTTCGCTGCTCGGATAATTGATCAAAATTGCCAAAAACTTCCTGAAGCAGCTTCAGGCGGTATTCCGGCAGCATGAATTCATTGATCGCATGAAAAGGGATGAATTTGGCTCGTTTTTCTTCTGACATGCGCGCAATTATAACCGATTAACCGCACAATCAGCCTGCCATAACCCGGTCGCTCCATTCATCCAGCAAGGCGACTTCTTCTTCAGTCAACTGCCAGCCGACAGCGCCTAAATTGTCCTCCGCCTGACGTACATTCTTGATTCCCGGGATTGGGAGCGCACCTTTACAAATCACCCAGTTGATGGCAACCTGAGAGGTTGTTTTCCCGCCGTGTTCCTGTCCAATTTGTTTCATTTTTTGGATGAGGGGTTGAATCCGCTCCAGAAGGCGGCGGTTGTAACGTCGCTCCCGGAAACCGCGCATGGGATTTTGCGGCGAATATTTACCGGTCAATACCCCCTGAGCCAGCGGGCTGTAAGCAATCAAACGCACCCCCAACTCCTGACATTGGTGCAGCAAGCCATCTTTTTCCACCTTGCGGTTCAACAGGTGATACTCCACCTGATTCGAAGCCAGCGGTATCCCCATTCTTGCCAGACTTTCAAAGGCACGCTGCATTTGGGTACGGTCATAATTGGAAACCCCCACTGCATCCACCAGACCATCCTGTACTGATTCGGCCAGGGCTTCCATCCAGGTTTCTATGCGTACCGGCGGGAAAGGCCAGTGAATTTGATACAATTCCACCTTGCTACGTTCCAGCCGTTTTAAACTGGCTTGCAAGGCGCGACGCAGGGAATTTTTACTCAGCCGCCATGGAAACGGCATAAACTTTGTGGCTATACGCACAGAATAATCCGTTTCCTGCATGAACTTCCCCAGCAGCCGCTCCGATCGCCCCTGCCCGTACACCTCAGCCGTATCAAAAAAGGTGAAACCTCTCTGGCAGCAAAAATCAAAGACTTCCTTCAAATCCTGATCATCGTATCCGCTGCCATAGCCCCAGAAGATACGGTCTCCCCATGCCCAGGTGCCAATGCCAATTTCAACATTTTCAAAAACATGCGTTGTGGTTGATTGGGTTGAATCTTCACTCATCGTTTGCTTCCAATTGATTTTTTCAATTCTATCTTTGAATTGCCGGCAGGTAAAGTTTTAGCGCATCTTGAGTGGTTTCCACGATCACCATGTTGGATGCAGGACTTTCGCCCTGATGGAGATCGTAAGCCTTCAGCCATATTCGCCAAATCCCCTGCTGCGGCAGGATTAGATCAGCCTGGTTGCGGATACTCGCATCCACCCAGCCAATCGGCCCGCCCCCCTCGCTTTGATAATACAGCCGGTAGCCCACAACATCGCTTTCCGGATTTTCCCGCCAGCGCAGGCGCGCCAGTGCACCGCTTACCGATACTACCTGCAAATTCAGCGGAGCTGAGGGGGGATCATAGTAGTAACGAGCCTGATTTTCAACAAACCCGCCGTCTGTCCATACTTGAGTTGAACAGCCGTCTCCCCCACCAAACAAAACTCCAATCAAACCAGCCTCCCATACATCCTGCGGGTGACGAAAAAGATAAGCTACCCGGTTATCCTGATAGTGGTTGCAGGTGTTGTCCAAATCCATGTTGCCGACCGGCACCTGCCACAGGAGCAGCCTTTTATTCAATTCTCGTCCGAGCAGATGCGCCCATAAAATGGCGCGGTTAGGGCGGGGTAATTCGCGGTCCTGATCGTCCCACCATGGACGGATGCCCCGCCCGGCATCGCGATCCGACCATTCTACAGTGAGCAAATCAGCGCGGTCTGCGCCCATCTTGCGCATAAAACCGGCAGTACGTTGCACATAATTCACCAAGTCGGTTGGTGAAGCCAGGAGGGGATCGCGGTTGACTCCCCACATCGAAGCCATCGGAGCAGCCTGCGCATTGGGAGCGGTGGTATGAATGAGGTCAATCAAGTATTGTCCAAAACCGGAAAGTGTATTGGCATAACCGGGCTTATTCAATGCAACAAAGTACGAATCGGGGTCATCTGCTCGTACGCCCAGCGGGCGGCCATCCGAATTGCTGAGTTGCTGCATGAATCCGTAAAAATCCGGTTCGATGACAAACACAACCGGCTTATCGCCACTTGCTTCCTGAACTGCCCGTTCCAGACTTTGCAGATAAGCGCTGACCACCTCTGGTTTCTTGAGCTGCTCGGCATAGGTAGCCGCGCTCTCGTAACCTCCGGTTGCCCCCAATATCATATAAACCGTAACCACCGGGATAAAACCGTTCTGCCAGGAATGACGGACAAAGCGCTGCACAAAGTTACCGCCCCACCCTTCCCAGCCCCAGGTAATATATTGATAGACATAATTCCACGGCAGGCCGGTGTTTTTCTGCCAGTCGTCCGGGGGGTTCTCACTCCAGGCATTGCTACCCCAGCCCAGTTTTGGGGGCAAACCG
>NZ_DAOUBL010000319.1:0-1532 GCF_034432615.1 Bellilinea sp. | reverse complement strand
CCCCAGCCCAGTTTTGGGGGCAAACCGGGTGGAATGGGGCTGTTCACATCTGCCAAGACGGTTAAGACGCCGAGATAACGGACTGCGCTGTTTCCATCCCGATCCACTGCGCGCACGTACAGCCCGATTTCACGCCCGGTATGTCTGGCAGGCAGCGCAAAAGCCGCCCCAAACAAGCCATCGCCCGCCTCGCCGTCGTTGTTCAGTCCGTCATCGAACAGCGGCACAGCCTGCCAGCCACCCGTATCGCTCTCCAAACTCACCTGCACAATCGTATCCGTTCCCTGCGGATCATTGACTTGAGCCCGCACTGCCAGAATTCTACCGCCGGCTCGTATGGAGTGAGAACGGTATCCCCCGCTCAAAATCTGCGGGGCATTGGGGAAAACAGTGCTCACAAACTTGATTTCATCAAAATAAACCGTCAGTCCGCTGTTAGCGCTGGCATTCTGCCAGTTGAGGCGTGTAATTTTGCGATTATCCGGGTTAAGCGCATTCAAGGGAATTTCGATTTTCTGCCATTGACCGGCTTTTGCAGTGAATGAAGAACGCGGGCCTTCGCTGCCGTCCTCATAATTAACAAAAACCCACAGGGGTTTATCTATACCACTTCCCCCGTGAACATAAAACTGGAGATGGGTTTTACCGTAAAGAGGAACATCGGCTTTGTAAAACGAAAGTCCTCCCCAACCCTCATAGGTTACCCGAATGCTGCGGCTGCCGGAATTAACCACGTCCAAAGCGTTCAAATCCACGCTGCCGCCCCAAGACCAGTTGAACCAGTTTGCCGCCAATTGATCGTCGTAAACAATCAGATCTTCAACGCTTTGAGGTTGAAAAAAATTATTCGGCAAACCTGTCAACACGACAACAATAACCAGAATCACACTGGTCAGTTTCATACAAGCTATATTGTAGAATTGCCAATTCCACTTTTCAAGCCACAAAATTGAAAGGCCTTCTTCAAGTTCCTTCCATCTTACAGCTTAAATAGAACGTATCCCATTTAGCACAACCGATAAATAAACAAAAAAGCGATAAGGCATACAATACTCCCCTGTAGAATGGTTTGTTCTTTTGGTAGAATTACCTGCAACAGGTGGAATTATCCCGCCGTGTGAACCACTTGCAAGGATTAATTCAATCCACCTTGAGAAAAATCGAATGAGCGAAGACGTCACCCCCATCCGCCAGCAGTACCTCGAAATCAAGCGCCAATACCCACACGCCATCCTGTTCTTTCGTTTGGGAGATTTTTACGAAACCTTCGATCAGGATGCCGAAATCACCTCCCGAGAACTGGATATTGTCCTGACTTCGCGGAATGTGGCCAAGGGCAACCGCGTGCCGATGGCTGGTATACCCTATCACGCTGTTGAAAACTATCTGGCCCGCCTGATTGAGAAGGGGTATCACGTCGCTATCTGTGAGCAGGTCGGCGATCAACCCACGCGCGGTTTATTCCCGCGTGAAGTGGTGCGGGTGGTTACCCCCGGCACGGTCATTGAACCGACTTTGCTCAAGGGAGACCG
>NZ_DAOUBL010000318.1:0-6607 GCF_034432615.1 Bellilinea sp. | reverse complement strand
CCCGTTTGGAGTTCAGCCGGTCTGAGCTCGAAGCGGTGGGCTCGCTGTATCAACTCATGGCACAAAAGGAGGTGTTTCTATCCGAAGGAGATGATTTGATTGAAGCCGTTGAAGCCGATGCGGAATTGAGCAGGTTGCTCAATGTCCATTCAGGCGCCGCCCTATTACGGGTGACCCGCACCGCCCGGGATCAGGCCGGCCGGCCTATCGAGTATGTCGAAGCCACCTACCGCGCCGATCTCTACCGCTATGCGGTTCACATGCGCCGCTGATTTTCCGAATTATCCAAAATTTCACCTTACCAAGAGGAGAGCAAGACAATGATCAAACGTGTTGCCCTGTTTTTGCTACTGGCGCTTTCGTTGATTCTGGCCTCATGCGCCCCGCAGCCAACCGCCGAACCAACCCAGCCGCCTGCTTCCGACCAGCCGGCACAGCCGACTCAGGCCGAAGCCCCCGCCAAAACCTATAAAGTTGCTCTGATTACCGCCCAGGGTGGTTTGGGGGATCGTTCCTACAACGACTCCGGTTATGAGGGTTTGAAACGCGCCGAGAAGGAATTGGGTGTTGAGGTCAAGGTCATCGAATCGGCCGACCCGGTTGGCGAAGGCGAGCAACTCCTGCGCAGTGCCGCCGAAAGCGGCTTCGATCTGGTCATCACCCTGGAATACAGCCACTTCGATCCGCTGGCGCGGGTTGCCCCTGATTATCCCAATACCCTTTTCTCCATCCTCAACATTGCCGTGGAAGGGGATAATGTCGTGTCGGTTATCTTTAAGGAACACGAGGCTTCCTTCCTCGCCGGTGCGCTGGCTGCCATGGTGACGACCATGGAAGGCAACGAACTGGTCAACCCCGAAGCCGTCATCGGCGCCATCGGCGGTACCCAGTCGCCGGGTATTGACAAATTCATCGTCGGCTACACCGAGGGAGCCCAGTACATCAATCCGGATGTCAAGGTGCTTTCGGCTTACTCCAATTCCTTCGGTGACCCGGCCAAAGGCCGTGAACTGGCGCTGGCGATGTATGACCAGGGCGCCGATGTCGTCTTCCAGATCGCCGGCGGCACCGGGGAGGGCGTATTCCAGGCTGCTGAAGAAGCCAAGCATTATGCCATCGGTGTCGACTCCGATCAGGATTACATCAAGCCCGGTTTCATCCTGACCAGCATGATCAAGCGGGTGGACAACGCCGTTTATGACCTGTGTTCGCGGTTGGTCAGTGGCACGTTGAAGGGCGGAAGCATTGTGGAGTATGGTCTGAAAGAAGAGGGCGTCGGCCTCAGCCCGATGACCTACACCAAAGACAAACTGCCGGCCGAATTCATGACCAAAGTTGAAGAATTGAAAGCCAAAATCATCAGCGGCGAAATCAAAGTAACTGACATCACCAAGCAATAAACCCTTTTCGCCGCGTTTGGGGCGGGCTGCGCCTTCCCCCTCAGCCCGCCCGCTCCCTTTAGTCAGCGGAGGTTACCGGTTGTGACTTACCTGTTCATGCAGTCCATTACCAAGCGATTTCCCGGCGTTACCGCCAACGATGGGGTTGATTTATCGGTTGAACGGGGCAGCATTCACGCCCTGCTGGGTGAAAACGGTGCCGGAAAAAGCACCCTGATGCGGATTCTCTACGGCATGTACACGCCGGATCACGGCAGAATATTCCTCGAAGGGCGGGAAATCCGCATACCCAACCCCCGCGCTGCCATCCAACTGGGAATTGGTATGGTGCATCAGGAGTTCCAGCTGGTGCCTTCGCTGACGGTTGCGGAGAACATCGCGCTGGGATACGAGCCGCGCTGCAATGGTCTGGTGGATCGAAAAACCCAGCGCCGTCAAATTGAAGCCATTTTGGAGCGTTTTGGGTTCAGCCTGCCGCTGGATAAACCGATTGCCGATTTACCGGTCGGCATTCAGCAGCAGGTTGAGATCATTAAACTGCTTTACCGCAAAGCCGAACTGCTCATTCTGGATGAACCCACCTCTGTATTGACCCCGCAGGAAGTGGAAGGTCTTTTTGCAGTGTTGCAAACCCTGCGCGAGGAAGGCAAGACGATCATCTACATCACCCACAAACTGCGCGAGGTCAAGACCATTTGTGAAACAGCCACCATCCTGCGGCGCGGCAGGGTGGTCGGCCGGCTGGAAGTGGCGGCAGCAAGCGAGAAAGAACTGGCCAACTTAATGGTCGGCGAGCAGGTCATTGATCAGGTTTTTCCGCGCAGCCGCCAGATTGGGCAGGAGCGGCTGGTGCTGAAGCAGGTTTCGGCGCTGGATGATCGCGGGGTGCCAGCCCTGAGAGAGGTCAGCCTGACGCTGCGCGCCGGCGAAATTGTGGGAATTGCCGGTGTGCAGGGCAGCGGTCAGAGCGAGCTGGTTGAGGTGATCAGCGGCTTGCGTCCGGCGCGCGGAGAGATATGGCTGAACGGGCGGGAAGTCAGCCGATTCTCGCCGCGCCAGCGCCGCCAGCTGGGGCTGGCGGTCATCCCCGAAAAACGCAAAGAGCAGGGGTTGAATCTGGCCACCCATATTCAGGAAAATGTTATTTCCACCCGTTATAACAAACCGCCTTTCTCCGGCTGGTTGACCCTGTTCACGCGCCCAGCCGAGCAGTTCGCCGGTAGAATTCTGAATGAATACAATGTTGCCGCGCCGGGGGTGAGGAGTATGGTCAAAAACCTGTCCGGCGGCAACCAGCAAAAGGTGATTACCGGCCGGGAGATGATTGACCACCCGGAGGTGCTGGTGGCGGCCTACCCCACCCGCGGGCTGGATGTCGGCGCGGCGCAGTTCGTGCGCGAGGCGATGATCGGGCGGCGCGATCAGGGCGGCGCGGTTTTATTGATTTCCGCCGATCTCGACGAATTATTTGCGGTTTCGGATCGCATTCTGATCCTCTACGAAGGCCGGATTGTCGGGGAAAAGAAACCGGACGAAACCACTTTTGAAGAAGTTGGACTTTACATGACAGGACATCTCCATGCAGGCTGAATCATCGCAACCGGAACCAACTCCCTCCCAGACGTCTCCACTCGAACAGACCACCCCCCGTCTTTCGCCGGTGGCGGCTTCTCTGCTGCGCACCCTGTTCACCCTGCTGATTGCCCTGCTGATGGGCGCGCTGGTCATGTGGGTTTCGGGTAAGGACCCGCTGCAGGCCTACCGCGCTTTGCTGCAGACCTCTCTGGGAAGCCGCACGGCGGTTGCCAATTCCCTGCTGGCAGCCACTCCCATTCTTTTCACCGCCATGGCGGCGGCCGTAGCCTTTCGGGCGGGTATATTTAATGTAGGAGCCGAAGGGTCGCTTTATCTGGGGGGCTTTGCGGCGGCGTGGGTGGGGTTCACCTTCACCGATTTGCCGGCCTGGCTGATCATCCCGCTTGCGTTTCTGGCTGCCGGGCTGGTGGGCGGGTTGTGGTGTTATTTTCCGGCGGTTTTACGCTCGCGCTTGCAGGTAGATGAACTGGTGACCACCATTCTGCTCAATTATGTTGCCATTCTGTTCACCGAATATCTGGTCAACGGGCCGTTTCTGGTGCCGGGTGTGGCCAATGCCATGTCGCCGCAAATTGCCCCGGCAGCGCGCCTGCCGCGCCTGATGCCGCCTTCGCAGTTGAATGCCAGCTTTCTGCTGGCGCTGGCCGCCGCGCTGGTGATGATCTACCTGATGACCCGCAGCAAACTCGGCTATGAAATTCGTATGGTGGGGGATAATCCCCAGTTTGCGCGCTGGTCGGGGATTAATGTGGCCGGTGTGATTGAACGCGTGATGGTGATTGGCGGGATTTTGGGCGGGCTGGCCGGGGCCGGTCAGGTTTTGGGTGTCCATTATCGTTTTATTGCCGGCTTTTCTTCCGGCCTGGCGTTTACCGGAATGACGGTTGCCCTGCTGGTGCGCAATTCGCCGGTAGGCGCCTTGCTGGCCGCCCTGTTGTTCGGCATGCTGCGCAGCGGCAGCGCCACCATGGAAATCATGACCGATGTCCCCCGTGATTTAATCCGTGTGCTGGAAGCCACCATTATCTTCTTCGCCGCCATTGAATTTGGCAGTCTGCTCTGGAGGCGCCGCCGTGAACGCTGATACCCTGACCAACATTTTGTTCGCATCCCTGCGGGTCATGACTCCCCTGCTGCTGGCTGCGCTGGCCGGGCTGATCAGCCAGCGGGTGAATTTGCTCAACATTGCCCTTGAGGGGCTGATGTTATTCGGCGCCTTTTTCGCGGTCGTGTTCGGTGCTCAGTTCGGCAGTCCGTGGATGGGGTTGTTGTTTGCGGTCATTCTGACCACGCTGATCACCTTGATTTACGCTGTGGCGGTGGTCGAATTGCGCGCCAACCTGATTGTCGCCGGACTGGCGATCAACACCCTGGCGGTCGGGCTGACTTCCTACCTGCTGGTGGTGCTGTTCAATGCCCGCGGGGCTTACTCGCCCGCCGGGCTGGCAAGTTTACCAAAGTTGACCATTCCACTGCTGGCGGATATTCCCTTGCTGGGTAAGATTTTTTCCGGTCACGGCGTGCTGGTCTATCTCTCGTGGGTTCTGGCCGGTCTGACTTCTGTGTTTTTGTATCGCATGCCGGTCGGCATTCACCTGCGGGCGGTAGGTGAGCGCCCCGAAGCCGCCGAAACCGCCGGCATCAACCTGAAAGGCATCCAGTATCTTGCCTTGCTGCTCGGCGGCGTGTTATGCGCGCTGGCCGGCACCCAGCTGGCAATCGGCGACCTGACCATCTTCAACGACAGTATGATCAACGGGCGCGGCTTTATTGCACTGGCGGCGGTCTTTTTTGGCGCCGGCAAACCGGGACTGACGACCCTCGGCTGTTTTGTCTTTGGCCTGTTCGAAATTTTGCAGTTCCGCCTGCAAACCTCCACCAGCATCCCACCGCAGCTGCCGCAAATGCTGCCCTACCTGATCGTGGTGCTGACATTGACCGGCATCTCGCTCCAGAAAGCCATCCGCAAAAAGAGGATTTCGGCATGACTCTTCCTCAGGTGCTGATCAGCGGCTACCCCAGTTTTGACCGCATTCTGCGGGTTGACCGCGCTCCGCAGGTGGGTGAAACCGGCATCATCCTTGATCCACCGGGCATCCCGCTGCCTACTCCCGGCGGCTGTGCCGGCAACATTGCCGTCTGTCTGGCCCGGCTGGGTGTGCCGGCCGCTCCCTCCCTGATTCTGGGTGACGATGAAGCCGGGCTGCGCATGGCGGCTTTGCTGCAGGCTGAAAAGGTCTTGCCGGACTGCCTCACATTCAAACCCGGCGGCAAAACCGCGGCAACCTTCCTGTTCATCAACCCGCAGGGCAGCCACCAGACCTTTTACTTTCCCGGCTGCGCCGATGAGGATACCGAAATCCGTCTGCCGCCCGATCTGGTTCAAACCGTCCAATTTGCCGTCATTACCGTCGCCAGCCGGCAGCATACCGAACGCTTCCTGCGCGGGTTGGAGAACAGCCCGGCCAGGCTGGTCTGGTCGCTGCGCAACGACCCGCACGCCTTCCCGCCCGCACTGGTGGAACAACTGCTGCAACGCTGCCGCATTCTGGTGATGAACCGCTTTGAACAGCAAGCCCTGATGGGATGGATTGCGGCCGACCGCATGCAGGTACTGTTCGAGCGGGGGGTCGAAGCCCTGATCGTTACCCTTGGCGAAGAGGGCAGTCTGATTTATGAGCCCGGCGGGGTCACCAAAATTCCAGCGGTAGCACCCCAAACCCTGATAGACCCAACCGGTGCCGGCGATGCTTACCTGGGCGGCTTGCTGAGTGGATTGTGCCGCGGCTATCCGCTCGAAATTTCGGCTAGAATTGGAGCGGTGACGGCCTCCTTTGTGCTGGAAGCCTGGGGCTGCCAGACCAGCCTGCCAAAGTGGGAGCAAATGGTCAACCGTTATTACCAGACTTTCCGCGAGTACCTGCCGGAGAAGGATGTTTTCTTATGAAGCGTGCTCTCATTCTGATTGATGTGATTAACGACTTTATGCACCCGCAGGGGGTCAATTATTACCCGGTTTACGATGAGGTGCTTTCTGCCGTTCGGCAGGTGCTGAGCGTTGCCCGCCGGGCCGGCTGGATGATTGTGCATGTGCGCGAAACGCATCCGCTTCATCATGGAGAGGATTTTGAATTTGAAAAATTGCCGCAGCATTGCCTGGAAGGATCGCAGGCGGTTGAATGGGCCGAAGGGATCGAGGTGTTGCCGGGCGAGTATGTGGTGCAAAAACGCCGCTACAGCGCGTTCTTTGAAACGGATTTGAATTTGCTGCTGCGTGAAAAAGGGATTGAACAGGTTGTGGTGGTGGGAGTCAAGACGCACGTCTGCGTTCGCGCCACCGTGCAGGATGCCTTTGGGTGGGGTTTTCGGCCGGTGGTGGTGCGTGAGGCGGTGGGTTCCAATCACACCCACCTGCATCTGGCCAGTCTGGAGGACATTCAACGCTACATGGGAGAAGTCATCTCCCTCGAGGAATTTGAACATTGGGCATGATCCCCGAAAGGAGACGAACATCGTGAAATCTAAAACCAGTTGGTATCTTAAACTTTCAGCCGATGACTGCGCCCCGCGCGTGATTCTGGTGGGCGACCCGGCCCGTCAGGCGCTGTTTG
>NZ_DAOUBL010000317.1:0-10078 GCF_034432615.1 Bellilinea sp. | reverse complement strand
ACGCTATGAAGCAGTGTTGCGCTCGGCGGGCAGTTTGCTGCGCGAGCGCTTTGGAGGGGAGCATTCCATCCGTTTCAAAGGCAGCACCGATATTGTCACCGAAGCCGATCACCAATCCGAGGCTCTGCTGATGGAGCGCATCCTCAGCCGTTTTCCCGATCACACCATCATCACCGAAGAAAGCGGCCATCACAACGGCAGTGATGAGCACTGCTGGTACATTGACCCGATTGACGGAACGATCAACTTTGCGCATGGATTTGCCTTCTTTTGCGTTTCGATTGCTTATGCAGAGGCTGGTCACCTGCGGCTGGGGGTGGTTTACGACCCCATCCACGACGAGCTGTTTGCTGCCGAAAGCGGCAAAGGCGCATGGCTCAACGGTGTCCCGATTCAGCCGGGTAGTGCGGCTTCACTGCGCGAGTGCCTGCTGGTTTCCGGTCTGCCGCACCAGGACCATTCTCCCTACACCGATGCGGCGTTTGCCTGCTTCCGCGATCTGACCCTGCGCTCGCAGGGGGTGCGCCGGCTGGGTTCGGCCGCCCTGGATTTGTGTTATACCGCCTGCGGCCGACTGGACGGCTACTGGGAATTCTCCGTTCAACATTATGACATTGCCGCCAGCGCGCTGATCGCCCGGGAAGCCGGCTGCATCGTTACCAAAGTGGACGGCGATGAGGACATTCTGAAACCACCGGTCAGCATTCTGGCGGGCAATCCAAAGGTCTATGCTTTGCTGCGGGATGCCTTGCGCCAGCATGGTTTGTAAACAACTGCTGCCCGGTTTCCAGTGCCGGGCAGCAGTTTTATTTTACCGAATCAGTGAGGAATTACCGTGATATGACCGGCATCCACAACCGAACAGGCACCACGATATTCAGGCGCCCTTCGATTTGCGGATTGATCGGCTCGGTTTTACTCTGGATGTACTCGATCACTGCATCGCGGACATAGTACTGTGTGTCTGCAACGATTTGATCAAGTGGCCAGAGCGATTTCCCGCCATCATTGAAGTTGCAGGAACCTGCCGCCAGATAGTTGACGGTCGAAACATTGTAGTAAGTGTTGGCGTCGTTGAAGTTCACCCTCTTGCCGTCAAACTCCAGCGCAGCCACGTTGTTCCCATTGGGCGATTCTGGAGAGGTGTCGAAGTAGGTTATCTTGCCACCGGCGTTGATATCCAGCATGCAGGTTGTGTAGTAGGAATAGCCGCCGTAACCCGGTACGTACTTATAGTAGTAGTAATTGCGGTATGCCCGTTCCAGGATCTGTTTAATTTGCGGGCCGTTCATCCGCAGTACCACCAGCGAATTTTCATACGGCATGGCGCTGAACATATCGCTGATCTTCAATGAATAGGGTGTGCTGGGAGTTGCTGTATCGGCAATCTTCCTGTTGGTCATTGCACCGGACAGGTGGAAATCAACCTCGATCTTTTCCTTTTTCAATTTCCACACCGAAGCATCCGCCTGCAGGTTTGCGCCATTGGTTTCGGTGGTGTAAGCCTGCAGTGTATCAATTGGCGTGATGGTCTGACCGATGACGGTGTTGTTGTAGGCAGCCAGTTTATCTGCGTAAGGTTGAATGATTCCCTTGATGGTTGCATCTTCTGCGTAGTCAGCGGTCTTCACCTCAAGAGCACGCCCGGCGCGGGAAACGACCTCATAAGCCTGAGACAAAATGCCCGCATCGCTGATAGTCGTGGTTGATTTGGGGCGCAGCCCGATGATGATTTCCCCAAGGTAAGTGTTGTAACGATTGGCCTGCCCGATGATCACCGGTACACCATCCGGATTGCCCAGCAGCGTTGGCAGGTATTGATAGGGTGCCGTGATGTAACGGCTGTCGGTAGGATGGGTGTGCGAGTGGCCGCCTACGATGGCATCAATGCCAGACACATTAGATGCCAGATAGGTATCCACATTATTATCCACCTCGACACTCTTCGGATCTGGTGCGAACCCGATGTGGGTCAGGGCAATCACGACATCGCTGCTATCGCGCAACATGTCCACGTACTGGCTGGCAGTTTCGATGGGATTGGTGAAAGTCAACCCTTCAATGTTGCTGGGTAGTTCGTAATTGGGTACGCGATGGTTGCCGATACCGATGATACTTACCTTGATCGCTTCAGGGCCAACCGTCTTGCGCACAAACGGCAATACCGGTATCCTGGCAATTCCGTAGCGGCCGTCATCCTGTAAATTCGCCTGCAGGATTGGGAAGGTCGCATCCGAGAGGGTGCTGAAAACCTCTTTGCCGAAATTGAATTCATGGTTACCCAGCACCATTGCATCATAACCCATGGCGTTGAAGGCCTTAATCAGCGGATTGATTTGCATGTCAGCAGGCAGGGGACTGCCGTCTGCGCAGTAGCCCAAACCGGCCGATTTGAAGTAGTACATCATCGAATCGCCCTGAATGTTATCGCCGGCGGTAAGCAGGAGGGTGCGGTTGGGGTTGTGAGCGCGTTCCCGTTTGATCAGGGTTGCCAGATTGGTGTATCCCGCCGTGGTACCGGATTGCAGCAATCGGCCATGTGAGTCGTTGTGGTGCAAAATTGTCAGCGGAATGATCGGGCCGCCGGCGTCCGTACCTTCACGGGTGATGCGGTCGTCCAGCAGACCGTCGCCTTTGGGTCCCCGGTAGGGTTCATCTACTGTGTAGCGGCGTACCCAATCAATCACCACATTCAACATATCACCCCAGTAAGACAGGTTCCTGGCGTACTTGAAGGCAATGAAACCATCCTGCCCGGCGGGTGCCAGAAAGCTGTTGGTGGCAATCCGATAGGTGCGATTTGGATCAATCGGTAGCCAGGCGTCGCTTTCCCGATCATAGACCTGAACATCGTACGCTCCCCAAGCCCACGGTTGCGGACCGGGCAAGGCATCGGAATAGCGGTAGAATTTGTAGCGAATGCCCGAAACCTGAATTGCGCCTTTGAAGAGCGTTGCGCTCTGGTTAAGCAGGTCAATGATTTCAGCGCCGGTCATATCGGCTACTACAGTGTCGTTACCAAAGGGTAATATCTGGAACAACATCCCATAAGTGAGTACCATTGGATCATGTGTCCATACCCCTTCGGCCTGGCACTCAGAAGCGGTGCTGGTCCAAATGTAGGTGCCGGGGTTGGCGGGATCCTCTTTATCACACCAGTCAATTCGAATACCACCCGGGTTATTAAAGACCATGTCCACGTCATTATCCGGCGTGGTATCCGAGTTCAACTGGTTATAGATGGCATCTTGAATGAAGCTGCCCATCATTCCATCGCCGTTGTAATTGCGCAACAGGTCAACCTGCGTCCAGCCAATTGGTTCATTGATCAGGGTTTGATAATTAGGATCCGAAACATAACTGGTAACCAAGGCTTTTACAGTGGCATCTTCGGGATCGGAAGTGCCAACTGTAATGCGGCTCCAGCTGATGGTAACTGCGCCGGTAGATGGATCATAAGTGAAGTCGGCGCGGCCGATTTTGCGGCCGTTGTAATGCGCCTGCACCACCGCGGTATTTCCTACCATTGTGGCAGCAGACAAATCGGTGTGGCTGTGACCACCAATGATCAGGTGCACCGGTTTTCCAGCCTCGTTGAGTTTACGGGCCAGGGTTTGATCCCCATCAACCGAAAAGCCGTATCCATAACCACCGTCAGTGTAGCCGTTGTGGCTGAGAACAACCAGTACATCTGCCCCGGCCGCCTTCATTTCGTCATAGTAATGCAGGATAGATTGGGTCGGGTCTTTGAAACAAAGTCCCTCGGTGGCTTCGGCGATGGTGATGTAAGGAGTTTCAATGGAACCGACACCGATCACACCTACCTGCACTTTGTTGGGGTCTGCCCCAACATCCAGGATCGTATAGGGTTGAATGGTGTAAGTGTTCCCCGCTCCATCGTCCAAAACGGGACGATCCCAGCCAGCACACGAATTGTCCACTTTTTTGACAATGTTGGCTGCAATCATGGGGAAGGACTTTTTACCCGATTCCGTGGCTGCGGCCTGGAGAGCGCGTTTTGCCAACACCTGTTGACCCCAATCAAATTCATGGTTTCCCAGTGTAACCGCGTCATAGCCTATGGTTTTGTAGTAATCAATGGTTGGTTGTCCCTTGAGAATGTTGGAAATGAGCGAGCCCTGGAGCATATCTCCGGCGTCCAGGACCAGCACATTCTCATTTCCGACGGTGGCTCGAATATCATTGATTTTATAAGCCACGCGGGCTGCGCCGGGATTAGAGCCTGACGCTTCCAGGTTTCCGTGAAAGTCGTTGGTGTGTAGGATGGTGAAGTTGATGGTGGTCAGCGCCTGTGGACGTTGCAGACCGGCGCTTTGAACCGGTCCAGGCAACGCAAGGCAGATAATCAAGACCAGAGACACAATTTGCAAAAATTTAAGTTTCATGTTCCCTCTCTCCTGAAGATTGGTTTTTGGAATTAACCTGCGCTGAAAAAAGCTTCTTCATTCACTTGATGACACACCACCTCCTTTCAAAGATTGATACGAAAGGCATACTTCGGTTGCGGCATTCAATAGGGCTATAGAGATAAACCCAATTCAAATTAAAGCGCAGTGAAAATGGGGAACAATCAAGATTTCGTTAAGAATACAAAAATGTTAAGTTAATAGGATTACGCCCCAAATTAACACAAATAATAGCCCACCCAGTCAATTTAATTTTATTTTAACGAAATATATCCTTCGAGTAAAGTTACTTGTGTCACAATTTTATTGCGGAGTCATTTGTAATTCCCCTCCAAAAGTTGTATGATCAATCTATAACCGGTTTTGGATATATCCAAGGAGGGGATGATGAAATGGAGGGGTGGGATTGTTGGGCTGCTCCTGTCAGCCGTGTTGTTGATTTTACCGGCAGCGTGTCAGCCTTCGCAGCCGGTGGAGGATGGGGTGGTTTTTTCAGATGAGGAAGAGGATTTACCGCCGCCTACCCCAATACCCGAAACTCCTCCGTCAACCCGTCAGCCGGAAGGGGTGCCGCAAGGCATAGAACTGGCCGAATGCCCAAGACTCTACAATTTTGTTTTCCTCAAATTTTCATCCGAAATTGATTTCAATGTTGAACAAGTTGCCCTGCATTACTCCCTTGGGGATGGTGTTCTCACCCTGGAAGTTACCCAGGAAACGCCGCGTGTAATTTTGCAACCCCAAAGTACCATCACCCTGCCGGTAACCATTCGAGGCGTGACGGGCGATTGCACCTATGAAGGTCAAAGCAGCATGATTGCTACCGCCAGCGGTTATTGTGAAAATGGGATTGTTCGTCTAATCATCGAGGAGAACTGGCAGCCGGGTAGTGGGGTAATGTCCTGTCCCGACCATGATCCTGTGCAAGGCCCCTTACCCGCTCCCGGCAAAATGACTCACCGCGGTGGCGATGGACGGGGTGAGGTGTTTTATCTGGATGCGGGTTTTTCCGATCAGAATATCGGCTACATGCTGGAAAAACCCTTTCAGGGACAGGGCGGCAGTGGCAGCCACATCTGGACGCTGGTCATGGAACCCATTCAATTGATTTTGCCCGTTTCAACACCCTGAATTTGGAAAAAGGCGCAGAGTCATCGTTTTGACCCTGCGCCGGCTTCAAATCCTTAAACGGTTGAAACAAACAGCCTTACAAATTGCGTTTCTCGCGGTCGTAATTCTGACCAAGAAAGGCCGGCACCCGCGCTTTCCGGAAAGTGAGAATCATAATCAAAATCGTAGCCAGATAGGGCACCATCAGCAGGTACTGGTACGGCACGGCCAGCCCAATCACCTGGGCGCGGAAGGCGAGTACCTCCACGCCGGCAAAGAACAGTGAGCCGGTCAGAATGGTCAGCGGACTCCAGCCGCCGAAGAAGGTCAGCGCAATCGCCAGCCAGCCGCGCCCGCGCGTCATTGCCTCGGTGAAGGTGCCGGTGTACACCATCGGCAGGTAGGCGCCCGCCAGACCGATCAATGCCCCGCCGGCGATGGCCGTCCAGTAGCGGGCGCGTACCGTGTTGATGCCCAGACTGTCGGCCGCCATCGGGTTTTCGCCAACGGCGCGCAGTTCCAGCCCGCGCTGCGTGCGGTACAGGAAGTACCACAACACCAGCGAAAGAAAAATGGAAAAGTAAACCAGCCCGTTCTGCCTGAAGAGGATTGGCCCCAGCAGCGGAATCTGACTCAGGACGGGGATGGACACTTCCGGCAGGGTGGGGATGAGCGGCGGTGAAAGGGTGATGCCAATGACCAGTTTGGGCAGCAGGGTGGAAAGTCCTACACCGATGAAAAACAGCGAAAGCCCGATGACGAATTGATTCATCTTCAGCGTGGTGGTGAAGTACGCCAGCAGCAAACCAAACAGCGCACCGGCTGCCATGGCCGCCAGCATGCCCACAAAGTTGTTGCCAACCTGATAACTGACCAGAAAACCCAGCGATGCACCCAGCAGCATGATGCCTTCCTGTGCCACGTTGAAGATGCCGGTGCGACCGCCCAGCATGGTGCCCTGACTGGCCAGCACAAACGGCACCATCGAAAGCAGGACTAATCGCAAGAAGGTGACCAGAGTTTCCATGATGATTTACCTCCTGCGTACCACATCGGAAAGTAGGACGAAGAGCAGCACCAGCGCTTCGACGATAAAGACCATTTCAACCGGGATCATCAACGTGCGCTGCATGGCGCTTGCCCCAACTTCCAGAACGGCGATGAAGAACGCCACAAACGGCACCGCCAGATTGTTGCCGCGTGCGATCAGCCCGATGATCAGCCCCAGCACCAGAAAGTTGGACTGCATGCCCTCGATCAGGCGGCGGTGAACGCCGGCAACCTCAATGGAACCGGCCAGACCGGCCAGCGCGCCCGCCAGCACCAGCGAGAAAACGAACATGCGCTTCACATTGATGCCAAACACCTCGGCGGCGCGCGGGTTTGCGCCGGTAGCCACCAGCTCGTAGCCGCCGGTGGTGCGGCTGGTGTACACATAAATCCCGGCTGCCACCAGTACCGCCAGAATGATGCCCGAGTGCAGCGGCGGATTGCTGACCAGCATGGGCAGCCAGCCGCCCTGCCCGATGGGGATGGTGGTGGGGTGACCGGCGGTGGTATCGCGCCACGGCCCGGTGGCGACCAGATCAATGACGGCAAACGAAACAAAGTTGAGCAATACGGTGGTCAAAATCTCGTTCAGACCAAAGCGGTAGAGCAGCCAGGCTGGAACCAGACCCCAGAATGCACCCGCAATCACCCCCGCCAGGATGACCAGCGGCAGCAGGATGACCGGCGGCAGGTCTGAAAAGGTGATGCCCACCGCTGCCGCGGCAATCCCGCCGACGATCATCTGACCCTCGCCGCCGATGTTGAATTTACCGGCGGTCAGCGGCACGGTAAAGGCCAGCGCCTGCAGGGTGAGGGGGATGAATTTGAGCAGCGTTTGAATGAAGCCGTTGGGAGTGCGGAAGGAAGTCAGTAAAATGGTCTGGTAAGCCCGCCCAACATCAAAGCCCATCGCCGCAATGAAGATGCCCGCCGCCGCAAAAGAAGCAGCAATGGCAATCAGATAAGGGAGGATGGTTCGTCCAAGTGTCTTCATTGGTACCTCGCTCACGGGGTTGCCGGTTCGGTCGAGCGGATGCCGCTCATCAGCCGGCCGATGGCGTATTTGTCAAACTGCTCGCGCGGCAAAATACCCAAAATTTCCCCGCGGTAGATGACCGCTATGCGGTCGCTGAGCAGCATCAATTCGTCCAAATCTTCCGAAATAAGCAGCGTAGCCTGCTTTTTGGCTTTGCGCTGCAACAATTTTTGATAGACAAAATCCATCGAGGGAATGTCCAGCCCGCGGGTGGGATTGTGTGCCACCAGCAAATCGGCATTCATCGAAAAAGCGCGCGCAATCATCACCCGCTGAATGTTGCCGCCGGAGAGATTGCCGCCGGGGTCTTCCGGTCCGCCGGTTTTGATGTTGTATTCACGAATTTGCTCGCGGCTGTTTTGGTAAACCGTCTTCCAGTTGATGAAGCGCCCGTCGCTGTACGGCGGCTGGCGGTGTACACCCAGAATCAGGTTGTGCGCCACACTGGCTTTGGGCAGAAAACCGTCATGCAGCCGGTCTTCCGGAATGTAGGAAAGGCCGCTGCGCAGCCGCTCGCCCACCGGAAGGCCGGTCACATCCCTGCCGTTTTGCTCAATTTTGCCGCTGGTGGGCGGGATAATGCCCGCGGTTACCTCGGCCAGTTCCTGCTGACCGTTGCCGGCAACGCCAGCGATGCCCAAAATTTCACCGTGGAAAATTTCGAGCGAAACGTCTTTGAGGCGCGCAACGCCCTCTTTGCTGATCAGGTTCACCTGAGTCAGGCGCAGCAGCGGCTCAGCCGTATAGTCCACTTCGCCAAAGGTTTTGGTGTCGCGGGCAAAGTACACGCTCTTTTCGATGTTCATTTGCTCGCCGACCATGGCGCGCACGAACACCTCTTCCGAAGCGTCCTTTCGATCCAGTGTGGTGATGTTGCGCCCTTCACGTAGCACGGTGATGCGGTCGCACACACTCAGCACTTCGCGCAGTTTGTGGGTGATGAAGACGATGCTCAAACCGCCGTTGACCATTACCCGCAGCGATTCGAACAGCGCATCCACTTCCTGCGGGGTCAGGTTGGTGGTCGGTTCGTCGAGAATGAGAATCTTCACGCCGCGGTAAAGTGCTTTGAGAATTTCCACCTTTTGACGGGTGCCAATCGGCAGCGTGGAGATGACCGCATTCAATTCAACTGGCAATCCAAAGCGCTGGCACAATTCCTCCACTTTTCTGGCTTCGGGCTGCATCTGCATCGTATAGCGGTTGGTGATGCCTGTTCCCAGAACGATATTTTCCAGCACGGTGTAATTGGCAATTTGCAAAAAGTGTTGATGCACCATGCCGATGCCGCGTTTCAAGGCGTCACGCGGGCCGTTGATTTCGATTTTTTCACCGTTAAGGAAGATTTCGCCCTGATCCTTACGGTAAAGGCCGTAGAGGATGTTCATCAGGGTGGTTTTGCCGGCACCGTTGCCGCCCAACAGACCGTGAATTTCGCCGGGCAGTAACGAAAAGGATACATCATCCAGCGCAACCAGTTTATCAAAGGTTTTGCGAATGTTTTTTAATTCCAGAATGGGTTGTTTTTCCATGATCTCCTTCCCTAGTTTACCTGCGCAGCTGGTATGAAATGATGAACCGCTGAGGTTTTTCGGCAGGGGAGTTAGAAAAGGGGTTCCGGCGCACACACACAGGCGCTGGAACCCCTGCCTGAATTATGGATGATTTTGCAGTCGGCTGTAACGGAAAGCCCTACTTAATCTCACTGGTATCCTTGACCACTTCGATTTTACCGGCGCGCAGGTCAGCCAGCAGCGTGTCCATTTCGGCCTGAATTTCGGGAGAAACGTTCTTCAGCGGGGTTTGCAGGGCAACGCCGGTGGCAAAGCCCAGTGGATAGTAACCGCCGGTTTCGCCAGCCTGAATTTTGGCATAAATTTCCTTGAGCGGGCCGGCGAAATCGTACAGCAGTGAGGTCATGTAGTTATCGGGGGCGTAGGTGGATTTGTCGGTGTACTTGGCGGTGACCAGCACTTTGGTGGGCGAAGCCTTGACCGCTTCAAACAGGCCGAACATGCCCAGGTTGAGCGAGCCCATGATCACATCGCAGCCTTCGGCGATCAGCGCATCGGCAACCTGGCGGGCTTTGGTCGGGTCATTGAAGTCGCCCGCCCAAACGGCTTTGACTTCCACATCCAGCCCAAGGTCTTTGACGGCTTGCTGCACGGCGTGTACCTCGGCGTAGGAGAAGGGCAGCGCCAACCCGCCCAGATAACCGATTTTACCGGTCTGAGTGGCTTTGGCAGCCAGAGCGCCAATGCCGTAGAAGCCGACGTGGAAGTTGCGGTCAATCATCCACAGGTTGGCGGGGGCATCCGCTACCGGGGCATCCCCTTCACCGATGAAGATGACATCCGGGAACTGCTTGGCCAGTTCAACGGTTTGGGTGAGGAACTGACCGCCGTGCGTCCAGATGATGTTGTAGCCGCCGTCAATGTATTCGCGCATGACGCGG
>NZ_DAOUBL010000316.1:0-10929 GCF_034432615.1 Bellilinea sp. | reverse complement strand
GGGGGACGAAAATTCGAAAGTTGATGTGAAAATCATTTATCCCGAATTGACGTTAATTAATTCAACTTAACATTCCAGCGCAAAACGGGAGATCACCGGATGGTAAAGCGGCTCATTCTGGTAGCAGGGAATATTGGTTCGGGAAAGACTTCACTTACCGAACGTATTG
The DNA here is from genome assembly GCF_034432615.1 of Bellilinea sp. Classification (GTDB taxonomy): domain Bacteria; phylum Chloroflexota; class Anaerolineae; order Anaerolineales; family Anaerolineaceae; genus Bellilinea. Next base: position 10,760 of record NZ_DAOUBL010000316.1, on the reverse strand, counting down.
GAGCAAGATTGGGATGGCGCACCGCCTACGAATCGGTATCCGATAATCCCTACCTGCCGGATTTTTACCGCGATATGCGTGCATGGTCTTTTCATCTACAAATTTACTTTTTGGGTCACCGCGCTCAACAACATCTGGATATGTGGAATGATCCCCGTTCGGCAATTATTGATCGCAGCATTTACGAAGATGCTGCCATCTTTGCCCGTGCACTCCATCATCTCGGCAACCTGAACGAACGCGATTACCAGACCTATCGAAAAGTTTTCGACCTTGTCATTCGAACCCTTCCGCCTCCTTCGCTGCTAATCTACCTAAAGGCTCCGGTTGAGGTGCTGATTGAGCGCATTCGCCAACGAGGGAGAGAGATTGAAAGCAGCATCACCCCACAGTACCTTCAATTGTTGGAGTCTTTTTACGATGATTGGATGCGTACCTTTGATCTTTGCCCCGTTCTGACGATACGCACCGACGACCTCGACTTTGTTCATCAAAGTCAACATTTAGACACTGTTGTTCAGCGCATTCAAGAAAAATTGACCGGGAAAGAAGAGATTGTGTTCTGAGCAAGACATTTTTCAAGTGCGAAAGACCTTACTCAATTATGGATGTCCACAAACCATTTCGCAATTATGAACCCTTACCTCCACAACTCAAACCGGCAGACCCATTTTCCATACTGGTAGCCGATGCTGTCATCGGCATCATTCTAGAAGAATTACCCGCTTTATGGATTGAACACATCGGCAGCACTGCAGTGCCGGGACTGGCGGGCAGTGGAATTATTGACCTGATGCTGGTGTGTCCGTCTGGACAGATCCAAAACGTTGTCAAAACCCTGGAAAGGCTTGGCTTTGAAGATACTCTTTCGAATGATCCCTTGTCCTCTACATTCTTGATAAAAGTTGCCTGCTTTACCCTCGAAGGGAAAACTTATCCAATCCACGTGTACATTTTGAGCGAAGGCTCACCCAAAATCAACGATCTTCGCAACTTCCGCGATCGTCTGCGTTTGGATGCCGCCTTTCGGGCTGCCTATCAAGATCTGAAACGATCCTTTTTATCCAAAGGGGGGCTGGGTATTGCCGAATACGCCCGATTGAAAAGTGAATTTATTCAGAAAGCATTGAGTTAAAAAAAGAATGGTGTGATCTTTACCGACCACACCATGGATTAGAAGCTTCTATCCGAAAATTATTACCAGCCGCGGCGGCCGCCGCCACCCCGGTTACCGGACTTTCCGCCCCGCCGATCACTTCCGTAATTGCTCCGCCGGTCGAATCCGCTGTCAAAATTGCGCGGACCACGTTCTTCACGAGGACGGGCAGCGTTCACGGTCAAATTGCGGTTCATGAACGCTTTACCGTTCAGGTTCTGAATCGCATTTTGGGCTTCGTTTTCGTTTGCCATCTCCACGAAACCAAAACCACGTGGCTGACCAGAAAACTTGTCCTTGATCAGGTTGACAGAAGTAACCGTCCCAAAGGCAGAAAACAACTCGCGAACCCCATCTTCGGTCGCATCAAACGACAAATTGCCTACATAGATATTCATTTTTTTCCTTTTCTTTTCTGTTTGACATCCCCAAGCGCCGTTTTGCTATTGTGGTGCTGTTAGAAAACCAATGCGACCGAAAACAAAACCAAAAACCCTCAGGATGTCAGATGATGAATTACGAACGGTTGTATTGTACCACGTTTTCGGTTATTCAATCACATTTCTTCACGAAAGATTAACCCATATTTCTTGCGCGCTGCCAGCCATGCTTTGCGCAGCAATTCATAAACCTCATGCGGATTTTTGATATTCCTCAGCACAATTTCCTCATGAGAGGGGTCGGCGCCTTTGATGCGGATATCGCCGATATCCAGAATCCTTTCTCCAACCGATTGCGCGAAGTCAATATCCTGAACGCGAATCAGCTCATAATTTTCATAATCTTTTCCCAAAAGCCCCCTCACCACTTTAATCCGTTCGCTGGTTATCACATAATATTCCACCAGCGAGAGTAACGGCCTGCCTTTCCACAAGACCTGCTCCTCATCACCGGTATCAGCAAAACGGGTGAGTTGATCATCCGCATCCGACCCAATCACCTCATCCATCACCACCAGCATTTGAGCCGTAATTGCATCCACCAGTTTATTCTGGTCATCACTCGAAAGGGATGTCATGTTCACGCCGCTTTGCGCAATTGCCTGCCAGGCAGCCGCTTTGACTTTGTTGCGTACCTGTTCCAGCTCCATCGTCAGTCTCCTTTTGAAAAACAAAATTGATTTTCCAAACAAATTATATCTGAAAGCAAATCCATCCTGTTATACTTATGATATGCCCAGCCAGCCAGACCCGATCCAAATTCCAGAAGATGAAATTGAGTTCGATTTCATCCGCGCTTCTGGCCCGGGTGGACAAAATGTCAATAAAGTAGCCACTGCGGTTCAATTACGCTTTAATATTCGGGCATCTTCCACCCTGCCAGATGAGGTAAAAGAAAGGTTAATTCAATTAGCCGGACAAAAAGTCACTGATGAAGGGGTCTTAATTCTGGAAGCAAAACGCTATCGAACTCAAGAACAAAATCGCACGGATGCTTTACGGCGATTGAATGAGTTAATCCAGCAAGCCTTGCTCATACCCAAAACACGGAAACCTACCCAGCCAACCATTACGGCGAGGGCTGCTCGCCGCACATCAAAGCAGCACCGCAGTCAGTTAAAACGCTGGCGGCGTTACATTCCAGAAGACTGGGAGTAATTCTCGACTATCTTCATTTTGAGAGGGAAAAATGGCCCAACACACCTATAAACTGATTGAAATTACTGGAACATCTCCAACCAGCATTGAAGACGCCATTCAAACCGCCGTAGCCCGCGCTGCCCAAACCATCCGCCATATGCAATGGCTGGAAGTTGTCGAAATTCGCGGCAGAATTGAGGAAGAACAGGTCAAACAGTGGCAGGTTACCTTCAAGGTGGGCTTTACGCTCGAAGAATAGGTCAGCAGCTCCAGGAAATTCCTTTTTCGCCTTCAACGCCATCGGGAATTCGAACAATGCCGCTCACGCTGAAACATGGATTCAAACCCGCCCCACCGGAACGGATCAAATCTGATGCTATTCTTCTGTTCGTTTCGTTCATTTGGGGCAGCGGATTTATCGCCCAAAGTATTGCCGCCCAAAGCATGGGGCATTTCACCTTTAACGGTGTGCGATTCTGGATTGGAACGCTTTTCCTTGCCGCTCTTTTAGGCAAGAAAGTTCGTCTGGAGCGTAAAAATTGGGGAGGTGTTCTCACAGCGGGAGTGCTGCTTTTCACTGCCAGCACTTTTCAGCAAATTGGCTTGAAAACCACAACCGCCGCCAATGCCGGATTTCTTACTGGACTCTATGTTGTCATCATCCCTTTACTGTTGTGGCTTTTTTGGCGCGAGGTCATCCATTGGACTACATGGGTGGCGGCTTTTCTGGCAGTCCTTGGTACGCTTTTCCTCAGTACCGGTGGCGCATTTGAACCGGCTCCCGGCGATTGGTATGAGCTGGCGGGTGCCTTTATATGGGCAGGGCATGTCATCGTGGTGGGCAGGATGGCGCGCCGCATGGATAATTTACAATTCGCAATGGGGCAGTTTGCCATCACGGCATTCCTGAATACCATCGGAGCCGTACTTTTTGACCGTTTCACCGCTCCCCAACCTCAGGCATGGTGGGCGGTGTTTTATTCGGCCGTGTTTCCGGTAGGTTTGGGTTTTACTTTACAAGTTGTTGGTCAACGCAACGCCCCCACTACCGATGCCGCTATCCTGTTCAGCATGGAAGCCGTCTTTGCCGCTCTATTGGGATACTTACTGCTTGGTGAACAGCTCTTCCCTCTGCAAATTTTTGGATGTGTGCTTATTTTCAGCGCAATGTTGCTGGCACAATTTCGAGAATTTTTACCTGCTACAATTCACCAAAAAGAGCCTTCGGATTAGAATTTTTCTTGCTCAGCCGCATTCACATCGCAAGTTCATTCTAGTGGTCATCGCTGAACTCGCCTTTGGTACAGGTATTTGTTGACCTGACTATGTTATGATGAGAACAGGTTAAGAGATTTCGCTCAAAAACCTGTTCCATGCAACTAATCCGCTCGGGTTGCGTATATGGTACTAGAACAAGAGCGCAGGAGCAGTCGGTGATCAATCACGAGATGGACATGCTCATCCGAGCACAAAACGGGGATGAGGAAGCCTTTACAAGCCTTGTTCTGCAATACCAGAACCCCGTTTACAATTTGTGCTACCGAATGCTGGGAAACGCGCAAGAAGCAGAGGACGCCGCGCAGGAAACTTTTTGGAGAGCTTTTCAGGCAATTCGCCGCTATGATCGCAATCGGTCTTTTGCAACCTGGTTACTCTCCATTGCCGCCCACTACTGCATTGACCAGCAACGGAAAAAGCGGATCACCACTATGGAAATTGAGGATTGGATGGAAGAAGTTATCCCCGACCACACTCCCGAACCCGAAAAACAAGTCCGGGAAAACGAAGAACGACAATCTATACAATCGCTTCTTTCTTCCCTCAATCCTCAAGATCGGGCTGCTGTCATCCTGCGCTACTGGTACGAGTGCTCTGAAGAGGAAATCAGTCAGGCTTTGCAACTTTCAGTGAGTGCTGTAAAGAGCCGGCTGCATCGTGCGCGCCTGCGATTGGCGCAGCAATATCAGAGCCAGCATTACGCCATGACCGAGAGGATTCATGATGAGTCACCTGCCTTTTGAAAACTGGATCTTCAACCGTGAAAACCTGACCTCTGATCAAATTGCAGAGTTAGAAGCCCATCTCAAATCCTGCCAGCACTGTAACCGGATTCAGTCCGGCTGGAGCGAGGTGGAACAACTGTTGCAAAAGCCCCCGCTCACTCCAGCCCCTCCCCAGTTTGTCAACCGCTTTCAGGCAAGCCTTGCCCAAAGAAAAGCACTTCAGCAAAAAAGGCAGATTCGAGCTGTTTTCATTGGCCTGGGTAGCGCCTTTGTTCTGCTGAGCATTGCTTTTATAGTTCGACTCCTCTGGATTATTCCACCTGCCCAACTGCTTTCAGACATGATCGGCTGGGTTGCGCTTGCTCCTCAACGCTGGTCTGAAATCCAGTACATTTTCTTTTACTGGGCCGGTCAAATCCCCCCGCTCGCGCTTATGGTGTTCGTTTTCCTGTTGGCAGGCTGGTCAACCTTATTGCTTGGCTTATGGTTCCTGACGCTTCAGCGCCTATCCCATCTAGGAGTACATGAACAATGAAAAAAATAGCGCTCTTCACATTTCTTATCCTCACAATTCTCATCACACTGGCAACCCCGGCAATTGGACTGGCACAAACCCCCCCCCCACCGGGAGAACAATTTAATGGGGATCAACTGATTTTTGGTGAAAACTATGTTTTGCGCTCTTCCCAAACCCTGAACGGCTCGCTGGTCATCATTGGGGGAAACGCAATCATTGAACAGGATGCCAAAGTCACCGAAGACATTGTCATTTTGGGCGGCAACCTTCAAGTGGATGGTGAAGTTGACGGGGATATCAGCGCCATCGGCAGCAATGTCAACCTGAACGAAACCTCGTTTGTACGGGGTGGCGTTCAAATCATTGGGGGAGCGGTCAGCCAGGCCGAAGGTTCAACGGTTTTGGGGGGCATCAATCGGCTTAACCCGCAAACGTTGATGTTCAATTTTGACCGGTTTGATTTCACACCACCCGGCAGCCCCTCACCTCTGCGCCTTTTCACCTCATGGATGAGGGATGCCCTGTCAAACATTTTGCGCATCCTGGCAATGGCTGTTCTGGCTCTGGTAGTGGCTCTGCTGATGCCTCGTCCGCTGCGGGTGATTGGCAACACAATTTCCGATCAAACATTGCTGAGCGGCGGTATCGGGTTGTTGACGCTGGTCGTTGCGCCTTTTGTCCTGATTGTGTTGATCATTACCATCCTGCTGATCCCGGTGGCACTGATTGGCATGCTGGTCCTCGCCCTTGCCCTGCTGATCGGCTGGGTTGCGGTCGGCTACCTGATTGGTGAGCGCATCGCCAGTATGTTGAAAACCCAATGGGTGGAAGCCGTTTCTGCCGGCATCGGCACGCTGGTGTTGGGGCTCATCGTCTGGTTATTGGGTTATTTATTCTGTCTGGGCGGTTTAATGTCCCTGCTGGTTGCCAGCGTTGGTCTGGGCAGTATCATTCTCACCCAATTTGGTACCAAAGCTTACCCGCAGCCGCCAACGGTAGTCTATGTCCCTGCCTCAACACCCCCTACCCCGCCGCCTGCTGCTCCAATATCACCAGAAGAATTCTCTCCATCTCCGAAAGAAGATTAATTGGGTAAAAGGCCTGTTATGAAAATTCAAAATAAACATCTTGCTCTTTTTCCTTTGATTGCGATTGTGTTCAGCTCGCTGGCCTGTTCCTTCACCGTCAATATGCCGGAAGCCAAAACCGGAGCAACCCAAACTTTCACCGTTAGCGAAGCACCGCCTGAAGATGCCCATACTGCCAAAGTTTCCATTGAAATGGGAGCCGGGGAATTGGACATTCAGGGCGGCGGCGAAAAGCTGGTCGAAGGTGAAATTCAATACAATATCTCGGAATGGAAACCGGAAGTCATCCGTGATGGACGAAGTCTGATCATCCGGCAGGGCCGCAGGGATAACCTGCGGATCCCGACCAGGGATGTTGTCAATCGCTGGCAGTTGAAATTGGGCAGCACCCCCTTAGAACTGGATATTGCTGCCGGAGCTTACCAGGGCACGCTCAACCTGAGCGGTGTTGCCCTGACCCGCCTGAACATTCAGGATGGAGCCAGTCAGGCAGAGGTGCGCTTTGACCAACCCAATCCGGTGCGCATGGAAAGCCTGCGCTATCGAACCGGGGCTTCGGAAGTTTCCCTCTACGGACTGGGAAATGCCAGCCCGGCCTTCTTGAACTTTGAAGGCGGAACAGGTTCTTATACGCTTGACTTTTCTGGCAGTCTGCAACAAGATCTGGATGCCAGCATCACTGCCGGGGTGAGCAGCCTGAAAATTATCATCCCCGCCGGAACACCAGCGCGGGTTGTCATCAGCGGCGGTTTGAGCAACGTTCAACCGCGTGGTACATGGCGCATCGCCAATAATGTGTATGAAACGGATGGAAACGGCCCAAAAATTGAAATTAACCTCAATATGGGCGTTGGAAATCTGGAATTGATTACCCAGTAATCCATTACCGGCAGCCGTCCACCCCAAAAATATAAAGATTTTCAGCGGTTCTCACCGCAATTAACTGCCCGTCAGCCGACCATTTGGACTCGGCGACGGGCAGCGTTTCCATTGGCAAAGCTGCTTTGGTACTGGCAGTCAGATCGCCAATCCAGGCAACATTCGTCCGATCCGTGAAAAATACCCGCCGGGCATCCGGTGACCAGTTGGCGTTACGCCAGTTGCGGTTGGGAACCACACCCGGCTGGTTGAGGACAATTCTTAAGCTGGTATCCTGTCCCGGGCGTGACTCTTCCAGCACGGTTTTTACTCCACTGAGCAGATTGTATTCCAAGTAACGCACACAATCCACCCCACAACTTTCGGAAATTTGCAGCACTTGATCGGAACGCCAGCCCACAATTCCTTTCAGGCTGGAAAATTCGTCGGTCACCGCAACATCATACAGATCCAGCGTTTTCCCATCCGCAAGAGAATAGACCCCCACAGAATACTGCGCTTCCGCCGGCCGGAGGATAACAAAAGCAATCTTTTCTCCCGAGAGGGACCAGGTCAAATCTCCGGCAACACGGATATCTTTCGTTCGCCGGCTTTCTCCGTTGAGCACATTCAGAATGACCAGATCCCCCTGATACCAGCCCCAACTATCGTTGACCGGCGTTATAAAAGCAAGATGAGCGGAATCCTTCGACCAGGCAAGCATATCACCCATTTGCCGGTCGGTTTGAATGACAACAGCCTGTTGAAGCAGACAGGCACGACTCGGGATAACCGCCAACCCGTCATTGGTTAAGTCGGCAGCCACAAATGCGGTAGGCGTGATTTCGGTGACCGCCTGATTACCGGCAAGCGGTGTGCAGGCTGCTGATAGCCACAAGAGCGAACCCCACCACAAACATTTGACCAGTAAATTACGCAGGTTCATCTGGGATTTACACATCCGAATCTGCAATCGCAGAAGAGAACGGTTGCCGATAAAGTTTCAATTCCTCAATTAAGCGAAAAACAGCGGGAGGAACATAATAGCGGTAAGCCCGCCCTGCTGCAATCCGCTGACGGATTTGGCGCGCCGAAATTTCTAACAAGGGAGCTTCGATAAAGCAAATTTTAGCAGATAAACCGGAAATTTTCTGCTCCAAATTCCTCAAATCCACTTGATCACCCGGCCGACGCATGACGCCTAACCCATCAATCAATTCAATCAGCCGCCGGGGCTGAAACCACGTTGGCAAGTCGTGCAGTGAGTCCCCGCCGATCAAATAGAAGAATTCAGCCGATGGGTACTGTTCTTTCAGAATTTTCACCGTATCCACCGCATAATGCGGGCCGGGACGATCCATATCCACACGGCAAAGTTCAAAGGATGGATTATCGCCGATCGCCGCCATCAGTAGCTTCATGCGGATGGCCAGCGGAGAAATGCTTTGATCCTGTTTATGAGGCGGGTCGGGAGTCAAAACCCATAACAGACGGTCAAGTCGCAGCTGATCCTGCGCTTCGGCAGCCAGAATCAGATGACCGACATGTGGAGGGTCAAACGTCCCGCCAAAAATGCCGATACGTTCCCTCGTCATTCCTGCCATTCCAATTCGTAATCATCGCCGATATAGACCGTATCCCCGTTTTGAATGCCCATTTCGCGCAGTTTTTCTTCAACCCCCAAACGTTCAATCAACCGTTGAAAACGGCGCACCGAACCTTCAAATTCCCAATAAGTCATCGCTGCTGCCCGTTCAATGGCTGCCCCTTTGACTTTGAAGCCGCCATCCGGGGTGCGGCTGATGGTGAATTCCCGTGGATCATCGCCCGGCCGGTAGACGGGAAGCTCTTCTCGCCTTTGAGGCTCAGGCGCTGTTTTGAGCAACTCCACGCACCGCCACAGCAGCGGTTCAAGCCCGATGTGTGCCAAAGCCGAGATGGCATAGGGTTGCTGCACGCCTTTCTTCTCCAATTCGGTGCGGAGGGTCTCCCAGCGTTGTTGCACTTCGGGTAGGTCAATTTTATTCAATGCCACAATCATCGGCTTTTGCACCAGTTGCGGGTCAAACAACGCCAGTTCCGCATTGATTTGACTGAAATCCGCCAGCGGATCGGCAGATTGACCATCCAGCAGGTGAATCAATACCCGTGTGCGCTGAATATGACGCAAGAACGCATCACCCAACCCAACGCCTTGATGAGCACCCTCAATCAACCCCGGAATATCAGCCAGAATCAGACTGGTGTTTTCGTCCAGATCCGCCACTCCCAGATTGGGTTCCAGGGTTGTGAAAGGATAGTCGGCAATTTTAGGTCTGGCGTTGGTCACCGCCGCAAGTAAACTGGATTTGCCCGCATTGGGCACCCCCACAATCCCCACATCGGCAATCAATTTCAATTCCAACCGCAGGTTTCTTTCCTCACCGGGTTCGCCCTTTTCGGCAATTCGTGGTGCCTGATTGCGGGGTGTTGCAAAACGGGCGTTTCCGCGTCCGCCGCGCCCCCCCTTACACACCACCAGCCGTTGTCCGGGTTCCACCAGGTCACCCAACAATTCTCCAGTGTCGGCATCGTAAACCACAGTACCGGGCGGAACAGGGATAATTAAATCCTCTGCCGATTTACCGGTCATGTTGTTGACTCCCCCTTTTGCGCCATCCTGTGCAATGAACTTACGTTGATACCGAAAGTTCACCAGCGTATTCAGGGTTGGGAGTACTTCCAAAATCACATCGCCGCCGCGCCCGCCATCTCCCCCATCCGGGCCACCGCGGTTTACATACTTTTCCCGATGAAAATGGACAAAACCATCTCCCCCTTTACCGGAACGAACGTATATTACAGCCTCGTCAATGAACATCGCTTTACCAGACTATCCGCCTTGGTCTTCCCCCACTCTGCTTTGGCAGAATGGGGGAAGGTCAGGCTCAGGTTATTCTCCTGAAATTCGATTCACTTGCCAAACTTGGCTTTCAAAACATCTTCTAGGGTCGGTTGCCCAATCTCCTGCAATTCATAGCGGACACGCTGCATGGGCTTGCGAATCTTAATCACACGATTCAGGTCAATTGGTGTCGCCGAAATGACCAGATCCACATCGGAGTTATTGATGGTTTGTTCCAAATCGCGCATTTGCTCTTCGCCGTAGCCCATTGCCGGCAAAATCGGGCCTGTGGTAGTGTACTTCTGGTAGGTCGCAGCAATTGAACCAACCGCAAACGGACGGGGATCTACAATTTCGGCTGCGCCAAACCGGCGGGCAGCCACCCAGCCCGCCCCGTAAGCCATCTCACCATGCGTCAGAGTTGGGCCGTCCTCGATGACCAGCACGCGTTTTCCGCGGATTTCCTCTGGACGATCCACAAACAGGGGGGATGCGCCTTCAATGATCGTTGCTTTTGGGTTAAGCGCCGAGAGGCTTTCCCGCACAGCTATGACCGCATCCGGGCTGGCCGTATCCACTTTATTGATGACAAACACATTTGCGCGGCGCACGTTGGTTTCCCCGGGGTGATAGCGCACTTCGTGCCCCGGTCGGTGGGGATCAGCAACCACAAT
>NZ_DAOUBL010000315.1:0-2590 GCF_034432615.1 Bellilinea sp. | reverse complement strand
CCCATGATGGCCGGGTAATCCAATCCGATTACGGCTGTAGCAATGTAACTGCCGATTCCAGGCCAACTGAAAATGGATTCGGTCAGAAACGTGTTGACCAGCGTATATCCAATCGAAAGGGCCACCACGGTGGAAGTGGGTCCGATGGAATTTTTCAGCGCATACGACCAGAGGACAACCCGTTCTTTCAATCCATAAGAACGAGCTGCAGTAATGTAATCTTCATTGAGAATTTCCAGCAACGCCGAACGGGTCATCCGGGCAACCAACCCAATCGGGTACAAACCAATGGTGATGCCGGGCAGCACCAGATGCCACACAGCGTCGGTGAAAATGGTGAAGTTGCCGGTGATGAGAGAGTCAAACAGCAAAAAGCCGGTCACTTTGGGAATTTCCATCATAATCTTGATTTCTGTGCTGAGCTGGCCGCCCAATGGAAACAGCTGCAGGGTGCGCGCAAAAACCAGCTGCAAAATCAAGCCAATCCAAAAGGTGGGCAGCGATACCACACCAATGGCAAACAAACGGCTGAGGTGATCCAGCAGACGGTCTTTATGCTTGGCGGAGAGCACCCCCAATGGAATACCCACAAACACGGCTGCAAGGGTGGAAATCAGCACCAGTTCTATGGTCGCCGGCAGGCTTTCCAGTAATTCCAGCGTAATCGGACGGCGGGTGCGCAGAGAATAGCCCAGATTGCCCTGTGCCAGATCGAGCAGGTACTTGCCGAACTGGACGATGAGCGGCCTGTCCAGACCCAGTTCAATTCTGGCTCTGGCAATCTGTTCAGGCGTGGCTCGCGGCCCGGCCCACTTTGCGGCCGGGTCGGAAGGCACCACCCGCGCAATGAAGAAGGTAATGAAGGCGACACCAAACAACACAATCACGCCGAGCAGCAAACGGCGCAGAATGAATTTTCTCATTCCCGTTTTACACTCCGAAGTATGAGTAGTTGCATCCTTGGGTCCTGCATGCCCGTTCGGAAAATCATCCATATCGGTGGGGGGCGCAGCGGTTAACCTTACTGCGCCCCCCAATTCCGTCAGTGCTGACGGGTTTAACTCCGATTCTTATTCAAGGGTCAACTGGTGGAAGAACACCACGGTTGGGTAAGCCGGGTTGAATTGGAAACCTTTCAGGTTCTTGACGGTTACCCAGATGTCTTGGCGGTCATAAATGAACAGCGAAGCGGCGTCCTCCAGCAATAACCTCTGAGCGTCAATGAACATTTGCTCGGCTTTGGCAAAATCGGTCGAGGTCAATTCATTGGCTTCATTAATCAAGCGGTCAAATTCAGGATTATTGTAGTACGCCAGATTGAAGAGCGGCTCTTCTTCGGAATGGAAGGTGCTGAAGAGCATGGAGTACGGGCTGGGAAGGTCCGGCCACCAGTACATCATAAAAATATCCTGACGATTCTCAGCCGGGCCTTTTGCCATCTCCCACTGGCTGTCCCACGGCATCCCGCGAATCTCAAGGTCAATGTTGAGTTTTGCCAGTTCGGCTTTGTACAGTTCGGCAGCGCTCTTTTCGGCTTCATTGCCGGCGGTATAGGTCAGCAAAAGTTTAAAACCTCCCTGCCCATAACCGGCTTTTTCCAGCAGCTGTTTTGCCTTTTCAAGGTCATGTTTGTACTGCGGCAATTGATCGCTCCAGCCCCACAGACCAAAGGGCACCATACCGTAAGATTGCCGCCCATACCCGCCAATGACCGTATTGACCACCTGTTCATAGGGAAAAGCGTAGGCCAATGCCCGGCGCACATCCACATTATCCAGCGGGGGCTTGCGGGTATTGAACATGCCGATCAGGTTTTGAAAAGAAGGTTCCACATAGACGGTCACATTGGGATTCTGCTTCAAGGCTTCGATGTCGGTATAGGGCAGTTCTACGGTAATGGTGGCTTCGCCGGTTTCAATCAACTGGCGGCGGGTTGCCGGTTCTGCAACCTTGCGGAATACCACGGTATCGAAACTGTTTTCCTGCCACCCGCCCCAGTAATCGGCAAATTTCTCCAAAATCACCTCGTCGCCCCATTTGGAGCTTTTCAACATGTAGGGGCCGGTTCCGCAGCCTTTGGCTTCTTCAATCCAGGAATTATCCTCCTTTACGCATTTTTTGGAGTAGATAAATGCGGCATAACCGGTCGAGGCAATCAGCTCCAGCGGTGCCTTATAAGCCAGTTTGAATTCAACCGTTTGCGGGTCAACCACATTAATTGCCTCAACCGCCGACCAGATGTATGAAGCTCCGGCGCCGAGCTCCATCGTCCGTTCTATGGAGAATTTAACATCTTCGGCGGTCATTTCATCCCCGTTTTGGAACTTGACCCCCTTGCGCAGCTTGAAGGTGTGGGTCAGTCCGTCATCCGAAACGGTGAACGACTCGGCCAGCAGCGGCACCGCTTTTTTTGCAGCAGTATCATACCGCAGCAGCTGCTCGTACATATTGTTGTGCACATGAATGCCGTTGGAATACTCGATTGCCGGGTCCCAGCTGGTCAGCGGCTCGCTGTTGAGCGCGTACACCGCAAATCGGGCCGGTTTTTGGGCCGGCGTAGCAGCATTGCCGCCGCAAGCCGCCAGAATGG
>NZ_DAOUBL010000314.1:0-4887 GCF_034432615.1 Bellilinea sp. | reverse complement strand
CAACACCGTCGTCCTGGCGGTCCAGGTTGCCATACCCCAGCATGAGGATTCGTTCCACAGCAGGTTCCTGTTGTGGATGTAATGAAGGAACAGGAACCTGCTGCTTTTGTTCGTTCTGATCCGTATCCATGCTATCGGGTGATCGTCTTTAATAAATTACCCTGATCATCAACCATTTCAACGGTGATGGGCATTTGGCCGACTGCATGGGTGGAGCAGGAAAGACAGGGATCGTATGCCCGCACGGCCGCTTCCACGCGATTCAACAGGCCTTCACGAATCTGCTGCCCGTTGATATAAGTTTTGGCAACGCTATCCACTGCGTGGCTCATTGCCCAGTTGTTGTTGCCGGTAGCAACAATCATGTTAACACGCTTTAGCTGACCGTTGGGGTTCGCCCAGTAATGATGCCACAATGTTCCTCTGGGGGCTTCAATGACACCAACTCCTTCGCCTTGGAAATTCTGACGGGTGTTGAGAATATCCGTGCTGAGGATATCCGGATCTTCGCACAATACGCGCACGTTCTCTGCTGCATAAAGTGCTTCAATCAGGCGGGCATAGTGGTAGTAAAGGGTATTTTCTACCGGTTTTCCGCTGTTGAGAGCCTTAAACTCGCGCAGCTCAGCATCTGCAAGTGGTGTAGCGATGCGATCGCTGGCATTCAATCTGCCTAACGGCCCCACGCGATACACACCCGCCGGATAGCCCAGCTTTTTGTAGTAGGGGAACTTCAAATACGACCAGGATTCGACATGTTCAGCAATGTAATCCAGATACTTGCGCCCGTCAAACAGTTCTAATTGTTTTCCACTTGAATCAATCAGGCGTACATCCCCATCAAACAATTCGAGGGTATTACCGGCTTTGACCAGGCCCAGGTAACCGGTTGGGAAAACAGCAAATTTATCAATGTCCTCGCGATTCTTTTCGGCCCAGCCCTTGAAGATTTGAATCCCCAATTGGATTGCAGAGATGACTTCATCCAGGCCCGCCAAAATGGTATCCCGCTCGGAAACTTTTAAGGTTTTATTGACTCCGCCGGGGACGGCAAAAACGGGGTGAATCCGTCGTCCGCCGAGAATGTGGATAATTTCCTGCCCGTACTTGCGTAAATTGACAGCTTTCAAAGCCAGTTCGGGATTGGTTTGTATCAAACCGACCACATTTCGTATGGCCGGATCGGCGTCAAAGCCGAGCAGTAAATCCGGGCCGGCTAATTCAAAGAAATGCATGCCGTGGCTTTGGATGATTTGTCCCATGTGCATCAGTTCCCGCAGCAATTGAGCGGGACGGGGAGGGGGTGAGCCATACACCTCGTCACCGGCTTTGGCAGCCGCCAAATGATGAGAAACGGGGCAAATACCGCAAATTCGCGGGGTGATGGTGGGCATTTCAAAAACCATGCGCCCTTCGCAGAATTTTTCGAACCCGCGGAATTCATTGACATGCAAGTATGCCCGGTCTACATTCCCCTCTGGTGTCAGGTGAATGGTCACTTTAGCATGACCTTCAATCCGGGTTACCGGTTCAATAGTGATTTTCTGTGTAGTCATAATCTTAGCCTCCGTTTAGTGCCAGTGCAGTTTGTCGTCTTTCATAACCGGGCGGCGGCCCTGTGCCAGTTCTGAAAGGACATAGAAGATCGTATCTGCATCTGGCGGGCAACCGGGCACAAAAATATCCACCGGCACAACTTCATGAACCGCCCGCACACGGGTTGGTTTTGCCAGCTCGGGGTCGTCTGGAATTTTTCCTTCTGAATCGGTACTTTCGGTTTCAACATAAGCCCGGCGCAGGGTTTCTTCAATGGTAAAGAAATTGCGCATAGCCGGAACACCTCCGAACACAGCACAATCTCCCAGCGCAACCAGGATCTTGCAGCGTTTGCGCATCATTTTTGCGACTTCTTCGTTACTGGTATTATTGATACCGCCCTCCAAGATTCCAACATCCACACCGCTTTCATCCGGGTGTTTCAGGTCGGTTATCGGCGTGGAACGCAAGTCCACCAGCTCTGCAATCTGAATAATGCGTTCATCCATGTCCAAAAGAGACATGTGACAGCCAGCACAACCTGCCATCCAATCAGATGCAACTTTCGGCTTACTCATAATCGTTTCTCCTTTCTGTTATCTGACGATAAATCTCAGGCAGCAATGCTGACTGGAGAGGGCCGTTGAGTAGCAACGCTTTCCCAGTCACTTTCTATTATCATACCAAGTTTCTCTGCAAGTGCAGTAAGCACCGCTTCATTTGTCCACACGGTTTCGGGCGGTTGGAGGGCTTTCGTTGCGGTCTGCAACCTGCCATCCAGGTTGATAAAATGCCCATCCTGTTCCAGCCAGTTCACAACTGGCAGGACAACATCTGCCATAGCGGTTAAGCGGGAGTAGTAACTGGCCTGAACGATGATACCTGAGCAATTTTCAATCTGCTGAATGAGCTTTTCTTTTGGTTCTTCGTCGCCGATGGCAATGTAGGCTACCTGATGACCATTCAGCTTGAAGGATTTATCCATGCCCAGTTGAGCAGCACCCATGGCATTTGCTCCGCCTTTGATGCTGATCATGGTAGCCCCAGTTGTCTGACTCAGGGTAATCAGCAGGCTCATCATTTCATCATTCGTCATAGCCGGATCGTAGATGATGATCGGTTTCTCGCTATTGGTCAACTGGAAAGCTGCTTCTAATAACAGATCCGAGGCCACACCACAAGCGCTACTGGCCTTTTGCACTTCTTCATCTGGTTGACCTTCAAAGGGGATGCGATTTTGGCCGAGTTTGGCTACAGCGGCGATTAACCCCTTCAGCAAGACAGCCAGGGATTTCTTTTGGGGGGTCAAGGCACAATGGGCGAGATCGCCCAGCTGATTTTGATCTTCGTCCACCACGATCAATTTAATCCCTTCAGGGAATCGCCTGCGGATGAAAAAGCCCAAAACTTCATGTTCATTGATGAGATCAGCACCCATGATGAAGAAGGCTCCGGCTTCGTGAACCTGATCAATGTTACCTTCAAAAGCCTTGCCCAGTTTTTCAGCCCATTTGGAGAGGATTGCCGTGCGGCTTCCTTCCTCGGTGGACGTGACCATCTCGCTGCGCAAGCGGTCAGCGAATAACTGGCGGAAGAGAGCCAGGCTTTCGAGCGGCAGGCGGGTAGATGCAAGCGCAGCGAGGCCATCCCCGGAAGCTGTCTTGATCTTCTCGGCAGCTGCATTCAGTGCTTCTTCCCATGAAACCGGCTGAAGCGTGCCGTTTTTGCGTACCAGCGGTGTTTTGATCCGTTCACGATCATCAAAAGCCGGGTAAAAGCGACCAACTTTGCAGGTTACCCCGCCGTTCACTTTGGCGTCCCAATTGCCATCAATGCGAATCAACTGTTGATCACGGGTGAGGATATCCAAACCACAGCCGACCGAACAGCCTACACAAACGGTTTGATGGTGATCTACGGTGGTGTTTTGACCGCGATATGCGCTGCGCCGGTCAATCAATGCACCGGTGGGGCAAACCTGAACGCACATCCCGCAGGATACACAAGAGCTTTCACCCAGAGGTACATTCAGGTCGGCAATCACGAAGGTCTTTGCACCGCGTTCTTCGACCCCCAGGGTGTTTGCTCCCACTAATTCCGAACAGGCGCGGATGCAGCGCCGGCACAGGATGCAGCGGTTATGTTCCAGAATAAAGTACGGGTGAGAAGCGTCCATCGGGTAGGGCTGCCAGTTGGGTTGTAATGGCCAGTGGGTCATTCCCTCCCCATAAGCGGCATTTTGCAGCTCGCAATCGCTGCCGCTGACCTGACAATATGGGCAAAAGTGATTTCGCTCACTAAATATCAGAGTCAGGACGAATTTTCTGGCTTTGCGGATTTGATCAGAGGTGGTTCGAACCACCATGTTGTTACTTGCCGGTATAGTACAGGAGGCCTGTAAGGTACGAAAACCTTCAATCTCAACCATACACAACCGACATCCGCCATAGGGCTTCAGGTGCGGATGATCACATAGGGTGGGTATATGGATGCCCGCTTTTCGAGCAGCGTTCAAGACGGTGGTGCCTTCCGGAACCTCGATTTTTTGGCCGTCAATTGTCAGGGTAATCATTCCAGACACTCTCCTTCTCAAAGATTAGTGAATGATTCTATGCTCGAATAGACCCATACCGGTAAAACAGACATTTTCCAACTTACTCTTCCGCTAAAGCGACCTTTACAGCTGTAATTTTGAATTCTGGGATTTTCGCAATCGGATCCAGCGCCGCGATGGTTAACTCATTGGCGTTGGCTTCCGGGAAGTGGAAGTTGGCATAAACCATTCCTTCTGGTACCCGGTCTGTCACCCAGGCTTCTGAAACAATGCTGCCACGACGAGAAGTAACCCGCACCTTGCGATTTCCGTTAATGCCAAGACGCAAGGCGTCTTCGGGGTTCAATTCAATCAATGGTTGAGGATAAACTTCCATCAAACCTTTGGCGCGGCGGGTCATTTCGCCACCGTGCCAGTGATACAAAACCCGGCCGGTGTTCATCAGCATGGGGAATTCTGCATCCGGCCTTTCGGCGGGTGGAACATCGGTGGTTGGCGAGAAGAGGCCTTTGCCACGGGTGAACTGCCCGATGTGTAGAATGGGGGTGCCGGGGTGATCGTAGCCTTTGACCGGCCAATGCAGATTTTCTCCACGATCTAACCGTTCGAAACTGACGCCTGAATAGGATGGAGTAACTCTGGCAACCTCATCCATGATTTCAGCAGGCGAGGAATACTGCCAGCCGGCCTGAGGCGCTGGGGCGGGTTTTCGCTCGCTCGCGGCAATCACGCGCTGCGCCAGGTCGCTGATGATCTGCCAATCGGGGCGGGATTGACCGACCGGTTCAACAGCTTTG
>NZ_DAOUBL010000313.1:0-4355 GCF_034432615.1 Bellilinea sp. | reverse complement strand
TGCCATGGTCAATATGCCCCATGGTCCCTACGTTCAGATGCGGTTTCGTTCGCTCAAATTTTTGCTTCGCCATGTGATTTAATCTCTCCTCGCAAAAAGTCCTGATAGGAATTCAGTGAATGATATTAGTTGAGAATTTTTTGTTTTACCGATTCGGGTACCGGGGCATAGTGGTCAAACTCCATCGAATAGACGCCCCTACCCTGAGTAGCCGAGCGCAGCTCGGTGGTATACCCAAACATTTCGGCCAATGGCACCAGCGCGCGGATGGCCTGCGCATTGCCCGGACGCATATCCATTCCCTGGATTTCAGCCCGGCGGGAATTCAATTGAGCCAGTACATCACCCAAATATTCTTCCGGTAACACAACCTCCACTTTCATGATCGGCTCCAAAAGTACCGGCGCTCCGCGCTGCATGCCTTCCTTGAAGGCAAAAATGGCAGCCATTTTGAACGCCATTTCACTGGAGTCAACCTCATGATAGGATCCATCGGTCAGGGTGACCTGAATATCCGTCACCGGATACCCCGCCAGAATCCCCGACTCGGCCGCTTCCAAAATACCTTTTTCGACTGCCGGGATGTATTCCTTAGGAATAACACCGCCCACAATTCGATCTACAAAACGGATGCCGTTACCGCGTTCAAGTGGCTCAAGGGTCAGAACCACATGCCCGTACTGACCACGACCGCCGGTTTGTTTGACATACTTGTAATTGACTCCGATTACCGGGCGGGTAATCGTTTCGCGGTAGGAAACCCGCGGGCGGCCAACATTGGCCTGAACGCGGAATTCACGCATCATACGGTCTACGATAATGTCCAGATGCAGTTCGCCCATACCGGCAATGATGGTCTGGCCGGTATTTTCATCTGTGCGCACCTTGAATGTAGGGTCTTCTTCGGCCAACCGGCGCAGGGCTTCTGCCATGCGGTCTTGATCGGCGGTGGTTTTCGGTTCCACAGCCACAAAAATGACCGGTTCGGGGAAGGTGATGCTTTCCAGCAAAATCGGATTCTTGGGGTCGCACAGGGTATCACCGGTAAAGGTATCCTTGAAACCCAGAACAGCCCCAATATCTCCTGCATACACTTCGGTGATGTCTTCGCGCCGGTCAGCGTACATGCGCACCATACGCCCAATCCGCTCCTTGCGGTTTTTGGAAGAATTGAGCACGGTTTCGCCCTGGGTCACTTTTCCCGAATACACCCGGAAATAGGCCAGCCTGCCCACATACGGGTCAGCCACAATTTTGAAAACCAGCGCGCTCATGGGAGCATCATCATCAACCGGACGCTCGATGATGCGGTCATGGTTATCCGGGTCCACCCCTTTGACTGGCGGGATATCCATCGGTGACGGCAAATAATCAATGACTGCATCCAGTATTGGCTGAACCCCCTTGTTGCGCAGGGAAGAACCGCAAAAAACAGGTGTTGCTTTGTTGGCAATGACCGCTCGTCGCAGCACCTGTTTCAATTCATCTACGGAAATTTCCTCGCCTTCAAGGAACTTGATGATCAATTCATCCTCGAATTCGGCGATCTTTTCAACCATGATGGCGCGCATTTCCTGGGCCTGGGGCAGAAGGTAATCGGGTATTTTTCCGTATTTTGGTTCACGGCCCAATTCATCTTCCCATGTGATGGCTTGCATGGTCAGCAAATCCACCACCCCTTCAAAAGCCGATTCCTCGCCAATGGGAATTTGCATCGCAATTGGGTTCGCCCCCAAACGCTGGCGGATTGATTCAATCGTGCGCTCAAAAGAGGCACCTACCCGATCCATCTTATTGACGAAACAAATCCGCGGGACCTGATAGCGGTCTGCCTGACGCCAGACCGTTTCACTTTGTGGTTCAACCCCTTGAACCGCATCAAAAATCACCACTCCGCCGTCCAAAACCCGCAGGGAACGCTGCACCTCAGCCGTGAAGTCAATGTGACCGGGCGTATCAATCACGTTGATTTGATAGCCCTTCCATTCCGCCGTTACCGCTGCAGACACAATGGTAATACCGCGTTCCCGTTCCTGGGCCATCCAGTCAGTGACGGTTGTGCCTTCATCCACCGAGCCAATCCGATAGGTTTTGCCGGTGTAGAACAGGATCCGCTCAGTGGTGGTGGTTTTCCCAGCATCAATATGAGCGATAATCCCAATATTGCGGCACTTTTCTAACGGAAAATTACGCGGCATGAGACTCTTCCTGCACTAAACCCAAACGCCAAAACACCGGCTACACCCGATAATGGGAGAAAGCGCGGTTGGCTTCGGCCATTTTGTGAGTTTCTTCGCGCTTACGCACGGCATTGCCCTGATTATTGGCAGCATCAATCAATTCGGCTGCAATTTTCTCTGCAAAGGATTTACCGGCACGAGCGCGGGCAGCATCCGCAATCCAGCGCATCGCCAGCGCCAGACGACGGTCACCTGGCACTTCCATTGGAACCTGATAAGTGGCGCCACCCACACGGCGGGGACGCACTTCCATAATTGGGCCAACGTTCTTCAGCGCCAGTTCAAAAACCTCCAGCGGATTACGGCCGGTCTTTTCTTTGATCATGTCCATCGCATCATAAACTATGGATACCGCCAGGCTTTTCTTTCCGCGGCGCAAAATGTGATGGATGAATTTTTGCAGATCTACGCTGTTATAGCGCACATCCGGTTCTACAACTCTTTTTTCTGGTTTGGTACGACGCATGAAACTTTCTCCATCCTCAGGTCAGGCTTATTTCTTGGCTTTCTTGGCACCATACTTGGAACGACCCTGAGCGCGTTTGGCAACTCCGGTTGTATCCAGCGTACCGCGCACAATATGATAGCGGACACCCGGCAAGTCTTTCACACGACCACCGCGCACCAGCACCACCGAGTGCTCCTGCAATTGATGACCTTCCCCAGGAATGTAGGCGGTCACCTCAATCATGTTGGTCAGACGAACACGGGCAATCTTGCGCAGCGCCGAGTTCGGCTTTTTGGGGGTCATGGTACGCACAGAAGTGCACACACCGCGTTTTTGCGGAGCGCCTTTCTCCTGACGGGTGCGGCGCTGCTTCATCGAGTTATAGGTGTATTGCAGCGCAGGAGCCTTGCTCTTGACCTTTTTGGTTTGACGACCTTTGCGGATCAGTTGGTTAATTGTTGGCACGTTCTTTTGCCTCCAGAAGATTAGTCCTGCGGCGATTGCTCGCCTTGATTGAATGTGTTTTTTTCAACAACGGAGGCGATCACATCAAGAGATCGCCTCACTGATTCCCGTTCGTCCGTTAGAACTGCGTTTTCGGACAGTAAAGGCACGGAGATGGATTATATCACGGGGGTGATTCCCCGTCAACCTTTCACATCAGTTCATCCAAATCCTCTCCCAATGCCAGCAAGCCGGTTTCCAGTTTGGGCGGACGCACCCGTTCTTCATCTTTACCAAAGCGGATGATCTCACCCGAGTCCATGACCGCCTCAACCGCCAGACCCAGACTCTGCAATTCCTTCACCAGCACGCGGAAGGATGCCGGCAGGCCGGGTTCTTCAATTGGCTCATTCTTGACGATGGCCTCGTAAGTAGCCACGCGTCCCTGTACGTCATCCGATTTTACGGTCAAAATCTCCTGCAGGGTGTAGGCTGCACCGTAGGCTTCCAGCGCCCACACCTCCATTTCGCCAAAGCGCTGGCCACCGAACTGGGCTTTTCCACCCAAAGGCTGTTGGGTAACAAGCGAGTACGGACCGGTCGAGCGCGCGTGCACTTTGTCTTCCACCAGGTGATGCAACTTGAGCATGGTCATCACCCCCACCGTAACAGGCTGGTCATAAGGCATACCCGTCTTTCCATCCCGCAATGTTACTTTACCAATTACCGGCATGGGATTGCCGCTTTCCAACATGTAGGCTTCTGCCTGCTGGCGCACCTGTTGATCATCGGCATTTGCGTCAACTTCAATGCCATTTTCATGCAGCCACAAGCGCAAACAGGCTGTCACCGCATGCTGATCTTTCACCACCATTTGCGGGTCATGGGTAACATTTTCTTCATATACAAGGATATCTTTGGGGTTGTAGCCGTGCTCCTGCAACCAGACTTCCATCCACGACCAGCGCGCATAATTTTCATCATAGGAAAGTTTTTCCACATCATAGCCATGGCTGGCCAATTCCTGTTCAAGGTACAGCAGCCGGACTTCATCATCATCGCGGATGCTTTCGGGGTCGTAAGTCTGTTCTTTGAGCCATTGCCAGGCTTGTTCACCGGCTTCCTTCCATGCGTGGTCAATAATCCACGCTCGGGCAAGTTCGGCTTCAATTTCCTTTTCGTTTGCCCCGTCAAATACTGGCGTAATCGCCCGGAAGATCGGA
>NZ_DAOUBL010000312.1:0-28015 GCF_034432615.1 Bellilinea sp. | reverse complement strand
GAACACCTGGTGCGGTCATTCATTCATACAATCGGGTGTCGTTTTCGCTGGAAAGGTTTCCTCACCGCTCGATGTTGAAACGCGCTCTCAGGTATAAATCAAGTTGATCTTCAACATTCATATCGGTTGGATTCCTGCTAAATTCCTCTGTGATTATAACGCATCCTGACGGTTCTATTGGATTGTGACATTCATCTACCAAGGCAGTGACAGAGGATTGCTGAAAGTATAGTGCTATTTCATATAATTGAATCGAGGGGAAAATCGTAATCGTTATTCTTCTTGAAATTTCCAAAAAAGGAGTGGCCGATGTTCAAGACCGATGTGGAAAAATTGCGGAGCGCACATAAACTGCTGGCAGAATTTCGGTATGACCTTCGCCCGGTGGTGAGGGGATATGCTAATCGAACCTTATATGTCAATATCAGTGAGAATCGTATTCAGAGTAAGCCGGTAGACGAAACAATGAAGCGTACCTTTACCGGCGGGAGAGGTTTCTGCTTGTGGCTGTTGTGGAATGCAATCCGTGATGATACCCGCTGGAATGATTTAGAAAACGAACTGGTTATTGCCGGCGGGCCAATTGGAGGGATTACGGCCTATCCGGGCAGCGGCAAATGTACGGTTGTAACGATTTCGCCGTTAACCAATACAGTCATTGACAGCAACAGCGGGGGTTACTTTGGCCCTTATTTGAAGTTTGCCGGGTGGGATGCGCTGGAAATTCAGGGAAAAGCCAAAAATGATGTGATCATCTACATTGACGGAGACGAGGGGGTCGTTCGAATCGAGGAAGCTCCACTTGAACCGGAAGATACCCATCTGATCAACCGAATGTTGACTGAATTGTACGCCGATGACCCACGCGGATTACGGGGAATCTCGGTTATTTCAGCCGGGCAGGCAGCCAATTACAATGCGATTTGTGGCTTGAACGTCAGTTATTATGACCCGCGCCGAGATGAGGTGCGCATTAAACAGGCAGCGCGGGGTGGTTGTGGACGTGTGCTGCGGGACAAGAGGATCAAAGCCATTGTGGTGCGCTACAGCCAAATCAGCGGTGACAGCAACGGGGTTGCCAACATGGATCTGATCCGAAAGGCTGGTCAGCGGATCAACCGGGAAATCAGTCTTTTTGATGCTTCTCAAAACGATATGCGCGGCACGGGAACTCCGTATTTGATTGAGATCATGAATAAGTTTCACCTTTTACCGGTCAAGAACTTCCGTTTCGGTCACCATGATGACGCTTATCGGGTGGCAGGTGACGTCTGGAAGCAAAAATTTGATATGCGTGGCCCGGATGGATGCTGGTATGGTTGTACAATGTCCTGCGCACATGGTGTTTCTCACTACATCCTGCAAACCGGCCCGTACAAAGGGGAAGAAGTATTTGTGGACGGGCCGGAGTACGAAACGCTGGGTGGGTTGGCTTCAAACCTGTGTATTTTTGACCCCGCGCAGGTTTTGGAGATGAATTTTTATGCGGATACCTATGGAATTGACTCAATTTCACTGGGTAATTCGCTGGCATTTGCCATGGAATGTTATGAGCTGGGTATTTTGAATAAGGAAATCACCGGCGGTATAGAACTCACCTGGGGCAACTTTGAAGCAGTGATGGAATTGATCCACCAGATGGCACGTGGTGAGGGTTTCGGTGTCGTTATCGGTCAGGGCGTGCGGGCAATGAAGCGATTATTTACTGAAAAATATGGCGCAGACCCAACCATTCTTCAGGATATTGGGATGGAGATCAAAGGGCTGGAAATTTCAGAGTACCTCTCCAAAGAATCGCTTGCCCAACAAGGAGGGTACGCATTGGCGACCAAAGGCCCGCAACATGATGAAGCATGGCTGATTTTCATGGATATGGTGCATAAACAATTGCCCACTTTTGAAGCCAAGGCTGAAGCCCTGCATTACTTTCCGATCTGGCGAACGTGGTTCAGCCTGCACGGGTTATGTAAATTGCCGTGGAATGACATTATTCCCGAAAGCAACAAAACGGCCAAGGAACCTGCCAAAGTGCCTGAGCATGTAGAAAATTACTGCTGGCTTTATGAGGGTGTGACCGGTGAAAAGATTGACATTGACGGGATAATCGAGCAGTCAGAAAAGGTTTATAACTTTCAGCGCATTTTCAACCTGCGCATGGGATTTGGAACCCGAGAGCATGATTACCCACCTTACCGCGCCATGGGACCGGTCACACCGGCAGAGTATGAAGACCGGCGGGATTATTACGACGAGATCCTGAAAAAAGAGGTTGGGCTGGATATTGGCGGGATGAGCACCGAGCAAAAAATTGCAGAATTAAGAAAATACCGTCAAAATCGCTATGACCAGTTAGTGGATGCCGTCTATCAACGGCGTGGATGGACGAAAAACGGCATTCCGACGCTCGCCACTATCCAGCGCTTGGGAATTGATTTTCCAGAAGTGGTTGCCTTAGTTAAGAAACACGGCGGGTAATTTCGCAAATTCTGCTAGGGCAAAATTTCAACCGATGTGACCAGCAGGGTGTTGCAGCCAGCATCTGCCCAGCTGCCCCGAAATTCACCCTGCTGGTCGTAGCGGTTAATGTCCAGGATTTCAATGCCTTTGATGCGCACACGATCCCCTTTGCGCACTTGAGCCAACTGTTGGTAGATTTCTTCCGTTGAGGGAACGGTGTGGAGCAAATTAATCGTCCCTTGTGGACGATTCTGCTGTTCTGAATACCAGTAAAAGCGGTGGTTTGATACCGATGTACGAACTATGGATGGATCGGAAAAATCACCGCTGGTAACCAGAATGTCGTGGGAAAGCAAGGGAAAAGCCCTTTCGTTGATTGGTGAGGTATGGCGCACTAAACCTTCAAAAATAGTGGTGTTTTTCGATTCGTATCGAATTTTCCAGGATTCTCCCCCGCTGTCTTCTACAGTTGTAAAAGATGAGTCAATTTTCCATGTGTCGAATTCGGGTATGGTCGTCCAAAGCAAGGTGATTTGGCCGGTTGAGAAGCCCCACAGCAAATAGCCAATCAGAAAAATTCCCATAAACAATAAGGGGGATCGAATCAGGCAACCTAAAGGGATTAAAAATAACTGGCTAGTTGAAGGTTCAGGTGCATCATCGGTGGAAGGATTTACAGAATGTTTGCGTTCCATTACGGTTGAATTATAGCAAAAGGCGGGTATAATCAGGCGGTGGAGGTGATAGGCATTACGAATTTGTAATGATAAGTGGAAAAGACCAGCGCATGGCTTCACATCTCTGGTTACCTGCGAGGTGGTGAAGTGACGAGGAGGAAGGTTCCCTGCTGCGAAGCAGGGTTAACCGGTGGGAACAGAGTGATGATCTGGTCACCGGGAAAATCGAAAGATCAGCGGAAGCCTTCCGGGCACTTGTTTTGCCCATCTTTTCCTGAATAATCCAAAAGCCAGAATAAATTCTCTTATCCATCTTGGATCAAGGGAATGCTTGAAATATTGAAAAGGAGCAACTATGTGCGGCATTGTTGGCTACATTGGGGAACGCAATGCAACTCCCATTGTTCTAAACGGTTTAAAACGGCTGGAGTATCGTGGTTATGACTCGGCAGGGATTGCCGTTTTGCAAAACGGCAATATCGAAATTCGACGCGATGCAGGGAAATTAAGTAAACTCGTCAGCCTTGTAGAAAACCAGCCGGTAGAAGGCCATATTGGCATCGGTCATACCCGCTGGGCAACTCATGGGGAACCCAGTGCGAGAAATGCACATCCTCATATGGGAACCAGCCGTCAGATTGTGGTGGTGCATAATGGGATTGTTGAAAACTTTCTCGAACTCAGGGAAGAGCTGATTGCAGAGGGGGTGAGTTTTAATTCGGATACCGATACAGAGGTGATTGTTCACCTGATTGAACGTTTTTTGAGCGGCGGCACCTCACTGGAAGAGGCAACCCGTCAGGCTTTACGCCACTTGAAAGGCGCTCATGGAGTGGTGGTAATGTCCTCATTGGAGCCAGATAAGATTGTTGCTGCGCGGATTGGTAACGCCGGCGGGGTTGTTATCGGTATTGGCGAGAATGAGATGTTTGTCGCCTCAGATATCCCTGCCATTCTGGATCACACCCGCCGGATGATCTTCCTCGACTCGCACCAGATGGCAGTTGTTACCCGGGATAATGTGAGGGTTTCGACTTTGGATGGCAAGCCCGTTCAACTTCAAGAACATTTGATCAGTTGGGATCCGGTGGCGGCTGAAAAAGGTGAATACCGCCATTTTATGCAGAAAGAAATTCATGAGCAGGTGCGTTCACTTACCGATACGCTGGCCGGCAGGGTAGATTTTGATGAGGGGGTGATTCGTTTGCCGCAATTAAACCTAACCCCCCATCTGGCAAAGCGTATTCAGAAAATCATCATTACGGCTTGTGGTACGGCTGCTCACGCCGGTATGGTAGGCAAGGTTTTAATCGAACACATCGCCCGTATTCCAGTGGAAGTGGATATTGCCTCCGAGTTTCGCTACCGCGATCCGATTGTGAACGAAAACACGGTGGTTCTGGCGATTAGCCAGTCTGGCGAAACGGCTGATACCCTGGCAGCGATGGATGAAGGCCGTAAACGGGGGGCAGTTTTATGGTCTATTGTCAATGCAATAGGTTCACAGGCGATGCGTATCGCAGATGGGTATATTTCGATGCAAACCGGCCCGGAGATTGGGGTGGCCTCTACCAAAGCGTTTACTGCCCCGCTGGTAGATTTATACATGCTGGCGGTGTTGCTGGGAGACCTGCGAGGAGTGCTGGACCCCCTCAAAAGAAAAAAACTGGTCAGTGATTTGCGTCTGATACCGGATCTGGTTGGGCGTTGTCTGGATCGAGAAAATGAAATCATCCCGGTGGCGCGAGAAATGAAGTATATCCGCAACATGCTCTATCTGGGGCGGGGCATCAATATGCCCATTGCATATGAGGGCGCACTAAAACTTAAGGAGATTTCCTACATCCATGCTGAGGCTTATCCGGCCGGAGAGATGAAACACGGCCCAATTGCGCTGGTGGATCGCGATATGCCGGTGCTGGCAATTGCCCCTCAGGATCCTTGGTACGAAAAGATGATCAGTCAGATTGAACAAGCCAAAGCGCGCGGCGGAAGCGTGATTGTGGTAGCAAGTGAAGGTGATACTCGGGTGCCGGAACTGGCGGATCATGTTTTCTGGGTGCCGCAAACCCCGTGGTTGCTATCACCAGTCGTTACGGTTATTCCCTTGCAGTTGTTTGCCTACCATATAGCCTCTTTACGGGGGTTGGATGTGGACCAACCGCGTAATTTAGCCAAGAGCGTTACGGTCGAATAAATAAGTTCTGCTTGTAGATGCAAGAGCGATTTCCAGCCATTCCTGGTAGGAAATCGCTCTTTTACGACTGCAGGCTTCACGGATTGGGTGAAGAGGCGGGCCGGCTGACCCACTCCTCCAAATGATCCGGCAAGCGATGATTTTGTAATGTTGCGAGCAAACGATGAGGATCATCTTCGATGGCGAAAAGATCACGATGGTTGGCGTAGATGAAGCCTTCCTGTTGAGCATGATTCACCATGGCAAGAAGCGGTAAAAAATAGGAATTGAGGTTGAGCAAGCCTAGCGGTTTACGGTGAATGCCAATTTGAATCCAGGTCAGGGTTTCGAACAATTCATCCAGTGTGCCAAAGCCGCCGGGCAGGGCGATGAACGCATCTGCCATTTGGGTCATCAACGCTTTTCGCTGGTGCATCGAATCTACAATCTTCAATTCAGTCAGATGATCGTGGATGAGTTGTGGTTGGAAGAGGGAGCGGGGAACAATCCCGATGACTGTTCCGCCTGCTGCCAGGGCGGAATCAGCCAGTGCGCCCATTAAGCCGGTTTTTCCACCGCCATAGATGATCCGAATCTGGTTTTCGGCGAGACACCTTCCCAATTCGGTTGCGCCGTCAAGGTAGGATTGATCGAGATGATCGGCGGAACCGGCAAATACACAGATTGAATGAATAGACTTTGGTTTCATAGGACTATTCTAAACGATTTTGCGGAAGTGAAAATAGGGTTTATGGATTGTATCATCCCTATTCATATGACATTCATCCTAATTTGACTGTAATATCAGAATTCAGACCATTTTAATATTGTATTAAGAAAGCAAAATCGGTATAATTTTTTCTAATGAGGTTTTAATCTAAACTACAGGAGGTGATTATTTTTACGAGAATCTAATGGTAACCAAAACAAAGATGTTTACACCCAATTTCCCAAAATTTTTTAGAAAGGATGGAGAGACAATATGACTCAAAAACTACTCAAAGGCTTCCTGCTGGTTGTCCTGTTTGTAGTAGTGGGAGTTGTGTTGACCGCCTGTCAACAAACAACTCCAGAGCCTACTCAGCCGCCCGCTCCACCACAACCAACTGCTGTTCCATGTCCCACTGCGGCACCCTGTCCGGCAGCCCCGGATTTATCCAGCGAAGTACCCTATTATGCTTTGTGGATGAATTCCGGTCATGCTGATGCGAGTGCGCTGGCATTCCGCTATTGGGACACGCAAGATCCAGCTGAAATACCAACATACTGCGCAAAATGTCATAGCAGTGCGGGTTTTCTGGATTATCTTGGCGCTGATGGAAGCCAGGCTTTTATGGTTGATAAGGCTGCGCCTACTGATACGGTAATCAACTGCAACACCTGCCATAACCCTGCCACCGAAACACTCACCACGGTGAAGTTCCCCTCCGGGGTGGAGCTGACCGGTTTAGGGCGCGAAGCAGTTTGTATGACCTGCCATCAAGGCAACGCTTCAATGGTTCAGGTGGATGAAGCCATTGCAAAAGCCGGGGCAACGGATGAAGATGCCGTGGTTGGAGAACTTGGATTTATCAACATCCACTATTACGCTGCAGCGGTCAGCCGTTATGGTGCTCAGGTAAAGGGTGGTTACCAGTACCCTGGAAAATCGTATGATGTGTTGTTTGAGCATGTGTCGGGAGTACAGGCCTGCCAGGACTGCCATAACTCGCATTCGCTGGAGCTGAAGACGGAAAGTTGTGTAACCTGCCACCCAGGCGCCAACACGGTTGAAGGGGTGCGGGCAATCCGCATGGCTTCTTCGTTGACCGATTATGACGGTGATGGGGATGTTAATGAGGGATTGGCGGATGAAATCGCTGGTTTGCGGGATATGTTATATTCTGCAATTCAGGCCTATGCCAAAGAAGTGGCTGGTACGGCAATCGTATATGACAAGAATGCTTATCCGTACTTCTTCATTGACACCAACGAAAACGGCAGCGTTGATGAAGGCGAAGCCATTTTCCCGAACAAGTATGCTTCATGGACACCACGTCTGGAAAAGGCGGCTTTCAACTTCCAGGTTGCCATGAAAGACCCCGGTGGTTATGCTCACGGTGGAAAATACATCATTCAATTGTTGTATGATTCGATCGAAAACCTGAATGAAAAACTGTCCACGCCGGTAGATTTGAGCATGGCTAACCGCGTGGATGCCGGGCACTTTGATGGTTCCTCTGAATCATTCCGCCACTGGGATGCGGATGGAAAAGTGCCGAATGCCTGCGTCAAGTGTCACACCGCAGACGGATTACCGCAATTCCTTGCGGAAGGCGTCAATATCTCGATGATGCCTTCTAATGGCCTGCGCTGCGAGACCTGCCACAACGACCTGACCACCTTCTCCTTGTATCAGGTCGAGACGGTCACCTTCCCCAGCGGTGCAAAATTGGGGTTTGAGAACAGCCCGAATGATAATCTGTGTTTGAATTGTCACCAGGGTCGAGAATCAACGGTGAGTGTGAACCGCGCCATTGCCGGTTTAGATGCAGATACACCGTCTGACAAACTGACCTTCCGCAACATCCATTACTTCGCAGCCGGGGCGACTCTGTTTGGTTCCGAGGCGCAGGGTGTCTATCAGTACGCGGGCAAGCAGTATGTTGGAAAGTTTGAGCATATCCCCAACTATCAAGCCTGCTCCGACTGCCACGACGCTCACAAGCTAACGGTGGAAGTTGGCGCGTGCCGTGCATGCCATCAGGTTGAGGATGTCACTCAGATTCGCCTTGAAGATCCCAAAGTGGATTACGATGGCGATGGTGATGTGAACGAGGGTATTAAAGGCGAGATTGACACCTTGACCGAAATCCTTTACCAGGCCATCCGTGCTTATGGCAAGGAAGTAGCGGGTACGCCGATTGCTTACTCTCCCACAGCTTATCCCTACTTCTTTGTGGATACCAATGAAGATGGGGTCGCATCACCGGATGAGGCAATCTTCCCCAACCGCTACGTATCGTGGACGCCCAGACTGTTACAGGCGGCTTACAACTACCAGTATGCCAAGAAGGATCCGGGCGGTTATGTACATAATGGAAAATATATCCTGCAGGTGCTGTATGATTCAATTGTGGATTTGAGCAGCAAAGTGCAGGTCAACACAGCCGGTCTCAAACGCCCGTAGGCTTACTGACTGATCCCACAATCCCGGTCAACCCCTGCTGACTGCAGGGGTTGACTTTTTCGTGTCATGTATCATTCCGTAAACAGGATGAATTTCATGGTTTTTGGTGAGTGACAATCGAGATAAATTTGGAGATTAATGTATAATTAATTTTGTTTGCAAGGAATTGGCTTGATTTTACTGGTGCTTTTTCCCAAAAATAATTGAACCGTTAAGGAGCAACTTATGCCTGATCGTTACAGAATCCCTCCAGAACTGTTTATTGTGGCCTTTGGCTTTATTCTTCTGGCAGTTTGCCTGGTTGTGGGCATTGCGTTTCGAAACGAAGCCTTGCCAGTGCGGGCTGAAACCTTGCCTGTTGATATGGCTCAGTTGCCCAACAATGCAGCCTGTCTTTCCTGCCACATGGTGGAAGGTCAGGTCAAAGAGTTTCCAAACGGTGATGTGATTTCTGTGGTGATTGCCCCTGAGATGTATGGTCTCTCTGCTCACGCTACGCTGAGCTGCCAGGTTTGCCATACCAACATCAGTGGTTACCCTCATCCTGAAAATTTAGCTCAATCCAGCCGCGAATATACCTTACAGTTTCAAAACACCTGTAATCAGTGTCATCCATCGCAGGCTTCCGAATTAATGGACAGCGTCCATACGCGGTTGATGGCTGAGGGCAATCTGGACGCGCCGATTTGTGCGGATTGTCATAACCCTCATCAGCAGCCAAAAATCGCGAAGGACGAGCAAGGCCGTCTAAGTCCTGCTGAACATGCCCAATCGGCGATGGTATGTGGTCAATGCCACAGTACAATTTATGATGAATATGCGCGAAGCGTGCATGGAAGCGGGGTGCTGGAGGATAAAAACCCGGATGTGCCTTCTTGCATTGACTGTCACGGTGTTCACAATGTGAGTGGTCCGAGCGGTGGGGCAGCCTTTCGGTTATCTTCGCCTAAAATTTGTGCGGATTGCCACACTAACGAACAAATTATGTCAAAATATGGATTATCCACCCAGGTGCTGCAAACCTATGTGGCCGACTTTCATGGGACAACCGTGACTTTATTTGAAAAACTTGATCCAGATCAACAAATCAATATGCCGGTTTGTTATGATTGCCATGGGGTACATGATATTCGTCGGTCAGATGACCCGGAAAAGGGTTTGCAGGTTAAGCAAAATTTATTGGCTGCCTGCCAAAAATGCCACCCGGATGCAACCGAAAACTTTCCCGATGCCTGGTTGAGTCACTATATTCCTGATCGCAACCGTTATCCGCTGGTTTACTGGGTGAATGAATTTTATAAATACTTCATTCCAACGGTGCTGGGCGGAATGGGTTTGTTTGTGGTCAGCGATATTTACCGGCGTTGGGTCTTGGATCGAAGAAGGAAAAACGCGAAACCTGTAGAAGGTGCCGAAGATCAAATGAGTGCTACTGAAGAAACCAGTAAGGATATTGAAACAGAGGAGCAAGCAGAACAAGCCGATACTCAATTCTCTGACGAGAAACCGCAAGATGAGGAGAATTCATAATGAGCGAGAATCAAAAGAGCTACACGCGTTTCAGTCTGGCGCAGCGAATTGAGCATATTGTGCTGATTGCCTCCTTTACCACTTTGGCGGTAACGGGATTGGTGCAGAAGTTTGCCCAGAGTTCAATTTCAATTTCTGTCATTGCGGCGTTGGGCGGTATTGAAATGACGCGCATCATTCACCGCACCGCCTCGATTGTATTTTTACTTCAGGCTATTTATCATCTCGTTGCGATTGGCTATAAATTGTACGTTCAACGCAAAGAGGCCAGTATGCTGCCGGGTTTCAAGGATTTGCAGGATGCCTTTCAGCATTTTCTTTACAATCTGGGTTTGAGGAAAGAACGCCCCAAAATGGATCGTTATAATTTTGTCGAAAAGGCAGAATACTGGGCGATGGTGTGGGGGTTGGTGTTGATGGCCTTGACCGGTTTCATGATGTGGAATCCGATTGCCACGGCTCGCGTCCTGCCGGGGCAGGCCATACCGGCAGCAAAAGTCGCACATGGCGCTGAGGCAATACTGGCGGTACTGGCTATTTTTATCTGGCATTTTTATCATGTCCATTTGAGAACTTTCAACAAAAGCATGTTTACCGGCAAACTGACCCGGCATGAGATGGAAGAGGAACATGCGCTGGAACTGGAAAAAATTGAGAAGGGTCTGCTTCCGCCTCCCCCTTCACCAGAGGAATTGCGTCGAAGGAAGCGTATCTATTACCCGGTTGCTGCGGTACTCAGCCTGGTGCTGTTATTCTTTGTTTACCGCTTTGTAACATTTGAAGAAACAGCGATCACGACCATTTCACCCGTATCGGCGCGGGCAGATAGCGTTTTCGTTCCGCAAACACCCACCCCGTTACCAACCCGGCCGCCTACGGCGACACCTGCTCCGACACAGGAAGGACAACTTTTTGAAG
Source organism: Bellilinea sp. (assembly GCF_034432615.1). Lineage (GTDB taxonomy): Bacteria > Chloroflexota > Anaerolineae > Anaerolineales > Anaerolineaceae > Bellilinea. The sequence goes on along the minus strand of NZ_DAOUBL010000312.1, from coordinate 17,088 downwards.
GGCCGTTGAGTTGGAATAATGCCATTGGCCAGATCATTGCCCAGCGGTGTGGCAGCTGTCATGGTGCAATGGGTGGTCTAGCGTTGACCACGTATCAATCCGCTTTAGAGGGTGGCAGGTCTGGGGCGGCGATTGTTGGGGGTGATGTCGAGCAGAGTTTACTGGTAACAGTCGTCAGAGATGGAACACACCCCGGTAAATTTGAACCTCAGGAACTCGAGCTAATCGTCCGCTGGATTGAGGAAGGGGCGCCAGAGTAACCGTTTTTGATTTACTGCAAAAATGTTTTCAGCCGTAATCGAAAAGGATTACGGCTTCTTGTTTAATTTCACAGAGAACTGGCAGGTCAGGGGATCTGCTTGGTGGGGATGAATGTGTTGATCCAATGTGGTTTCAGCGCTGAGCTGTTTTTGAAGAATTAATCTGTCCACCTCGCATAATTCCGGGAATTGGTTGAGCAATTCACGATAGGGGCAATTGGCAAATAAAATCCGTGGTCCTTGTGGGCGGGCTTCCCATCTGGCGGCATAACCGGCAGAATTCAGGCGGTTGATCAGATGGATGATTTTTGAGGTTAAAGAGGATGGAAATTCGGGTTGTGTGGGAAAAAGATGGTTGGCAATTTGTCCCAATGTTTCTTTTTCCCGGTTTGGAGACCCATTGAGGAGCAGAGATAGTGCGGCACGCGCCAATGAAAGTGTATTATTAGGCCTGGCCTGGTGAGTGAGTGCATAACAGCGCGCCGGGCGACCCCGTTGGCTGCCTTTTTGAATTGCTGAGATTTTTACCAGATTCTGTTGCAGCAGGTTTGAGAGATGATAACGAACATCGGCCGCGGTGACTTGCAGTGCGCGGCTGATTTGACGCACAGAGGCATTAGGATTTTCCGAAAGATAATCCAGAATTTGTTGAGATGTGTTCTTCTCCATGATATTTATGCAAAATTATTTTATCTTAATTCAATGTTGACAGTCAAGCAGGATGCGGTAGAATCATCAATGAACCGTACCATTTTGCAGGTTATCCACAAGTTCTTAATTCAAGAAAGGCGATTCCATGGGTGAGGAAGCGTTAAATTCGCCGGGATATGACATTCCGCCTGAAATGCACGGACAGGTGGCAATCACCACGCTGGATAAAATTTACAATTGGAGCCGTAAAAACTCCATCTGGCCGATGATGTTTGGGCTGGCCTGTTGTGCCATTGAAATGATTGGTACGGCAGCCAGCCGCTTCGATTTTTCTCGTTTTGGCATGGAGGTCATGCGCCCCAGTCCACGCCAGGCGGACTTGATGATCGTTTCGGGCACGGTGACCAAAAAAATGATTCCGCAAATTGTTCGGTTGTATAACCAGATGCCCGAACCTCGTTATGTGATTGCAATGGGTGCCTGCGCTTCAGGCGGAGGCCCTTTCAAGGAAGGTTATTCCGTCGTGGCCGGAGTGGATAAATTCATTCCAGTAGATGTTTATATTCCGGGGTGTCCGCCAACGCCGCAGGCATTGATGCATGGTTTCATTACTTTAATGAAAAAGATCGAAAAACAATCTTTGCGAAGTGTGCCCTGGTATCAAAAGACCCCCAGCGAACCAATTCCTGTTCCGGTTTTGGGACCGGATTTAATGGACCCGCGCAAGTTTGACTTGATCAAACAGGTTACCCATCAAATCCTAGAAGAGGGGAAGGCACAGGCCGAGGGAGAAACGACCCATGAGTGAACAGATTGAAATTCAATCGCCCAGCCTGACGGAAAGATTCCCGGAAATTGTTGTACCAGATCCCAGAGCGGGATATGGAGGTTATATGGTTCAGCCGGAGAATCTGGTGCAGGTTGTGCAAGCCTTGAAGGATGAAATGGGCTATGATTACCTCTCCTCGGTGACCGGAGTTGACTACCTGCCGGAAAACAAGATGGAGGTAGTGTATCACTTTTACCGGACTACCGGTGGGGGAGCGCTGGTTCTAAAAACTCAGGTTGATCGTGAAAATCCGGTGGTACCATCCCTCACACCGTTATTTCCGGGGGCAGAATTTCAAGAGCGTGAAGCTTGGGATTTGCTGGGTATTCGATTTGAGAATCACCCCGACCTGAGGCGAATCTTAACCTGGGAGGGTTTTTACGGTCATCCATTACGCAAAGACTGGAAGGAACCGTTTTTTGAGGAAGAAACCAAACCCTTCAAAAGTCGCTGGCCGGAAGGTCATGTGTATCGAATCGAAGATAAAAATCCCTTTCATGATAATGTTCAATTTCCACCGGGTTTTGATCCAGAGCAGTGGTCTCCAGAAACGGATGAATTGCTGTATAGCGGTTTGAAGCGGGTGGACAAAACGGACGATTTTTTGACTGAGCAGGTGGTGGTCAATCTCGGACCTCAACATCCCTCAACCCATGGGGTGTTTCGCATGGTGGTGGTGTTGGATGGAGAAACCGTGGTTGATTTGAAACCAATCATGGGCTATCTGCACCGCAATCACGAAAAGATTGGCGAACGGAACACGTTTTTACAAAATATGCCCTTTACTGACCGGCTGGATTATGTTTGCTCGATGAGCAACAATTTTGGTTATGCTCTGGCGGTTGAAAAGTTGATGGGTGTTCAACCACCTGAACGCGCAGAATACATTCGGGTGATGATGGCGGAGTTAACCCGCTTCTTGAATCACATTTTTTCGATCGGTTTTTTGTTGAATGATTTGGGTGCGTTCTTCACTCCCATGTTGTATGCGCTCGAAGAACGGGAATTGATCCTGGATGTGTTTGAAGCGGTGTCCGGTTCACGGATGATGTGTAATTATTTTCGTTTTGGAGGTGTGGCGCGTGATATTCCTGACGATGTGATGGAAAAAATCCGCAAACTGGTATTGGACCGCCTCCCCAGAAAACTGGATGAGATGGATTACTTCATCACAAATAATGAGATTGTACGTGGACGATGTGAGGGGGTGGGTGTGTTGACCGCTGAACGGGCAATTGCCCTGTCTGCTTCAGGACCGGTTTTACGAGCATCGGGGGTGCCGTATGATGTCCGCCGGGCTGACCCATACAGCATTTATGACCGCTTTGAGTTCGATATTCCGGTTCGCTATAACGGTGATATATACGACCGCTACCTCTTGCGACTGGATGAAATGCGACAAAGCTTACGCATTCTCCAGCAGGTGTTGCGGGATATCCCCGACGGCCCAATTATGAGTGGGAAACCCCAATATCAGGTACGGGTGCCGGCCGGCGAATCGTATGGTAGGGTTGAAGGTCCGAAAGGCGAGTTGGGGTTTTATGTGGTATCGAACGGCAAACCCAACCCATGGCGCTATCATGTTCGGGCTCCAACCTTTATCAATCTGACCAGTCTGGCCGAGATGTGCCGAGGTCAAAAGATTGCCGATGTAGTGACCATATTGGGTTCAATTGATATTGTTTTGGGCGAAGTGGACCGATAAGGCCGGAAGGAGGAGGGATGATTACAGGAGGCGGCATTCTAAGAGGTTTGTGGACAACCTTCCGACACTTCGTAAAAACCTATCTTGAAGATTTGCGGATTGGAAAGAAGCGTTACTTTACGCCGGAGGGAATAGAACTCAGACGCAGTCCGGATGTGGAGGGAATTTTCACCATCCAGTATCCGGAAGAAAAACTTCCCGTTCCAGAAGAATTCCGCTACATTCCTTTTCTGGTGTATGATGAAGGGGTAAATGGCGAAAAAGAGATTCGCTGCACATCCTGTGGGATATGTGCAAAAGTGTGCCCGCCCCAATGTATCTGGATTGTGCGTACAAATGACCCGGTTACGGGCAAGCCCATTCCGCAGCCAAAAGAATTCTACATTGACGTGGATATCTGTATGAATTGTGGTTTTTGTGCAGAATTTTGTCCGTTTGATGCCATCAAAATGGACCATGATTACGAAATCGCATCGTATGACCGTTTGAAAGAACATATCTTCGATTTGGAACGGTTGAGCAAACCGGCTTCTTATTATGCTCAAATCCGTCCGACAAATTACGCACGGGAAGAGGCCGCCCGGGCTGAAAAGGAAGCCCAAAAGGCTGCCGCCAGAAAGGTCAACCCTTGATTTTGACTTTCGAGGAAAGCCGACAGCATGTATAATAGCGATACGGAAGTGATGTTTCCCCCGCGCGTGATCGGCCACTTGCGCAATTTACGCGGGGTTGACTGGCAGAGGCTGGTTGACGAGGTTTGTTCTGAAAAGGCAGACCTGCTCGAAAGAGCAGCATTTACCCTGATGATGGTACGGATGGGAGGCTGCCAAACCTGTACAATCGATTCTTACCGCGGTATGCGGGGTTGTACGATGTGCGCCAGACAGACGATCCGCCGTTTTCGTGGTTCAGACCATGATCTGGTAAAACAGTTCGAGCAATGCAAAAGTGAATTGCAACAGTTTTTCAATAAATCTTGACACTCTTTTCAAGCAAAACATGAGGTAAATTAATGGATTCACCTTCTATTACAAAAGATGCTGTCCTGGCAGCGTTGAGCAAGGTTGAAGAACCGGAGCTTCATCAGGATTTAGTTTCTCTGAATATGGTTCAGAACCTTGAAATCCAGGATGGAAAAGTCAGTTTTGACATTGTGTTGACAACACCGGCCTGTCCTCTGAAAGGGAAGATTGAGGCTGAGGCCCGCCAGGCGGTGCTTGCCATACCAGGAGTCAATGAAGTTCAGATTCGCTTTGATGCCTACGTTCGTAATGATGGTCATGCGCGCGGTTTGATGGAAATTCCTGTCAAGAACGCAGTGGCGATTGCTTCGGGGAAAGGCGGAGTAGGTAAAACCACTGTGGCGGTTAATCTGGCGGTGGCGTTAGCACAAAGTGGTGCGAGGGTGGGTCTTTTGGATGCAGATATCTATGGTCCAAACGTCCCACGGATGATGGGGGTTGATCGTCTACCTCCCATTCAGGGAGAAAAGATTAAACCTGCCGAAGCATACGGTGTAAAGGTTATGTCCATTGGTTTTCTGGTACCGCCCGGTAAAGCCTTAATCTGGCGAGGGCCGATGCTGCATTCAGCTATTCGACAATTTTTAGGCGATGTAGATTGGGGATTGCTCGATTACCTGATCATTGACCTGCCTCCAGGAACCGGTGATGCGCAACTCAGTCTGGCGCAATCCATGCCGCTCAGCGGTGGGGTGATTGTTACCCTGCCACAAGCGGTTTCGCTGGAAGATGCCAGCCGGGGAATTCAAATGTTTGAGCAGTTGAACGTACCGATATTAGGGGTAATTGAAAATATGAGCTATCTGCAAATGCCGGATGGAACGGTAGTGGATGTGTTTGGAAGAGGAGGGGGAGAATCGCTGGCGAAACAGCATCAGGCGCCTTTCCTTGGAGTAATCCCTTTAGAACCGGCTGTAAGGGTGGGCGGAGACGAAGGAAAACCGATAGTCCTTTCCCAACCCGATTCAGCAGCCGGTAAAGCTCTGCGCCAAATCGCGGAACAACTGGCTGCTCAATTGAGTGTGGCTGCCTTTAAAAGACAGGGCGGCGTGAAAATTGAGATGGTGGAGTAAAATTGAATGGAGACAACTGCTGTTCAGCAGATTGTTGGGATTCGTTTTTCCAAAGTCGGTAAGATCTATCACTTTCAGGCAACCAATCTGCCTCCGCTGCGTGTAGGCGACGCGGTGGTGGTCGAAACTGCTCGCGGCTGGCAAATTGGTGAAGTTGCCCAAATTGTCAAAGAACCCATGCAGCCACCCGAAGGCGGCTGGAAACCAGTTGAACGGGTGGCCACACCCCGAGATTTGTTATTGCGCCAGCTGTGGCAGTTGCGGGAATTAGATGTAGTCGAGGTTTGCCGACGGCGGGCATCGGAATTAAGGCTGCAAAACCTCAAGGTAGTTGCAGCCGAGTATAGTTTTGATGGTTCGCGGCTGACGATACTGTATTCAACGGAGGGCGAAGAGCGGGTAGACCTAAAATCCCTGCGGCAGGATATGCAACGACAGTACGCTCCAGCGATGGTGGAATTGCGTCAAATTGGGCCACGGGATGTGGCCAAGTTGTTGGGGGGGATGGGAGCTTGTGGGCTGGAAACGCGGTGTTGTTCGCGCTTCTTAACTGAGTTCAGCTCGATCTCCATCCGAATGGCGAAAGAGCAGGGAATATCCCTGACTCCCACTGAAATCACTGGGATGTGCGGGCGGTTGCGTTGTTGCCTGATCTATGAATTTGATACCTATGTTGAAGCCCGCAAAGGTTTGCCGAAGCGGAATAAACGAATTGCCACTCCGCTTGGTGAGGGCAAGGTGATTGATGTTTTACCATTGGCTGGCAAAGTGCGCGTAGATATACCCGAAGTGGGCATCAGGGAATTTACCCGCGAAGAAATTCTAGCTTTCAGTGAACCACCCGTCGAAAGCGGGACGGTTGAAGCGGTTATTGAAGAAGAAAACATTGAAGAATACGAAGGGGGTATACAACCTCCCACTGAAGATGAGAGTGGTCGGCCTGAACAAACGACTGGATATCCAGAGCCCTCATCTACCAAGCCAAGACGGCGATCAGGAGGAAAAGGTGGTCGAAGAAAACGCGGACCAAAAAAATCCTGAAAACTGGTCAGGTCCGCAGAAAATTCTGGTAATTCTGGCTCATCCGGATGATCCAGAATTTTTTTGCGGTGCGACAATTGCCCGTTGGACACGCATGGGGCATTGGGTTGAATATTGTTTGCTTACCCGGGGTGATAAAGGGGTAAGAGGAGAACTGGTTGACCGGCAAGCCTTATCCCGCCTTCGCGAGGAGGAACAAAATCGGGCAGCCACCATTTTGGGCGTTGATAAAGTCAGGTTTCTTGACTTTGAAGATGGGTATCTTCAACCAGACCTGGCAGCCCGGCGTGAAGTAGTGGCGGTGATTCGTGAAGTTAGACCGGATGTGGTCGTCACGAGTGACCCAACCAATTATTTTCACCGCGAAGACCGCATCAATCATCCTGACCACCGCATTGCCGGTCAAATTGTCTGTGAGGCGGTTTATCCGGCTAGCGGCAATCCGCTTTACTATCCCGAGTTATGGGAAAAGGGACTGCTTCCTCACGAAATTAAAGAATTGTGGTTGACACTGACAGCGCAACCGAATATGATGATAGATGTAACCGAAACATGGGAATTAAAAATTGAGGCTTTAAAGCAGCACCGCAGCCAGATTGCAAATTTAGAGGAAATGGAGCGGATGCAGCGCCAGCGTCGATCTGCGGACAGCAGCGAGGATAATCCCCGTTATGTTGACTCATTCCGGAGAATCAAGTTCAAATGACAAACACACCTCCATTTGTTGAAAAAGCCGAAACGCTATTTGCGTATAGCCAGAAATTACGACGGGACTTCCACCGGCATCCTGAGTTGGGTTTCCGAGAGTATCGTACGGCCGAGGTTGTAACCAGAGAATTGCGCTCCCTCGGTTTGGAGGTTTCAACGGGTATCGCGGAAACAGGGGTTGTGGCGGTCATTGAAGGCGCACGGCCCGGACGGGTGGTGATGCTTCGCTTTGATATGGATGCTCTTCCAATTGATGAGCAGACCGGGGCGGAGTACGCTTCCCAAAATCCTGGTGTCATGCACGCCTGCGGTCATGATGGACACATGGCAATTGGATTAACGGTGGCGCGTCTGTTGCAGGAGTATCGAGATGCGATTCATGGAACGGTTAAATTGGTCTTTCAACCGGCAGAAGAAGGATTGGGGGGTGCAGAACGGATGGTTGCTGAACAAGTGCTTGAAAATCCCAAAGTAGATTATTGTTTAGGTCTGCATTTATGGAATGAAAAACCGCTTGGCTGGGCAGCGGTGGTGCCTGGCGCGTTTATGGCCGGCGCGGATTTCTTCACAGTGCGCATTTTGGGAAAAGGCGGCCATGGAGGACTGCCCGAAACGACCATTGACCCGATTGTGGCAGCCGCCCAGATTGTGATGGCTCTGCAGACAATTGTATCTCGAAATATTGCTCCGCTCGAGTCGGCGGTTGTGAGCGTGACTCAAATGGCTGCCGGAAGCGCTTACAACGTTATTCCCAATCTGGCCGAGCTGCGTGGAACAATTCGCACTTTTCTACCCGAAGTCCGCGATGTTGTTGTGGCACGGCTTGAGCAAATTGTGCGCTCAATTTCACAGGGAATGAATTGTGAGGCGGAAATTGAAATCCAACGTCTGACCTGGCCAGTGGTGAATCATCCCCGAATTGCAGAAATTGTGCAGGAAGTGATGTTGAATTTGCTCCCCGAGTACCGCAATGAAAGAAATTACCGCAGCATGGTTTCAGAGGATATGGCGGTATTTTTGAACGCAGTTCCCGGCTGCTTTTTCTTTATAGGCAGCGGGAACCCAGAGAAGGGATTGACTGCCAGTCACCATCACCCGGAGTTTGACTTTGATGAGCAAGTGCTCCCCAAATCTGCTGCGATTCTCGCAGCGGCAGCCATCGAGTTGGGTAAAGCGGAGTTGTAATCATCTCAAAATGCCAATACTTTTAGATTTGAGCGGTTTTTCTTCCTTCCCGGAGCGGGTGGTTTCTCTGGTGCCTTCGATGAGCGAAAGCCTGTTTGATTTGGGGATGGGCGCTCATCTTGTTGGTGTAACGGATTATTGCATCCATCCATCCCAAGTTCTTGATTTACCGAAAGTTGGAGGTACAAAAAACACGCGAGTTGATCAGGTTTTGCAATTATCCCCCGATTTGGTGATTGCCAATCAGGAAGAAAATAGCCGGATTTGTGTGGAGGAATTGGCACAAACGCTAAATGTTTGGCTGACCTTTCCAAAAACGGTTCGACAGGCACTGGATGACCTCTGGCAGCTGGTTTATTTATTCCGACAGGAAAGGGCGTTTGCATCTTTGAGAACGCTGGAAACCGCAGTGGAATATGCGGAGAACCGCCTGTTTGATCTTCAGCCCGTGCCTGTTTTTGTTCCCATCTGGCAAGACCAAACCCCTTCCGGTGTTCACTGGTGGATGACGTTCAATCGGGACACTTACTGCCATGATTTGATCCGCTTGATGGGCGGAAATAACGTATTTGCAGAGCGTAAACGGCGGTATCCATTGGATGCTGATTTGGGATTCGCTGCTGAAATAGCGGATGAAGGGGTTGATACACGTTATCCGCATGTCACGGTTGAAGAAGTGCTGGAAGCTCAACCCGAATTGATTTTGCTGCCGGATGAACCGTATTTATTTCAGGACGAAGACGTGCAGGAAATATTTCGGTTGTTGGAGAAAACACCGGCAGTGAAGCACAACAAAGTTTATGGGATTGAAGGTAGTTTGCTGACATGGCACGGGACGCGTTTGGGAAAAGCGCTGGTGGAATTGACTCAGTATTTTGATTGAAGCAAGATCATTCTTTTTATCCCCTTTTTTCCTTACAAAAATCATTCTTGTTTGAAAGGCAGGGCGGTGATATACTATAAGCGATATAATCATCTGATTAATCAGTTTTTTTTGATTCAATATCCCATGCAAAACGGTGATTTTCATCTTTCAGAATTTCTGCGCTACCTGTCCTGCGGCAAGGTGAAAGTTGGTGAGCGTATTCCCTCCCTGTCGCAGTTGAGCCGTGAATTGGGCATCAGTATTGCCAGTCTGCGTGAGCAGTTAGAAGTTGCGCGGATAATGGGGTTGGTTGAGGTGCGTCCCCGAACCGGCATTCGACTGCTGCCATATCAATTCAAACCGGCAGTACTTCAGAGTTTGTATTATTCCCTATCTCAAAACGCGGAGACGTTTCTGGAATTTTCCGATTTGCGCACCCATATTGAAACTTCTTACTGGTATGAGGCTGTAGGATTGTTGAACAGCGAAGATTATCAGCAATTGAGAATGATTGTCCAGCGCGCAAAGGAAAAATTGTCTTCCAATCCGCCACAGATCCCTCATCAGGAACACCGCCTGCTTCATTTGACCATTTTCAAAAGGCTGGAAAATCCGTTTGTCCAGGGATTACTGGAGGCGTATTGGGAAGTATATGAGGCGGTTGGATTGGATGTTTATACGGATTTTGCTTATTTAGAACGGGTTTGGCAGTATCACGAAAAAATGGTGGATGCCATTTGCAAGCAAAACTTCAACGAAGGATATGATGCACTGGTCGAACACATGGACTTAATTTACCAGCGTTCGAAAAGGCCATCCTATCAGACATTTGAGTAAACCGAACGGCGAATTACCTTACAACACTCAAAAGGAGTCCCTATGTCTCAGATACAGCCTGCTTTAGTTAGCGATAACGGTACGGTGGGCGATAGAATAGTTAACGACTTTTGCATTACCTTTAGCACGGTCAATGGGTCGGGTTCTGCAACTGCCAATACAATCCTCTTGAAAACCTTATTCCGGATGGGAATTCCTGTCAACGGGAAAAATATATTCCCATCCAACATTCAGGGTTTACCCACCTGGTATTCAATTCGATTGAGCAAAAAAGGCTATCTGGCACGGGTCGAAATGGATCATCTTGTTGTGGCAATGAATCCTTCCACATTGGCTACCGAGATGAAATTCCTCGTGCCGGGAGGAGTTCTCTTTTATCCGGATGATTTTAAGCTGGATATAGACCGCGATGATATTGTGCTCTATCCAATGCCGGTTAAGCGTCTCATCAAAGAAGCCGATGCGCCGCAAAATTTGCGTGATTATATGGCGAATATGGTCTATGTTGGGGTTGTTGCCCAAATGCTCGGCATTGATCTGGATGTGGTTTATCAGGTATTGGATGCGCACTTCAAAGGCAAGAAGAAAGCGGTTGATTCAAACTGGCAGGTAATCAAAGCAGCAGCCGATTGGGCAAAACAAAATTTAATTAAACGTGATCCTTATTATGTGGAACCCATGTCCCCTTTGGAAGGATATATTATCACTGAAGGGAATATCGCATCGGCACTGGGTGCGCTGTATGGTGGTGTTCAACTGACCGCATGGTATCCCATCACGCCGGCTTCCAGTTTGGCTGAGGCGGTTATGGAATATCTGTCTTCACTGCGTACCGACCCGGAAACTGGTAAAGCCACCTCGGTGGTGATTCAGGCTGAGGATGAGATTGCTGCAATTGGCATGGCGGTTGGTGCGGGTTGGGCAGGATTGCGTGCCATGACTTCCACCTCCGGCCCGGGGATTTCGCTGATGGCAGAGTATTTGGGTCTGGCTTATTATGCTGAAGTGCCAGTTGTGGTTTGGGATGTGCAGCGGGTAGGCCCTTCGACCGGTTTGCCAACCCGCACGGCTCAAGGTGATTTAACTTTCGCCAATTTCATCAGTCATGGTGATACGGAATACATTATCCTATTACCGGGTAATGTTAAGGAATGTTTTGAATTTGGATGGAAATCTTTCGATATTGCCGAGCGTTTACAGACCCCTGTATTGATTTTGACCGATCTCGACCTTGGCATGAATTACCATATCTCGCCGCGTTTTGAATATCCCGATCAACCGATGGATCGTGGGAAAGTGTTGTGGGAAGAGGACTTGCAGAAACTTCTTGAAAAACTGGATGGTAAATGGGGCCGGTATCTGGATATTGATGGGGATGGAATACCATATAGAACCCTGCCCGGCAATCGCCACCCTGCCAGCGCCTATTTTGCTCGTGGCACCGGCCATGACGAGATGACCCGCTACAGCGAAGATCCGGATGTCTGGGAACGCGGTCTCAACCGGTTGAAAAGAAAGATTTGGGATAACCGTCATCTCTTGCCCGACCCGGTTATAGAGAGGATGGAAGGTGCAAAATTTGCGATTGTTGGTTTTGGCTCAACCGATCCAGCAATTCAAGAAGCACGCGATTTGCTGGCTGAGGCTGGATTCCCGACCGATTACATGAGAGTTCGATCCCTGCCTTTCCGGGATGAGGTGTGCAATTTCCTGCATGAATATGATCGCACCTATGTTGTAGAGTTGAACCGTGATGGTCAATTGAAACAATTGTTGACCATGCACTTTTCAGAATGCGGTTCCAGGTTGCGCCAGGTTTCTCACATTGACGGTATGCCTATCACCGCAAACTGGATAAAAGAACGGATTTTGTCAATGGAGGGCAAATAACCGATGACTACTCAGGCTGCGCCGAAAACTCAGGTGAACCTTGCAGGCTTAAGCCGGCAGGATTACAAAGGTCATAACAGCACTTTATGCGCTGGTTGTGGGCATAATTCCATTTCCAATCAAATCATCGCTGCTCTGTACGAATTAAATGTCGTTCCCGAAACGGTTGTCAAATTCAGTGGGATTGGTTGTTCCAGTAAAAGCCCGACCTATTTTCTCAACCGTTCTTTTGGCTTTAATGGTTTGCATGGCCGTATGCCGTCGTTGGCTTTGGGCGCCTTATTCGCCGATCACACTCTCAAAGGGATTGGCGTCAGTGGGGATGGGGATACAGCCAGCATTGGGATGGGGCAGTTTAAGCATGTCATGCGCCGAAATCTGCCAATGGTCTATGTGGTTGAGAATAACGGGGTTTATGGATTGACCAAAGGCCAGTTTTCAGCAACTGCCGAAGTGGGGCTGGAATTAAAGCGGCAAGGGGTGAATAGGTACTTTCCGGTGGATATCTGCATGGAAGCGCTGGTCAGCCGGGCTTCGTTTGTTGCAAGATCTTTTGCCGGCGACCCAAAGCAGGTAAAGGAAATCTTCAAAGCCGCCTTCAGCCACCGGGGAATTGCGGTTATTGACATCATCAGCCCGTGTGTTACCTTTCACAATAAAGAAGATTCCTTCCATTCCTATACGTGGGGTAAAGAACACGAGATAGCCTTGCACGATATCACTTATGTTCCTGCTCGCGAGGAGATTACGATTGAGGACTTTGAAGAGGGCAGTGCTCGTGAAGTCACATTGCATGATGGAGCAACCATCGTTTTGAAGAAACTCGACCGTGATTATGATCCAACCAACATCTTTGAAGCTTTGCGGGTTCTTTACGAGGCGGAGCAAAATAACTGGTTGTTGACCGGCATTCTGTATGTCAATCCCAATGCGCCAACCATTTTTGATATGTACAATCTGCCTGATACGCCCTTAAATCGGCTTCCCGCTGAAAAATTGCGACCCAGCCGCGAATCGCTCGATAAAATCATGCAACAGATGCAGATTTAGAGACGATCCGTCAGCCAACTTCGATTGGGCGGTCGAGGTCTCTGATCCACTCGCTCCAAGAGCCGGCATACAGTTTTGCACCCTGTATGCCGGCATATTCCATTGCCAGCAGGTGATGACAGGAAGTAACTCCGGAACCACAATAAACAATCACCTGATGGGGAGGTGTGTCTCCAATTAATTCTGTGAATTCTTTCCGTAGAATCTCGGCTGATTTCAGCTTGCCTGCACGGGCAAGATTTTTTTCGTGAAAACGATTGAGGCTGCCGGGAATGTGACCGGCAACAGGGTCGAGGGGTTCGAATTCACCGCGGTATCGTTCGGGAGCGCGGGCATCAATGATTTTGTATTCGGGCTTCTTCAGCAGGTTGAGCATTTCGGCAGTGGTAATCATTTTGTCCGGCTGAGGGTTGGGGACAAATTTGCCGCGGGGTCGGGTTTCAATTCCCTGTGCAAGCGGAAAGCCGGCAGATTTCCACGCATTCCAACCACCGTTTAGAACAGCCACAGTTGAATGTCCCAACCACTTAAGCATCCACCAAAAGCGCGCAGCAAATGAACCGCCAGTGGTATCCAGGGCAACTACCTGAGAATGATTGCTGATCCCCAACCGCTCGAGGGTATCGGCAAAGTCCTGCGGTGAAGGTAATGGGTGCCTTCCAGTATGAGGAGTGGGCGGAGCAGAACAATCGTGATCCAAATGAGCGTACACCGAACCGGGAATGTGGCCTTGTTGATAATCCTTGAAGCCCCAATCGGGGTTAGTCAGATCAAAACGACAATCCACGATGAGCCAGTCAGGATGATGTAAGTGGGCAAAGACATCTTCAACTTCAATGAGCGTGGTATAAGGGGACATCTTTATCACCTCAAGTCCATTCTCCAACCGTGTAAAGCAGGGCGAAATTGGGGGGGCGCATAGCACCAACCGGAAATCCACTGATGACCACCACCTGATCTCCGCTGCGGATGGAGGTTGAAGAAACCAGCGCGGCTTCGACACTGGCAACCATGGCTTCCACCGTTGAGGCAAATGGAACCAGGAAGGGGATCACTCCCCAGTAGAGTCCCATTCGTTGATAGGTTTGTTCTTCGGGTGTAAAGGCAAAAACGGGGACGTTAGGTCGCGATTTTGACATCAGCAAGGCGGTTTTACCGGTTTGGGTGAAAACGGCAATCGCAACGACATTGCGGTCGTGCGCCAGTTCTTTAGCAGCGCGGGTAATTGCCAGTGCATCATCCTGCGGGGCTTCTGCGGGGCGGGTTGAATAATGAGCGTATTCAGCGGCATTGGCTTCAGCTTCGCAAATGATGTTTGCCATAACTTTTACAGCTTCTATTGGATATGATCCGCTGGCGGTTTCGCCAGAGAGCATTACCGCATCGGTGCCGTCAAAGATTGCATTGGCAACATCGGAGGCTTCGGCGCGGGTGGGCCTTGGGTTGCGAATCATGGAGTCCAGCATTTGGGTGGCGGTTATGACCGGCTTCGCATGGCGATTTGCCATGTCAATAATTCGTTTTTGAATAATAGGTACAGTGGAGGGGGAAGTTTCTACCCCTAAATCGCCACGGGCGACCATTACCCCGTCGGCTGCGTGAATGATTTCATGCAGGTTTACGATTGCTTCGGGGCGTTCCAGTTTGGCGATGATGGGGGTATTCGCCCGGCTGGGGAGTATTTCCCGCATGGCATTACGGACTTCTTCAATATCCGACGCGCGATGCACAAAACTGATCGCAACCCAGTCTACCCCATTTTTCAAACCAAATTCGAGGTCGAGGCGGTCTTTTTCCGTGAAAGGGGGAATGCCAAGCGCTGCGCCAGGCAGGTTGACGCCCTTGTTGGAATACAACGTTCCGCCCAGAATAACCTTTGCAAATACAGCGTCCCCTTTGACCTCAGTGACTTCAAATTCAAGATTACCGTCATCCAGCAGAATGCGATTGCCGGGAACGACACCGCGCGCCAGATTGGGGACATCCAAAGGAATGAGAACGATGGATGGGGGCAGGTCATCCAGTGAACCCATATTGGAAACCTGGGTCAGCACAACCATATCCCCGGCTTGGAGAGGGATTCCTTCTGCAGGTAATTTGCCCACCCTGAGTTTGGGTCCCTGTAAGTCTTGCAAAATGGAGACTGGTTTACTTAACTCTTCAGAAAGTTTTCGAATCAGGCGGATTTTTTCAAGATGTTCTTCATGGGAGCCATGCGAAAAATTCAAACGGGCTACATCAATGCCGGCTTCAATCAAACGCCGCAGAGTATCTTCATTTTCACTTGCCGGACCGATGGTCGCTACAATTTTTGTCTTGCGAAAATTCATCATTCACCTCGCGGAGGTTAGAGAGGACTGACACCTTGATTGTACCAAATCATGGGATAAGCCAGGCAGGCAGGTTGTGATTAAACTCAACACCGGCTTGTAATCGCCGGTGTTTATTGTGGTCATTGAGCTGTTGAACCTCAGGGCATCGTCAAAACATCGTAAATATGGGGAACGGCCCAATCAATCTCCTTACGAGTGATGATCAGAGGTGGTGCAAAGCGGATGATGTGCTGATGAGTTTCCTTGGCGAGGATGCCTTTTTTCTGCAAAGCCTCACAAAACCGCCGCGCGCCACCCGCCTCTTCTTTCAATTCAACACCGATCAGTAGACCGCGTCCGCGCACTTCTCGGATATGTGGAGAGGGGATTTCTTCGAGACGTTCAAGGAAGTATTCTCCCATCTGGCGGGCATTTTCGATGAGATTCTCTTCAACTATGACCTTCAAAGCCTCGCGCGCTACGGCGCATGCAAGAGGATTTCCACCAAAGGTAGAGCCATGTTCACCGGGTTGATACAGGCTCAAGATGGGGTGGTCTGCCAGGATTGCCGAAACGGGGTAAAATCCACCGGAAAGCGCTTTGCCGATGATGACAATATCCGGGCGGACATTTTCGTGATCACAGGCGAAGAGTTTGCCGGTGCGTCCGAGGCCGGTTTGAATTTCATCAGCGATGAACAAAACCTGATTTGCATTGCAAATCCTGGCTACCTCTTGTAAATAACCGGCTGGAGGAATGATAACTCCGCCTTCCCCTTGAATGGGCTCCAATAACACGGCTGCGGTGTTGGGCGTAATGGCTTTGGCAAGTGCCTGAGCATCACCATAGGGTACGGTCACGAAGCCGGGTGTGAATGGCCCAAAATCGTTTTTATAGAGCGGTTCAGTAGAGCAGGAAATGATGGAAATGGTGCGCCCATGGAAGTTGCCTTCGGCGACGATGATTTCAGCCTGATAGCGGGGAACTCCCTTTACCTGATAAGCCCATTTACGGGCCAATTTGAGCGCGGTTTCAACCGCCTCGGCACCACTGTTCATCGGCAAGGACATGTCGTAACCGCTCAGTTCAGATAGCTCTTTGTAGAAGAGCGGTAACTGGTCATTGCGGAAGGCACGCGAGGTCAGGGTAACCTTTTGAGCCTGTTCGGTAAGGGCGCGTAAAATGCGCGGATGAACATGGCCTTGATTAAGTCCAGAATAGGCGCTCAGGCAATCCAGATAGCGGTTGCCTTCAACATCCCAGACCCACACCCCTTCAGCCCGGTTGATTACGACATCCAGCGGATGGTAGTTGTGGGCGCCGTATTTTTCTTCCAGTTCGATCAGTTCTTTGGTCAGATTTTCTCTGGTCAGCATAGGTTTATCCTGTTATTTTTCCACCAGCAATTCAACCAAAATCGCTTTTTGGGCATGCAAGCGGTTATGAGCTTGAGGGAACAGGCGGGAATGAGGCCCATCAGCAACTTCGTCAGTAATTTCCTGTCCACGATGTGCTGGGAGGCAGTGCATGACGATGACATCCGAACGCGCTTCGGAAACCAGTTGTTGATTTAACTGATAGGGCGGAAAGACCATTTCGCGTTTTTTGGCTTCCGCTTCCTGTCCCATGCTGGTCCAGGTGTCGGTATAAATGACATGGG
>NZ_DAOUBL010000311.1:0-9864 GCF_034432615.1 Bellilinea sp. | reverse complement strand
ATATACTCCCGCCCGTCAAAATCCATATGATCGGCAAAACAAATTTCAATCAAATCGGCCACTGCGAGAATATCCTTACGGCTGCGCAGCGGGCGGATATGTTGACGAGAGGAAGGCAGGGCAACTTCCATACCAAAATTGTACACCGCTTACCCGTACTTGAAAACCCGCTCCCATCTGCAGCCTGATTAAAATTTTCCTTTGCCTAAAACACAATCATCTCCGTTTTCAGATTACAATCAAATAAAACAAGCGGTAAGGATTTTTTGTGATGGCTACGTTAATTTGGAATGCAAAAATTTATACTCCCAACGGAATTTTATCCCCCGGCTGGCTCACCATTGAAAACCGCACCATCAGCCGGCTGGGCAGTGGTCAGCCACCTGCAACCGAACTGGAGCAGGCTCAGGAAAAAGTGGATGCACATCAGCACCATCTTCTACCCGGTCTGATTGATTTGCACATTCACGGCGCAATGGGTTTCGAGTTCATGGATGGTGACCTGCACGCCATAGAAGAAATTGCTCAATTTTTGGTCCAGCACGGCGTTACCGCCTTTCTGGCTACCACATGGGCTGCCCCACAATCCGCCCTGCTCAAAGCGTTGGACGCGGTGGGAAATGCGTACGGTCGCATCCGAAACGGAGCAGCCCTTTTGGGTGCTTACCTTGAAGGCCCATATATGAATCCTAATCGCGCCGGCGCTCAAGCCATTCAATTCATCCGTCAGGCAACTAACCGGCAGGAAGCCCTCACTCTCATTGGCCATGAGATGGTCAAAGTGGTTTCACTTGCTCCGGAATATCCCGAAAATTTCTGGTTGATTGACGCCTGTGTTTCCCGCGGTATCACGGTTGCCGCCGGTCACACCAGCGCAACCTATGAGCAAATGGAGGTTGCCGTTCAACGCGGGGTCAGTCTGCTGACCCATTGCTTCAATGCCATGAGTCCATTTCACCATCGTGAACCCGGTGTCGTGGGTGCCGGCATGACAATGCCGGAGCTGCGCTGCGAGTTGATTGCCGATAACGTCCATGTTCACCCCCTTGCCCAACGCATCCTCTATCAATTGCGCGGCAGCGAGGGAATTGTGCTGGTTTCTGACAGTACACGGGTAACCGGTTTACCAGATGGACAGTATATTCTGGATAACCGCCCGGTGCAGGTCAAAGAGGGTAAGGTATCTTTGCTGGATGGCACACTGGCCGGCAGCGGCCTGACCCTCGAACGGGCGCTCCGCAACTTCACAAACGCCGTCGGCATTTCACTTCAGGAGGCCGTATTGAGCGCATCCCTTTATCCTGCCCGTGCTATTGGCATTGCACACCAGAAAGGCAGCCTTGAACCGGGTAAAGACGCCGACCTTTTTTTGATGGATGATGAAGGAAATATCCTCCTTACGATGGTGGAAGGCAAAATGGTGTACATCCGCACCTGAGCGCTTGTTCTGATGGCTCAAAGAAACTAAAATGATGATAGATTTCTAATACAGTGTTTGTAAAATGCTGATGAATGCAATGCTATAATTCCATCGAAGGCATTGTATAACCAGATTCTAAGGATAATCAACCATGATGCGTTTTGATCGTTTTACCGAAAGAGCACAGGAAGCCGCTCAGCGCGCTGCGGAAATCATCCAGCGCTATGGGCACAACCAGATTGATACCGAGCACATCTTGCTCGCTTTAATTGAACAACCGCAAGGGGTCATCTCTCAAATTCTGGAAATCTTGAAGGTTGACCCCAATATGCTTGCCGACCGGCTGGATTACATTTTGCGCACCAGCCCCAAAGCCAGCATTTTTGGCGGCGGAGCCGGGCAGATCTTCATAACCCCGCGCGTCAAACGCATCGTGGATCTGGCTAACGAAGAAGCCAGCCGCCTTAAAGATGAATATATCTCAACCGAACACATCTTTCTGGCAATTCTCAGCGAACGGAACACGCCCGCTGCACGACTGCTGGAAAGCAACGGCTTGACTCGAGAACGGGTACTGGATGCCATCATGCAATTGCGCGGCGGTCAACGAGTAACCGACCCGCAGGCTGAAACCCGCTACCGCACGCTGGAAAAATACTCCCGTGATTTAACTCAGCTGGCACGCGAAGGCAAACTGGATCCGGTCATCGGACGGGATAATGAAATCCGCCGCGTGATGCAAATCCTCTCCCGCCGCACCAAAAACAACCCGGTGCTGATTGGCGAAGCCGGGGTTGGTAAAACTGCCATCGTGGAAGGCCTGGCTCAAAAAATTGCCAGTAATGATGTACCGGAAATCTTGATGGGAAAACGGGTGGTTTCCCTCGATCTTGGGGCAATGATCGCCGGCAGCCGCTTCCGCGGTGAATTTGAAGAACGCCTCAAAGCCGCAATCGAAGAAGTCCAGCGTTCAGAGGGCGAGATCATTCTGTTCATTGACGAACTTCACACGGTAGTCGGGGCCGGCGCCGCTCAGGGTGCCATGGATGCATCCAACATGCTCAAACCAGCCCTGGCGCGTGGTGAGCTGCAATGTATTGGTGCAACCACCCTGGATGAGTATCACAAACACATTGAAAAGGACTCGGCTCTTGAACGCCGTTTTGCACCGGTTTATGTGGATGAACCCAGTGTGGAAGACACGATTAAGATGTTGATGGGATTGCGCGACCGCTATGAGGCTCATCACAAAGTTCATTTCTCTGATGAAGCCCTGGTGGCTGCTGCACGACTTTCGGCGCAATATGTGACTGACCGTCACCTGCCGGACAAAGCCATTGACCTGATGGATGAAGCTGCTGCCAAGCTGCGTGTTGCATTGTTCTCGCTGCCGCCCGAACTGAAAGAAATGAAAACCGAACTGGAAAAATTGCGCGCCGAAGAAGAACAGGCCGGTATTGAACGGGATTACGAACGCGCTGCCCGCAAAAAGGCCGAGCGCTTGCGCCTTGAAACCGAGTTCAATCAGTTGCGCGACAAATGGGAAGCCGAACACAAACTGGATGAAGTGGTAGATGTGGATGATATTGCTCAGGTAGTGGCGCAATGGACGGGTATTCCGGTCAGTCAAATGATGGAATCGGAAGCGGAGCGCTTGCTTCACATGGAAGAACGGCTGAGCGAACGGGTCATCGGTCAGGAAGAAGCCATCCATGCCATTTCAGACGCCATTCGCCGCGCCCGCGCCGGCTTGAAAGACCCCCGCCGCCCGATTGGTTCCTTCATCTTCATTGGCCCTTCCGGGGTTGGCAAAACCGAACTGGCCAAAGCATTGGCTGAATTTTTGTTTGGTGATGAAGATGCCCTTGTTCGCCTTGACATGAGCGAATACCGCGAACAGCATACCGTTTCCCGCCTGTTCGGCGCCCCGCCCGGTTATGTGGGCTATGAGGAAGGTGGTCAGTTAACCGAAGCCGTCCGCCGTCGGCCATATCGGGTCATTTTATTCGATGAAATCGAGAAAGCCCACCCGGAAGTGTGGAACGCTTTGCTTCAAATTCTGGATGATGGCCGATTGACCGATGGGCAGGGACAGGTAGTTGACTTTCGCAACACGGTTTTGATAATGACCAGCAATCTGGGCACCGAGTTTGTGCGGCAGGGCGGTACGTTGGGCTTTTTAAGTGAAGATTCGAGCGACGAAAATCGCGCTCAACACGAGAAAATCCAGAAAGCGCTAAAAAGCACTTTCCGTCCGGAATTCCTCAATCGGATTGACGAGATTATCATGTTCTCACCACTCAAGCTGGAGCAAATGTATCAAATCGTTGACCTGCAAATGAAAGAGGTCAGCGATCGGCTTAAGGAACATGGGCTGGATGTGGTTCTGACCGAGGCAGCCCGCAAATGGCTGGCAGAAGTTGGCTACGACCCGGCTTTCGGTGCCCGCCCGTTGCGCCGCGCCCTACAAAAACACATCGAAAGCCCGCTGTCCATCAGTGTCCTCTCCGGTCAATTCCAGCGTGGTGATCGTGTCATCGTAGATTATCAGCCGGGTGATAATCAGTTAACCTTTCGCAAGGAAGAAGTAGAAGTCAAGCAACCCGCCTGAAGTCACTCATCATCCAACCTGTTCTGGCAGAGGAAGGCTTTCTCTGCCAGAATTTTTTTGTTTGACAGTTCTTAAGGGGGTCGGTTATACTTGTTCCTTGCAGTATTTTCATTGAACAATTCGATCAATTCGTTTGATCTCAGGAGGAAATTTTGAAAAAAGCATTGATCACCGGTATCACCGGACAGGATGGTTCTTATCTGGCTGAACTGTTACTTTCCAAAGGCTACGAAGTCCACGGAATTATCCGCCGTGCATCCACTTTCAATACCCGCCGGATTGATCATATCTACCATGATCCCCACCCGAACGGTGGCGAAGTTCGTTTGTATTTGCATTATGGCGATATTTCGGTAGCCGAAACCATCTCCAACATCATTTACAACGTCCGCCCGGATGAGGTGTATCATCTTGCCGCTCAAAGTCACGTTCGGGTCAGTTTTGATATGCCTGAATATACCGGCGATGTGACGGCTTTGGGCACCACCCGCATCCTCGAAGCGATCCGTAAAAGCGGTTTTGAGGAAAAATTCTATCAGGCGTCTTCCAGTGAAATGTTTGGCGGAGCAAAGCCCCCCCAAAATGAAGATACACCCTTTGAACCCCGCAGCCCCTATGCTGCCGCCAAAGTTTACGCCTACTGGTTGACCCGCAACTACCGCGAAGGCTACGGCATTTTTGCCTGCAATGGCATTCTCTTTAACCACGAATCACCCCGCCGCGGTGAAACCTTTGTCACCCGCAAAATAACTCGCGCCATCGCTGCCATAAAAGCCGGCCGCCAAAAGTATCTATATTTGGGAAATCTGGATGCCAAGCGCGATTGGGGTTATGCCCCCGAATATGTCGAAGCCATGTGGCTGATCATGCAGCAGGACAGACCCAATGATTACGTCATCGGTACCGGTGAATCGCATTCGGTTCGTGAATTTCTGGAAGAAGCCTTTGGCTATGTAGGCATGAAGTGGGAAGATTATGTGCGGATTGACCCGCGCTACTTCCGTCCGACCGAAGTGGATTATCTGCTGGCGGATGCCAGTCGCGCCCAGCGTGAATTGGGCTGGCAGCCCAAAGTCCGCTTTCACGAACTGGTGCGTATCATGGTAGATGCCGATCTGGAACTGGCCGGATTGCCCTGCCCCGGTGAAGGAAAACGCATTCTGGAAGAACGCTTTGGAGACTGGCACCGCTGGGAACAGCAGGTAGTCAGCATGGAGCGCTAATTTGACCTTCACTGGCAGAACCGCGCCGTTGATCCGTCCCTCGGTGCTGTTTGTCTGCACGGCCAACCGCATCCGCTCCCCCCTGGCTGCTGCGTTATTTCGTAATTACCTGATCCGCGAAGGTTTACCCTCGCAGCGCTGGCGCGTCAACAGCGCCGGAACATGGGTACAGGACAATTTGCCCTGCCCGGATGAGGTGATCAGGGCAGGCATTGCCAGAGGATTTGACCTTAGAAAACATCGCTCTCAAAATTTGAACGAGGGACTGATCAGCAGCCACAACCTGATTCTGGTCATGGAGCGAGGTCACAAAGAATCTCTCCAGCATGTCTTTCCCGACCTGGCAGGGCGGGTATATTTACTCAGCGAAATGAGTAATGGCAACGAGGAAATCAAAGACCCCCCCACCCTCACACCGGCTGATCTTCAAAATTTGCTTGATCAAATGAGTGGTTTACTCCACAAAGGATTGCCGCGCATCCTTTTACTGGCGCGCGGCAATCCATAATCGCTTTTTACTTTACTGTATTGGAAAACCAGACGGTTTGATAAGGCTGGACTTTCATATGGCCTTCCTGAGGATTGAAAGTCAACCGGCCTTCAATTAAATCGGTAAGACCACCCGTCGCCACCGGCAAGGTCAGGTTGATCTCCTGAACCTTCTCGGCAAGATTATGAATGGCGCACAACCAGCGGTCACCTTCCGCCCGCCACACTGCAACTACCGATGACGAGCCGGTATCCATCCAGCGTGTTTCCCCACTGGCAAGCTCGGCGTGAGCTTTGCGAAGGGTGATCAGGTGCTTCAAAAAATGATATAACGAGTCACTGCGTCTGATCTGATCGGCCACATTAACCCGTTGTGGATCAAACGGCGGGGTAGAGATAACTGGAGCATACCAGCGGGAAGGAGGCGCTGCAGAAAAACCTGCACTCTGCGAGGCCTCCCACTGCATTGGTGTGCGCACTCCATTCCGGTCAAACAGTTCAATATTGTCGCCCATTCCAATCTCATCGCCATAATAAATAATTGGGGTACCCGGAAAACTGAACAACATGGAGTACAACAAACGAATCCGCCGCTGGTCGTTATCCAGTAAAGGCGCCAAACGGCGGCGAATACCCAGGTTAAGGCGCATCTTTGGGTCTGGTGCGTATTCACGCCACATAAATTCCCGTTCTTCCGGTGTGACCATTTCCAGCGTCAACTCATCATGGTTGCGCAGGAAGGTACACCACTGACAGTTTTCGGGAATGGCTGGTGTGCGTTCAAAAACCCATTCAAGGGGGTTTTTGTCTTCCTTTTTCAATGCCATGTATAACCGCGGCATGAGCGGAAAATGAAAATTCATGTGCAATTCATCCCCGTTGCCAAAGTAGGGTAATACATCCTCCGGCCATTGATTGGCTTCACCCAGCAGAATCGCATCGGGGTAATACTGATCCAGAAATGCACGAACTTCCTTCAAGTAAGCGTGCGTTTCGGGTAAATTTTCGCAATTGGTGCCTTCACGTTCAAACAAGTACGGCACCGCATCGGCACGAAAACCATCAATCCCCATATCCATCCAGAAGCGAATGATTTTCTTCATTTCTTCTTGCACAGCAGGATTATCGTAATTTAAATCAGGTTGGGAAGAATAAAACCGATGCCAGTAATACTGACCTGCCACCTCATCCCATGCCCAATTCGATTTTTCCGTATCCAAAAAAATGATGCGGGCTTCTTTGTATTTCTGATCGGTATCTGACCAGACATAATACTCGCGGTAGGGGGAGGTTCGGCTGCTGCGCGCCGCTTGAAACCAGGGATGCTGATCGGAAGTGTGATTCATCACCAAATCGGTGATAACCCGCATTCCACGAGCATGTGCCTGACGCACCAATTCTTTAAAGTCATTTAAATCGCCATAGGTTGGCAATACATTGTAATAATCGGCAATATCATATCCATCATCGCGCAGCGGAGAAGGGTAAATGGGCAACAACCAGATACAATCCACCCCCAAATTTTGCAGATAATCCAGCTTTTGAATCAATCCCGGCAAATCACCATGTCCATCTCCATTGCTGTCATAGAAAGCGCGTACATAGACTTCGTAAAAAATAGCATTCTTATACCAGAGCGAACCTTTAGGATTCATCGTTTACTCCTTTTGGTTGAATTACCCCTGCAACCGGAATTATAGCAGATGCGTATATGACTTGTATGCTAATTCAAATTTTCACAAATGGCGGAAGGTCATGAAACG
Source organism: Bellilinea sp. (assembly GCF_034432615.1). Classification (GTDB taxonomy): domain Bacteria; phylum Chloroflexota; class Anaerolineae; order Anaerolineales; family Anaerolineaceae; genus Bellilinea. Next base: position 2,358 of record NZ_DAOUBL010000311.1, on the reverse strand, counting down.
ATCTCAAAAAGCAACAATCGGTTGGCTTGTTCTCCTCATCAGCGCAATTTGCCTGTTCAGCAGCACCCTGCAGTTTCTGTTGAATCGTACTATTCCCAAAACTTCAGCAAATCCCCACGTTCTCAGCCAGGAACAAATTCAGTTGATGAGGGAATCCAATCACCTGATTGAGTTGGTGGGAAATCAGGTTTTTCCCGGTTGGGGGGATTTCCCCACTGCATGGGTTTTCTACAATGAAAATACGGCATTCGTGAGCGGGTTGATCCCAGAGCAGACAAGCCTGGGCTGGGAGATGTATCCACGCAAGCACCAGCGCGGTGGAAAATGGGAAGAAGTCTCAAACTACGGTCACAACTACTTTCGAACACCGCTTCAAAATTCTCAGGAAACTCCAGAAAATTTTATCGTCAAAGTTGGCAATCAACTGGCAGCATCATTTCAGACCAACGAATTTGCGTTGATTTATATGCATAACTTGATGTACTCCGAGTTGCCGCCCATCCTGCGCGAAATTTTCCCATACCGCCTGTTCTTCAAAGATTTGTTTCTTGCACCAGAAGCATACATCAGCTCACTTGCTCATGAGGCATTTCATGTTTTTCAAGCGAGAACCAATCCTGCCATGTTTGAAAGAGCCGAGTTGATCAGCAGCAGGGCAGATCAATACCCCTTTGACAATGAGGCAATGTTGGCGAGCTGGAAAGAAGAACTTGAAATTTTAAGTCGTTCAGCCGAAATATCCAACCGTGAACAAGCCCTTCAAATTGCTACCACTTTTTTAGAGCACCGCGAGGAACGCCGCACCTCATCTCAATTAAGCAATCCCCTGATCGAGTACGAGCGTCAAAGGGAGTGGTTGGAGGGCATGGCAAAATATGCCGAATTGGAGTTAGGCAAAATAGCAGCGCAGCAGGATTTTCAGCCATTGAACGAAAGTGCAAAAATATTGAATTTGGAAAACTATTCATCGCGAGAGCGCTTCTGGCACACCCAACTCAGTACAATGCACAAGACCAACATGGACGGTGAAACCCTATTTTATTACTCTGGTTTTGCACAAGGCGTCTTGCTCGATTATCTCATGCCGGGCTGGAAAGAAAGAGCGCTGCAGGGTGAATCTCTGGAAGAGTTATTAGCAGAATCGATCAAAAAATAACCTCTCTCACCCGAAAATCACCCCAATGATGGTTGCCAATCCCTTTTCAAAATAGAATAATTGTTCTATAATCATTTCAGCCACTCATGATAAAAAACAAAAATTTGAAATCTTGCCCGGAGGCTGAAATGAATCACCCCAGCAAAGCCATTTTTCCTGCAGTAATCGTGGGTATCCTGCTGGTTGTGGGGATTTCCCGACTGCTGTTGAGTCCACCTGCCGTCGTCCAGGCGTCAGATGTTGAACCCACCACCCCGCCAGCAGAACAAGTCAACACCCCGCAACCAGAAGAAATGGCTTCAGATGATTGTACCCTCTCCAACCGCTATCCTGAAAATATTCAACAATGGTGCGCCTATATCCAGCATGCCGCCACTGAGCATCAACTTGACCCTAACCTGATCGCCGCCGTAATGCTTCAAGAATCGGGTGGAAATCCGGATGCCTATTCACGCAGTGGGGCGGTTGGTTTGATGCAGGTCATGCCGCGCGATGGCAAAGCCGCTGAATTTATGTGTGTCAATGGCCCGTGTTTTGCCAATCGCCCCTCCTCGCAGGAATTGTTTGACCCACAATTCAACATTGAATATGGTGTGCGAATGCTGGTGGGCTTGATTCAACGAAAAGGCGATGTTCGCGAGGCTTTGAAATCATATGGTCCCATGGACGTGGGCTACTCCTACGCAGATAAAGTCCTGACGATTTATCAAAATTATCGCTGAGTCGAAGTTTCCGCTTTAATCATGCCGTAAATTACCGAGTCCTTGTGATTGAAATACCGCAGATATGGCCAAAAATTCATTTCTATTTCTATTGACAGCCCGAATCAATTAATGGGCATTTCTATCACGAAGTGATGAATTTCCGTTACAATCATTTTTGATGACGCGCTGGATTCACCCACTTACTCTCCTTGTAATTTTTATGCTGGCGGCATGTTCACCAGAAAACACAGCCCGTACAACAGCCACCCTCCCCCCGCAGGATGGCGGATTCATCCAGCCACCCGGCGGCGCTTTGCAAGCCAGACGCGAACTCGCCCGTGAGTTGAACATTTCACCACAGCGTATCACCATTCAGGCCATCGAATCGGTAACATGGCAAAATTCTTGTCTCGAAGCGGCCGATCCGGGTGAATTCTGTCAGGAACAACAAGTCCCCGGTTTAATCGTTACACTTCGCTATGGCCAGCGTATCTACAC
>NZ_DAOUBL010000310.1:0-8936 GCF_034432615.1 Bellilinea sp. | reverse complement strand
GCGATATTGGGGGAGGTGCAGGAGGGGGCCGATAATTCGAAAGTTGATGTAAAAATGATTTATCCCGAATTGACGTTAAGTCTGGATTTTTATCCGTTTTCTGTCTTCCTGGCCTGAGGTATCCCCATGCGTAAAAATTCGGATCGTTTCAGCTACTATGCAATGATCTTGCCGGGGCTGGTTTTGTTATTTGCTTTCACTTTCGTTCCCTTGTTTTATTCCATCATTGCCTTCCAAAAGTTCAACCCGGCCCTTGGCATTCAGGGTTCGCCGTGGGTCGGACTGGACAATTTCCTTTATATCTTCCGTGTGCGGGATGCGCGGCAGGTGTTCTACAACACCATTTTCATCGCGGTGATGAAAATCGTCCTGCTCGAACTGGCCGCCATCACCTTTGCCCTGCTGCTCAACGAACTGCGTTACCTGCGCGTCAAACGCGCCGTGCAAACCATGGTCTATCTGCCGCACTTCCTCTCGTGGGTGATTCTGGCGGGCATCCTGCGCACCATTCTGGCGCGCAACGGGCTGCTCAACGACTTTTTAGGCTTGCTTGGCATCGCGCCGGTCTATTTTCTGGGCCGGCCGGACGTCTTCCCGTGGCTGATCATCCTCAGCGATGTGTGGAAGGAATTTGGCTTCGAAGCCATCCTTTATCTGGCCGCGCTGACGGCAATTGACCCCACCCTTTACGAGGTCGCCGAATTGGACGGCGCCAACCGCTTTCAAAAAATGTGGTACATCTCCATTCCGGGCATCCTGCCGACCATTGTGCTGGTCGCCAGCCTGAGCCTGGGCGGCATTCTCAATGCCGGTTTCGATCAAATTTTCAACCTGTACAGTCCCATCGTCTATTCCACCGGTGATATTCTGGATACCTATGTTTACCGCGTCGGCCTGATTCAGGGGCAGTACAGCATCGGTACCGCCGTCGGCCTGCTGAAAACGGTGGTTTCGCTCATCCTGATCGGCATTTCTTACTGGTTTGCCGGCAAGTTTGCCAATTACCGCATCTTTTAGGAGGTACACACCTCATGGTCTATTCCAAACGACTGCAAGACCGCATTGTGGACTGGCTGATTGCCGCCTTTTTACTGGCGCTGGGCATTTCCACCCTGTTGCCGCTAATCAACACCCTGGCCATCTCGCTCAGCGAACGGGCAGCAGTGAGCGGCGGGATGGTTAAACTCTGGCCGGTGGGTTTCAACCTGACCGCTTACGATTACATTTTGAAGGATGTCAAATTCTGGCGTGCTTTCGGCATTTCGGTGCTGCGGGTGGTCCTGGGCGGGCTGCTCAACTTTGGGCTGGCCATTTTGACCGCTTTTCCACTCTCGCGCAGCGAAAAGGCCTTCCCCGGCCGCACGGTTTTTGTGTGGCTGTTCGTCTTTGGCATGATTTTGAACGTCGGCATCGTCCCCTGGTACCTGACGATTGCCGGTTATGGGCTGATCGACTCGATCTGGGCGCTGGTTCTGCCCGGCGCAGTGCCGATCTGGAATGTCATCATCCTGATGAATTTCTTCCGCAACATTCCCAAAGAACTGGATGAGGCCGCCCGCATTGACGGCGCCAACCCCTGGCAGCTGCTCTGGCACATTTACCTGCCCACTTCGCTGCCGGCGCTGGCGACCATCACCCTGTTTTCCATCGTCGGCCACTGGAATTCCTTCTTCGATGGGCTGATTTTGATGAACAACCCGGACAACTACCCGCTGCAAACCTACATTCAGCAGCTGGTCATTGCCGACCGCCCTATCCTGCACGGCGGGCAAGCGCAGTTGATGGCCAAACTCTCCAACGCCACGCTCAACGCCGCCAAATTGTTTGTGGCGATGATCCCGATTCTGATGATTTATCCGTTCCTGCAGCGCTACTTCGTGCGCGGCATCATGCTCGGTGCGGTCAAGGAATAGGCTGCCTCACGACGAGAAGCGCAGGATATAGCGCGAAACTCCGTGGATGAACAGGCGCGCCGATTCGCCCGCCTCGCGGTCGGTATCGCCTTCTTCCAGCCCGATCACCTGCGGGTACCAGCCCTTTTCATCCAGAATCTTAACCGGCGGCGTCCAGCTGTGCGGGTCGCTGATGTCAGGCGTCAGGCTGAGGTAAATGCCGTCCTGCCCCCAGCGCGGGTCAATGGCGCGGTTCATCAGGATGACATACTGCTGCAAGAAGCGGTTCCAGTGCACCGAAGGCCCCCAAAAGGTATCCGGCTGCGGGCTGTACCAGTCGGCCTGCACCGGAATGACCGGCGTCACCGCACCCAGCAGGCCGGGTTGCGTCCAGCCGCCGTTGTGCCATTTCCACACCCGCCCCACCGGGCAGGCGCGGTCCTCAAAGCGCATGCGTGCCATAGAAATGCCCTGCTGGGCCACATCGCGGTAGTAGGTACCAAATAGGAAGTAAAAATAGCGTCTTTCGCGGTCGAGAATCACGCTGAAATCGCCGTTGCCGCCTGCAAACCAGTAGTTATGCTTTTCGAGATTGAGCGTTTCCGGTCCACCGTTGAGGATGATGCCCAGATCGTCCCAGGTAGCGCCGTTGTCGTGGGAGACCACCGCCCCAATCATCGGCGCCGTCAGCCGGAACTGGCGGCCCTGCTGGTACTCCTCGCCAATCAAATGGGCTGGTTCGTTGTGATACCAGCCGTAAAGCGTGCCGTCCTCATCCGGGAATACTGATTCAATCCACCTGCCCCCGTCCCGCCAGGCGGTGTAAGTGATTTCTCCGATGCGGGACAGGTGATTCAGGTCACTGCCCGCCGAAAGCACCGGGTGACCGGTGGAGGTCAGCACGCGTAGCTCACCATCCCGCCACCAGCAGGGGCTGTTGCAATCGGCTGGGCTTGGGAAGTGCATTTCTTCAACCGGTTCAATGGCAATAGATATATTGGCTACACGCAATTTTTGAGGTTCGCTCATCTTCTTTTCTCCGTATTCTGCTTCGTTTTTGTGTTTTACCGCACCATCAGCAGCAGCGAGCCTTCCTCCGGTAGAAAGTCAATCTCCAGCCCGTCCTGCATCAGGCTGCGCCCGCTGCGCTGCCATTCCACTTCCCCTTCCAGCCCGCGCACCGTATAAACGCGCTCCGCCTGCAACTGCTGCAAACGGATGATCCGCCGCTTTTCCCCGCCCGGCAGGCGGAAGATGAACAGCAAATGCTCGCTCCCATCCGGCAGGGCATACTGGAAAGCCGCCCAGCGCTCGCCTGTCCCGTTGCGCCGCGGCTGGTCGGTCAGGCGGTATAAATCCGCCTCGCGGATAAAGCGGCGCACTTGGCGCTGGTACAGGCGGTTGTGCTGCCCGATTCGCCCAGCCAGCCAGGCCGGGATTTCGGTCAGTTTTTGGGAGATGCCGTACCAGCCCAGCATCGAGATGCGCGTGTAATAATCCCATTTTTCGCGGGTCAGGGCGGGGTCGAACGGGTCAAAGCGCTGGTAGGGCGGCGGGTCAGTGTTGCGCCAGTGGCTGTACGTCCAGTGCAGCAGCACATTTGGGGCAAGCATGGCGCTGGCGCCCCAGAATATCTGCAGGTCATGCACTGGCCAGTCCGGGTCGGAAAGAAAGGTCATGTGGGTATGGCGCAGCATGCCCAGGTCAATGCGCAGCCCGCCCGATGAGCAATTTTCCAGCACCACATCGGGAAAATCCTGCCGGATGCGCGTCAGGACGCTGTAATAGCCGCGGTAATGCTCGTACAATCCGTCACCTTCCTGATGACCGTGATCGGTGCGGTTGCAGCCAGCGCCCGGGTCGAGGTTGAAATCCACCTTGATCCAGTCCGCCCCGAATTCGCGGATCAGCCGCGCCAGAGTCTGATAGGCCCACTCGCGGCCGGCCGGGTTGCCCATGCATATATACCCCAGCGGTCGGCCGTCCCGCAGAGCAGGCAGATCCGGACGTTCCACCGCCAGACTGGCCTTTTCACCCAGCGCTTCAATTTCACACCAGATGCCGAACTTCATCCCCAGCGCATGGACACGCTCCGCCAGATAACGGATGCCGTGTGGAAAGCGACGCCGGTTGACCAGATGCCAGTCGCCGCGGTAATCGTACCAGAAGGTTTCGGCATCCGCCGGGCCAAACCAGCCGGCATCCAGCGTGCACACCTCAAACCCCAGTTCGGCGGCCTTTTCGGCGTTGGCCAAAAACACCGCTTCGTTGATTTCGACATCCTCATACGGCCACCAGTGATTCCACTCCACCGGCAAACGCTCCGAAAGCGGGTTGCGCGGGTACCAGAACTGCCGTCCGACCCGTGCCAGCCGCTGCGAAATCTCATTCAAGTCGGCCCCGCCCGCCAGAACCAGCGGCGCACCGCTCAGCGATTCGCCCGGCTTCAGGCGTTTGGAAAACAGCCAGTCGTGCAGCCCGCCGCTCAGCCGCACTCCACCGCCATCCAGCGGCTCAAAACGCAGCACCCAGTTACCCGACCAGGCTACCGCCGCCGAAAGCGCCTCCCCTTCCGGTGTGAACATTGCCGCAAAAGGATGATGCCCTTTGGAAGAACGTCCCGAGCGCGATTCCAGCACAAAATGTTGATAGGGTTTGAAGGGCTGCGGCTCGAACTCGCTGCCCCAGTTGCCGCTGAACCCCAGCAGACTCAAACCGTCCGCCAGCAGCGTGACATCCAGCGAATCCAGCCGCTCGACCTGCAATTCTGCCAGCCCGCGGTTGATCAGGCGCGGCTCAAGTTCCCACACTCCGCTCTGGCTGAAACAGCGGAAGACCTGCTCAACGGCCCAGCCTTCCCCATTGAAACGCAGCACATGCTCAACCAGCCCGGCAGCCGGTTGAAGCTGCTCCCTGCCGGTGAAAGTAAGGTCTTGGCTGGTGTAATGCCGTCCGTTGACGGTCACCCCAAACAAACCGGAGGGCAATACCGGATGCAGCCAGTTTCGCAACGGACTGCTGATTTGCGTCAATCGCAGGCGGTTCTGTTCGAGGACAAATTCAAACCCGCTGCCCTCCTGCTCAAGGCGGAAATCGGTCTCACTCATTCCGGATCCTCACCGAAGCGCTCAGCGCGGGCTTCCACCGGCAGTTTTTGCATGCGAATCTGCTGAATGCGCTGATTCAGAAAGGCGATGGACTGCTCGTCAATCTGAAAGTTGACCACCACATCCGGCATGCGTCCCGTCCACTGCTGAATCTGGTCGGCGCTGGTGTGGGTCACAATCAGATGATCGCACCACTCCACCAGCTGACGCACCGCCTGCGGGTCTTCGGCAGCCAGCGCTTCAATCTGCCATTCCGGCCGGTAACCGTAGAGAATGTGTTTGATGGTGTGGGCTGTGTTTTGATTGGTGCAGATCACGGCAATGCGCTCTTTGGGCAGACGGGCAATTTTGAGCAGCGAATCGGCCGTCAGGCGCGTATCTATGCCGACAATTTTATTGGGTGGAAAGCCCTCCCGGCGGATGACATTGGTCAGTTCGGCAAGGTGATGGTAGGTGGTGATGACCAGGTCCTTGCTTTTCAGCACCGCCGCCGGATTTTTGTAAAAATGGGAAATGTTCTTATACTCCACCGGCAGGTTGAGGACTTCATTCAGGCGTTTGCCCATCTCGATGGTGTCGTAATCATTGCATTCGTAAAAAATCAGGTCCACCATGCTCTGGGCATAAACTTCACAGACTGCCTTGCGCTGAATTTCCATCAATTCCTCCGAGCTCAGCCCGGCCGCCATCCCCTGCCAGACCATTTCGACAAACTGGTTGTAGAAATAATCCAGCAGTTCGCTCTTGGTTTTGGTCGCACCGCCCTCGCTGCGCCGCACGGTATAACCGTGCCAGCCGCTGGCAGAGAGTTCGATCACCCCCATGTCCAGCAGCATCTGATAGGCTTTATTAACCGTATTGCGGTTCGAGCCAATTTCCTGAGCCAGTTTGCGCACCGGCGGCAGACGGTCGCCTGGAGCGTACAATCCGCTGTTGATTCGCCGGAGAATGGCCTGTGCCACCGCTTCGGCACTGACAGGTTCACGCGTCATAAGCACCTCCCGTTTGTCTAAAGACACGGACAAATGACATTGTTTGCGGTAAGTATATATTCATGCTGCCTTTCTGTCAAACAAAGTTGAATTTTTTTATCGGTCAAGGTTCGGAGGAGGTCTCTCGACCGGCATCGGCCTCGGTTTCGGATGAGAAGAAGAGTGTATCTTCAGGACATTCCATACACCGGGGCATTTTTTTGGGGGCATTGTGCCTGTCGAGTAAAAATGGTATTCATTGGAATAACCACTTGACTTCACCCACCAGCGTACTAAAATAGACAATAATGATAAATTATATAAATATTCTAAATTGGACAATTTCATGAAACAATTTTCTGTTTTCCTGCTTCTTGTTTTGATACTCTCCGCTTGCCGACCGGGTAACAATCCAGCCACCGCTCCTGACCGCGGAGCCAGTCAGGCAGAATTTCAATGGATCTTTGAAACAACCAACGAACCTCTGGTGATCACAACCGTGCCGGACATTGCTCGCCAGGTGCAGGCTCTCATTCCCCTGCAAGGTGGTTCCCTGACGGTTTCCGGTGCCGACGGCACCCGTTACACACTGGAAATCCCGCCAGACGCCCTGACAACCGAAACCCTCATCAGCATGACTCCTCTAGCCAGTTTGGAAGGCATCCCTTTTGGCAGCAGCGAGGTCATGGCGGTGCAGCTTGAACCTGAAGGCGCCTTCTTCAACAATTTTCTAACCCTGACCATCACTCCACCACAAGAAATCCCCCTAGATCAGCAAATTTTGTACGGTTTTCAGGGCAGCCAGAACGAGTTAACCCTGGCAGCACCGGTTATCAATTCCGCCGAAATCAAGATTTTGATTCAACACTTCAGCGGATACGGGGTCACGAAGGGACTGCTGGCGGATATCGAACCGTACCGCCAACGGCTGGGTGGAGCAGCTGAATCCCGTTTGCAAAGTGAAGCAGCCTATCAGCTCGGTCGTGTCCGCCAGCAACAACTGCTCGGTACTGGCGATACAGGGGATGACCTGAAAACCATCTTCGAAGACCTGTTCGCACGGTTTGACCGGGAAGTGGTTCAACCTCGCCTTTCCGCCGCCGGAGAGTCCTGCGCAGCCGGCAGACTGGCACTCCAAACCCTTTTGAGTGTTGAACGCCAGAAACAATTACTGGGCATGAGCTCAGATGAGGATGCGAGCAACATGCAAAACTTATTTGAAACGGTGGGTATGACCTGCCTGAAGGAAGAATACCAACTTTGCGCCAAAGATCATATCATCCATCGCATGATCCCGGTTTGGTTAGGGATTGAAAGGCAATCTCAACTGCTTGGCACTCCTGAAGGAGGAACGCCTCTCACGCAGGAAGCCCGCCGCCTGACCGAACAATGCCTGCGTTTTGACCTGGAATTTTATTCTTCGGGTTCATTTGATGACGGAGGAGACGGGTATGACTCGGTTGTCCGCTCAAAGATACCTATACGATTCAACACAGGGGATATGAAATTTACCGGCAAAGCCCCGCTGGTCAACGAATCTTTCGAGTTTCGAGTAAAAGGCTGCCGCGTGAACAATCAGCGGGGCGGCAGTACGTTTGAACTAATTGACTTTGCATACATTTCCGATACCCACTCACCCAATGACCAGTTGGGCTATGTGCGCGATTTAAATATGACCTACTTTCCGGAACGCACTACTGAATCTTTTACGATTACCTGTCCGGGCCCGCCAGATGTTACATACACTTTTCCTCCCAGCCCGCTATGGTGGGGTATTTATCTCGTCACCCATTTTGAGGAATTAGGTGACATGGATAGTGGCATTTCTGTTCCGCCTGCCGAATTATTAGAACAACTGACCTTTGGGGGTGGAATGAATTTGCCCGTGAATGCCGGAGGTGGCTATACTGCCACCGATTGGGAAATCCTTGGCGGTGAGTACTTTGCAAAAAAGGAATGGATCAAAGAATTGAGTGGCGAGGGCGTCGTTGAAACAGGCACCTTCAAACTGTATCACCGGCCGGGAGAGTAAAAATCCAGTTTGACGCAGCGAACCTCTCCTGTGCAGGAGGAATCTACCCGCACTCGATCAACGGCTTGGTTGAAAATGCGGAAGGCAGATGGAGTTTGGCGTAAGCACCTGCCACGGCAACTAACTGAATCTTGCTGGGAAACCTTATACCAAAGGTATAATTACGTAAGTTCCGAATCAGTTTAAAACCTGAATGGCAAGGCATTTACCCCCCTCCCAAAATCATCGGGGCGTTTTTCAGGCAGGTGCAGGTATTGCCAAAAATTCTCAGGTTCATGAGAAAACGATCGGCCGCGAATTCAACTTTTGATAAGTTTCTGTTTTTTTTATCCTCCTCAAAGGCAACCTATGACACAAAATGTTCTGATCAGTGGAGCATCCTCCGGAATTGGCCGGGCAACCGCGCTGCGCTTTGCGCGCGAGGGCTGGAACGTTGGACTGGTGGCACGCCGTGAGGCGCTGCTCAACCGCCTGCTTGCAGAACTGCCGCCGGGCGATCATTTTATCTGCGCCGGTGATTACGCCCAGGCTGATACCGCCCAACGGCTGGAATCCGCTCTCCAATACTGGGGACGCCTGGATGCGCTGGTCAACTGCGCCGGGGTGTTTCAAACCGCCGATCTGATGACCGACCCGCTGGAGGAATGGCGCGCTTCTTTTGACACGATGGTCAACGGCGCACTGCGCCTTTCGCGGCTGGCAGCCGCATTCATGAGCGGCGGCGGGCGCATCATCCACATCACCTCGATTCACGGCGAACGCGCCGAGCGCGGCGCCAGCGCCTACAGCATGGCCAAAGCCGCCATCAACCAGTTATGCCGCGCCCTGGCGCTGGAACTGGCCGAACGCGGGATTCTGGTCAACGCCATCGCGCCGGGCTTTGTGGACACGCCGATGAGCGTGGTCAACGGCGTGAACGAGCTGGAAAGTGAAT
>NZ_DAOUBL010000309.1:0-21148 GCF_034432615.1 Bellilinea sp. | reverse complement strand
GGAATGTCTGCTGCTCGATCGCCGGCTGGTACGCGGCTTTTGCACCGTCGAGGGCGGGACGACATCACATACCGCCATCCTCTCGCGCAGTCTGGGTATTCCCGCCATAGTCGGCATTCCCGCCCGCCTGCTTGACCTTCCAACAGGCACACCCGCCATTTTGGATGGTTATGAAGGCAAACTCATACTTGAGCCGGATACAGAAACCATTCACACCTACGAGCAGATGCAAATTAAACGCCGTCAGTTTTTAGATGCAGCCTTTCGCGAAGCACACCGCCCCGCTGTGACGCAAGACGGCTGCAGTGTGGAAGTGGTTGCCAACATCGCCAACGATAACATCCAAGACATCAAAGAAGCGGTTCAAAACGGCGCTGAAGGGGTAGGCCTGCTCAGGACAGAATTCATTTATCTGGATTGCGAAACGCTGCCGGACGAGGATGTTCAGTACGAAAAATATAAAACCATCCTCCAATCCTTTGGTAACAAGCCGGTCATTCTGCGCACGCTGGATATCGGCGGCGATAAGCAACTGCCTTACCTCGAACTGCCATATGAACTGAACCCATTTCTGGGAGTGCGCGGTTTGCGTTTGTGCCTGCGAAATTTGCCGCTCTTCAAAGCACAGATTCGGGCGGCTTTGCGGGCAGCCTCTTACGGAAATCTGTATCTGATGTTCCCGATGGTCACCAAAGCCGCCGAGATTCACGCTGCCAAAGCCGTCATCTCCGAATGCCGCGCTGAACTGGTCGCCGAAGGGTACAGCGTTCCTCTACGCATCCCAATCGGCATTATGATCGAGATCCCCGCCGCTGCGCTGATGGCCCGCCATCTGGCGCGCGAAGTGGACTTCTTCTCAATCGGCACCAACGATTTAACCCAGTACACCCTTGCAGTTGACCGCACCAATTCCGTCTTAACCGATCTGGCAAGTGGTTTTGACCCAGCAGTATTGACCCTGATCCAATCGGTCATCGAAGGCGCACACCGCAACGGGAAAAAAGTGGGCATCTGTGGCGAATTGGGCGGTGATCCGCTGGCGATACCATTGCTGGTGGGCATGGGTATGGACGAGTTGAGCATGAACCCTGCTGAAATCCCCGCCGCAAAGCAGATTATCCGCCAGCTTTCTCAGAAGGAGGCACAGGCCGTTGCCCGCCAGGCATTGGAACTGGAAACTCCACAGGACGTGGTTGCACTGGTCAAGTCGGCTTTTCCATTCATTGAAAACTACCTCTAATCCCCTTTAGAATGGATTCAAATGCGTGCCTTTGAACGCCCCGAGCAGGAACGTAAAAAACTGATTTCCAGAGAAAAAGAAGCCAGTCTGCCTTTCTGGCTGGTTCGCTTTTCATTTGTGATGGGAATCATCGGGGTTGTACTGTTTTTCCTCGCTTTTTTCTATCAGAACGTCCTCAATCGAATGGGAATGCCGTACAGAGAGGCACAGGCTGCCGCCATTTTGATCGTCTTCATCGCCTGGCTCATTTTCACCCTGGCCTGCCGTACTTTGGGAATCAGCACACGCGCCCTGACTTACCCCAAATTAATGTCTATCCTGCGCAATGAAGTGGAAACCCCGCCGGATGAATTCAAAGCCAGCCGCAAGCAGATTGCCGCTGCTTTTGGCAGTTTGAACGATGACTGGCTGCTCTTTCCGGATATTTTCGCCGATGACCCGACTCAGGCGCTGCCTATGGTGCTGCTCGGCCCTGGCGGTATTTTTGCCATCCGCGTCAATTATCAAGACCCGCGCTCAAAAGACTTCCACGACCCGGCGATTGCACTCCTGGCGGGCACTCAGGCTCTTGAAAAGCGGTTGGGTGTTTCGGTCAGGCCGATTCTGGCTTTTCCTCGTCACACCAAACACTACCAGCCTGTCCATCCGGAAGTAAAAGTCTTTACCTTCCCGGACGCACTGACGTATATCACCTCCCGTGAAGCAACGCTGGATGCCGCCCAGCGCCGGCAGCTGAGCCTGCTGCTGGCTGAATTGGCCAACCTGCCGCGTACTGCCCTGCTGCCCCACCCTGAAAGCAGCATCCCGGTGGCTTAATCTGCTCCTTCACCCATCCACGCCTTTCCGGGCGGGTATTGGTCTCAACGCAATTCAGCCCACCAAACGAGTAAACTGCCGGATAAGGTGGGACAACTCATCCAGTCGCCACCGCCTTCTAAGTAAGTGAAGAAAGAAACCCGCCAAGCCCGACTCCTCTTTAGATCCATAAGGAAGCCATAACCATCGGAGCTTTTCAGAACTTACATTACTGGTACATCATCCCGATCAGCCTGCTGCTGATCACCGGGCTGGCATTTGCAATGCTGGCCTTCTCACTCGATCGGGGCTTCAACGCCCGCTTGAAGGATTTCCGCTAAGCGCGCCATCGAATCCGATCAGATTGAGGTGGAATACCCATAACCTTGACAATCCCTTCGATTTGTTATAAAGTAGTCTCAAAAGTGATTACAAACTTTGGAGGAGACGATGCCCGAAACCGTAGGGATACGAACGCTAAAAGCCAAGGCGGGTGAAATTGTGCGAAATGTGCAACGCGGGACGCGGTATGTGATTTCTATTCGCGGCCGCCCGGTTGCACTGATGATTCCCCTGGAGCCATCGTCTTCGTTATCCACTCCAGACGCCTGGGATGCACTTTTTCAAGCAGGCAACCAATTAGAGTGGCAAACCACCCGCTCAACTGCTGAACTACTGGATGAGGTAAGAGGATGAGCCCGGTCACCATTGACGCCAGTGTGTGGATCAACGCCTTTCGTCCGCAAGAAGAAGGAAACCCACAAAGTGTGGCTTTTCTTCAAAAAGTCCAGCATGGACGTGAACCGATCATTTCACCAACGCTTTTACTGCCTGAACTTGCTGCAGTGCTGGCAAGAGCTGGAGAAAAAAGTGAGAATATCCGGCGTTTTGTAGAAAGCATCAAAAGATTGCCCCATCAGGTGTTTGTTTCGCTGGATGAAGCCACCGCCGAAACAGCCGTTCAACTGGCCGAGCAGTGCAAACTGCGCGGTGCGGATGCCGTCTATGGAGCAGCCGCTTTGCGTTTTGCTTCCACATTGGTCACCCGCGACCGGGAACAGATAGACCGTCTGAGGGGGGTGATAGCGGTGCATTCACCCGACGAAATGATTTGAAGCGAATTACTACCTGGCCTGCGCCAGCACATAGTCCACCATCCGCGCCGGGATGTTGACACCCGTGGTGGCAATGCTGTTGCGGAACTCCATGGTGTGGTTGACTTCGTTGACCAGCAAACCGCGCTGCGGGTCTTCCAGCAGGTCAATCGCCAGCATGCCGCCGCCGATGGCGCGCGCCGCCTGCACGCACAACTCGCCCATTTCCGGCGTGACCGGGCAGTTGCTGGCCTGTCCGCCGCGCGCCGTGTTGGTGATCCAGTTGGGCGAGGTGCGGTAGATGGCGCCAATCGGCTCATCGCCAATTACAAAAGCGCGGATGTCGCGCCCCGGCTTGGGGATGTACTCCTGAATGTAGAAAATCTGGTGCTGCACGCCGCCCAGCGTGGCTTTGTGTTCGATGATCGCTTCGGCGGCGGCGCGGTCATCGGCCTTTGCCAGCAGCCGCCCCCACGAGCCGATGACCGGCTTGAGCACGCACGGGTAGCCCAGTGCATCGCAGGCCGCCAGCGCCGACTGCTCGCTGAACGCCATCAGCACGCGCGGGGTAGGAATGCCCGCCCGCACCAGCAGCTGGCTGGTGACGTATTTATCACCGCAGCGTTCGGCTACCGGCGGCGGGTTGACTACCGGCACGCCGTGCGCGGCAAAGATGCGGCTGATGTACAGCCCGCGCGAATACGAAACCGAACGCTCAAACAGCACATCCACCGCCGCCGGAAGTTCGGCAATTTCGTAGAATACCTCATCGTCGTTGATCATGACCACTTCCACATTCGGGCGGCGGTGGAGCTCTTCCAGCAAGTACTTTTCCTCCGCCCGCAGACGGGTAAAAAGAAAACCTACACGCATAGTATTTTCTCCTCACTGCTCTGAAAAGATCACCTGAATGACCGCCTCGGCCGTCTGCTGGGTGGTAAGTTTCCCGCCCAAATCCGACGTCACCTGCCCGGCGCGGATGACCGCCTCCACCGCCGCCTGCAGCCGGGCGGCCCACTCCCCTTCGCCCAGAAAATCCAGCATCAGCGCCGCGCTGCCGATCATCGCCAGCGGGTTGGCAACCCCCCGGCCGGCCAGCCCCGGCGCGCTGCCGTGAACCGGCTCGAATACGGCATGGCGCTCGCCGAGGTTGGCCGAACAGGCCAGCCCCAACCCGCCGACGAGCGCCGAGGCTTCATCGCTTAAGATATCGCCGAACAGGTTGGTGGTCACAATCACACCGAACTGCTCCGGCGCGCGAATCAGCTCCATCGCGCAGGTATCCACCAGCATTTCGTCCACCTGCAGGTCCGGGAATTCGGCGGCGGTTTCGAGCGCGGTGCGGCGGAACAGACCACTGGTCTGACGCAGTACGTTGGCTTTGTGAACCACTGTCACCCGTCGCAAGCCGCGCTGCTCCGCCAGCCGGCAGGCAGCGCGCATGACCCGCTGCGAGGCGCGTCGCGTGATGCGAATCTGCCCCAGCGCGGTTTCGCCGTCGGCGCTCAATTCTTCCGCGCCGGTGTAGGCATCCTCGGTGTTCTCGCGCACGATGATCAGATTGACCCCCGGCCGCGAAGCGGGATGGGGAATCGAACGGCACGGGCGGATGTTGGCGTACAAATCCAGCTCCTGCCGCAGGCGCACCACCGGCGAGCGGTAGCCCGGCACGTCCGGCGGGGTAGTCACCGCGCCGAACAGGGCCGCATCGCAGGCCTGCACCAGCTGCAGGGTTTCTTCCGGCAGGGGCGTGCCGTGCCGCGTGTACGCCCCCCAGCCGATTTCGCCGGTCTGCCAGTCCCAGCCCAGCGGCAGCGACTCCAGCACCCGAACGGCAGCATCCAGCACCTCGCCGCCGATGCCGTCGCCCGGCAGCAGCGCAATGCGGTAAGCACTCGCGGCCCGGATCATGCGGTCAATTCCTCGATGTCATGATTTCTGAGAAAATTGACCAGCCCGCCGGCCGCCACAATTTTGAGCACAAACGGCGGCAGCGGTTGAGCCTGATAACTCTTGCCGCTGGTGCGGTCGTGAATCAACCCACCCGCCAGGTCCACTTCAACGATACTGCCCTCCGAAATTTCCAGCGCTGCCGGGCATTCGAGGATGGGCAGGCCGATGTTGATGGCGTTGCGGAAGAAGATGCGCGCAAAAGAAGCGGCAATCACACACTGTACCCTCGTGCCGCGCAGGGCAATCGGGGCATGTTCGCGCGATGAGCCGCAGCCGAAGTTCCAGCCGGCCAGAATTACGTCCCCGGGCTGAACGGCGGCGGCAAACTCCGGGCGGATTTCGCAAAAGGCTTTGGCGGCCAGTTCTTTTTCATCAATGGTGATGTTGTAGCGCGCCGGGATGATTTCATCCGTGTTCAGGTTATCACCAAATTTCCAAACGCGTCCCATGGTAGCTCTCCTTATTCGTTGGGTAACATCCTTTCAAGATCGTCCATTTCCAAATTGACCATTTTCGGACCCCTCCCGCCTCCCCAAAATTCCGCAGAGCGATTTTGGGGGAGGTGCAGGGGCATGGACGATTATCGCCAACCTGCCGCCTTCAGGCAAAATTCAGGTTGGACAGGTACGGGCGGGGGACGGCAATCCGCCCTTCGATGGCGGTTGCTGCGGCGGCAGCCGGGCTGCCGAGGTAGATTTCGGCCTGCGGGCTGCCCATCCGCCCGATGAAGTTGCGGTTCATAGTGGTGAAGGCGCGTTCGCCGGCCGCCAGCACCCCGCCGTGCCGCCCGATGCAGGCGCCGCAGCCGGGTGCATTGACCGTGCAGCCGGCCTCCAGAAAGATTTGAATCAACCCGTTGGCCAGCGCTTTTTCATACACCGTCTGGCTGACCGGTGTGACCAGCACGCGCGTGTAGGGGTGAACCTGCCGCCCGCGCAAAATGGCGGCGGCAATTTCCAGGTCCTCATACCGCCCGTTGGTGCAGGTGCCGATGAACACCTGATCCACCGGCAGGCCGGCCGCCTCGTGCAGCGGGCGCACCTGATCCACATCCGGGTGACAGGCAACCTGCGGCTCCAGCGCCGAAACATCCACCTCGATCACCCGCTCATAGCGCGGGTTGACCGGCTGGGGCAGGTCATAAGGCGAGGCGGCTTTGGTCTGGGTTTGCAGGTAGTCCAAGGTGATCTCGTCCGGCACAAACAAACCGCATTTGGCGCCCACCTCCACCGACATATTGCTGAACACCAGCCGCTCATGCACCGGCAGACTGCGGCAGTAGGAACCTTCAAATTCCAAAGCCCGGTAGGTGGCCCCGTCCATGCCCATCTGCCCGACCACATACAGCATGACATCCTTGGCATAAACGCCCGGCTGCGGCCGGCCTTCCAGCCGGATGAGGATGGTAGGCGGGGTTTTGAACCAGCACTTGCCCGTCACCCAGGCCGCGCCGACCTCGCTGGAACCCAGCCCGGTAGAAAAACAGCCCAACGCGCCGTAGGTGACGGTGTGCGAATCGGCGCCGATGACCACCCCGCCGGGGCGCACAAAACCCTCCTCGATCATCACCTGATGGCACACCCCACGCCGGTAAAAATGGCGGATGCCCTGCTCGCGGATGAACTGCATGATGCGCGCCTGATTTTCAGCCGCCTGCAGGTTGGGCGCCGGGTAGGCGTGGTCAAAGTGAATCACGATTTTATCCGCATCGCGGATCGGCTTGCCGATTTCGCGAAAGGCCTTGATCGCCAGCGGAGTGGTGTTGTCGTGGCTCATCATGTAATCCACATCCAGCAGGACGATTTCACCGGCGCTTACCCGCCGGCCGGCGCGCTGCGAAAAGATTTCCTCGATCAGTGTACCCATGTTTTGTCTCCTCCTAAAAACCGTTATCGGCGTGTTTTTTCAGCACCACCCGCGTTTCGGTCTGTTTGACGCCCGGCATGGTGCGTAATTCTTCAATAAAATTGTTCAGTTCCAGCGTGGTGGGTACCTTAATGTAGGCGGCAATGTCCTGTTCACCGGTGATTTCATAGACATTGAACACATATTTGAGGTTTTTCAGCCGGCGCACCACTGCGCCGGTATACACGTGCGATTCGACCGCAATCATCACAATGGCGTTGATGTCGCGGGGGAAGATGTCCAGCCGCCGGCCGGTGACCTGCTCGGCAATTTCCAGAATATCGGCATCGTGCAGAATTTTGCGCTCATCACCGATGGTTTTGATTTCTTCGACGATGCGCTCCAGCTCGTCCGGCTGAACCTGCAAGCCGTACTCTTCCAGCCTGGCCGCAACCGCTTTTTTGCCGGTGTATTTGTCAATCACAATGCGCCGTTCGCGCCCCAGCAGAGCCGGGTCAACGCTTTCGTAGGTGCGCGGGTCTTTCAGCACGCCGTTGGTATGCACCCCAGATTTGTGCGAAAAGGCGTTCAGGCCGGTAACCGGTTTGTTGGGCGCCACAAAAAAGCCGGAAACGCGCTCGACATACGCCGAAAGCGCCGGCAGGGCGCGTAAATCGTAATGCTCCACCCCCAGCCAGCGGTTGAGCGCCAGCGCCGCCTCGGCCAGATCGGGGATGCCGGCGCGTTCGCCCATGCCGTTGACGGTGGTGTGAATGCAGTCGGCGCCGGCGCGCAGGCCTTCCAGTGCGTTGGCCAGCGCCAGCCCAAAATCGTTGTGGCAGTGCAGATCCATTTTGCAGGGCAGCAGACGGGCGCGCAGGGCTTTGACACGCTCGTAGGTTTCATGCGGGCGCAGGACGCCCAGCGTATCGGCAAAGCTGATACGGTCGGCGCCGGCTTCGATGGCAGCATTGCAGACCCGCACCAGAAAGTCAAAATCGGTGCGGCTGGCGTCTTCGGGGGTGTAGCGCACCTTCAGCCCCAGGCTGCGCGCAAAGCGGATGTGTTCGGTGATGGTCTGCAGGGCGGCATCCTCATCCTTGCCCAGCTTGTTTTGCAGATGAATGCGCGAGGTCGGGTAGAAAATGGCGACCCGCGCCGCGCCGGCGGCGTGCGCCTTCTCGATTCCGCTGCGGGTGGCCAGCGAGTGAGCCACCACCTCGGCCTTCAAGCCCAGCCCGGCGATGCGCCGAACCGCCTCAAACACCTTGGGCGAGACGCTGGGATCGCCGGCTTCGATCATCTCCACGCCCACCGCGTCCAGCAGACGGGCAATCTCAACCTTTTCCTCCACGGTGAAGTTGACCAGCGGGGTCTGTTCCCCTTCGCGCAGGGTACTGTCCAGAATTTCTGCCATTGTAAAACGACCTCCCAACCACATAAAAATAAAAACTCCCCGGGCGAGGGGGAGTTTGTGTCAGACCAGAGCGTAAAAGAAGTCGTCTCTTAAACGCCGCAAACCCGCCTGCCCGAAGGGAAGGGGCCGATGCGCTTGGTTTGCTTCTTGACAAAGAGGAAGAGACGATTCATGCTGATTGAAAGTATAAGGAAATTGACAGAAATGTCAAGAAGGAAATTTTTTTTACACAGCAAACACATTTTGGGATGAGTACGGCTTCATACCAACTTACCCAATATTTCCGGCGGGACCAGTTCCTTCAGGTGAGGATATTGTTCAATCAAACGGGCAATGTCCGCCAGGTCTTTTTGCCGCCTGCTGCCGCGCCGTTCTGGATCGGAGGCTGCCCAAATTTTTCCCTGCAATACGTCTTCCAAAGCGGCAACCGGCAGTTTTAGACCCAATACTTCCCGAATTTCGGCACGTTCTACAAAGGATGCATAGCGCTCATCTGTCTGAATCTGTACCCGCAGGGCGGAACCCGGCAGTGAAATGTCGAGGCTGTGCGGCAAACGGTGGACGACAAAATGGGCGCGGATGAGCCGCTCCAATTCATCCATCGAGTCAACGGCCACAACAATGTCCAAATCTAAACTGACCAAAGGTTCAGCATAAGCATTGACTGCCTGCCCGCCGATTACACAAAATCGGATGTGATGCTGGTGGAAAAATTCCAACACCTTTTCCAACAGATTTTCTTGATCCATCGTAATGGTTTTCCAAAACGTGGTCGCTTGCATAACAATTCTCTTACAATGATTGTATCATTTATTGATCGTAATTACACCTCGCTACAAGCTCAAGTCAAAGTCTAAGCAGGGCAGAAACAATCGCCTGCGGAAGGCCGTTGAAAAGGGTTGGCGCTGCATTACTGGCTGTTTTCTCGCATACAAAGCCAAAGACCAGGCCGCTGAAGAATGTCCAAAAACCCGACCATAACGCTGGTTGCCAGCGGCCATTGATCATTCTGGCAAGATTGAGGGCATGTATAGGCTCAAACAACCCTGCAGCATGGAGAATTCCCCAACTCCACTTCGCGCCAAAGAAATTGAAGAGCTTGGCGAAAGCAGAATTCAGCCACGATTTTTTCTACACCCGAGAAAGCAGATCCTCGCCAAATCCAAGAAAAAATACATCGAAAACAACACCAGAAAACGCATTCGCCGCAGTCATGTGCCAGAAAGCGTTGCAATCCCAAATTAAAAGATTACTCTCAAACAGGAGACCGTTTTCAGGCCGGGAGGGTTTGTCCTTCAACAGCCAACCCACCCCAAAAAGCGCAGTGACCTGAATGACCACCTCGATGAATGCACCGTCCGGTTGGTTGTAAGTGAGGAAAGCCAACGTAGCACCAGCGGCTGACGGCTGAGCACACGCCAGACCAGCGGGTTACGATCATCACAGCATACTCAATAATACACGCGCAAAAATCCTTTTCCCCCAACTTGCGCTTGATCGTCGCGGTCATTCCGCCCTGGGTAAATGATCTTACTGACTGGTATGTCCTGCTGAAAAGCCCCGGCTTTTGAAGCAGCGTTGACTTCACTTACAAAATCAGTTTGTGATTAGACATTCACGCAAGCAACGAATCCCTTCTGCAATGCCGCCGGGATGACCAAAAATAGCACTTCCGCTGACAAAAGCACGCGCCCCAGCTCGATAGGCTTCTGGCAAAGTTTGGGCGTTCATCCCGCCGTCCACTTGAATGATTGCAGCTGAATCCGCTTGCTCCAACAAACGCGCCACCCGATTAATTTTCGCAGCCATTTCGGGAAACCAACCCTTTCCAGAAAAACCAGGATTATTCCCCAGAACCAGTACCAAATCCAGCAAATGGGCAACTTCACGCAGATCCTCGACTGGGGTGGCGGGGTTGAGCGCCACCCCTGCTTTGCACTCTCTCTCGCGGATGCTCTGTAAGGTGCGGTACAGGTGCGGGCAGGTTTCAAAATGAACAGTAATATGAGTTGCACCACCAGCAATAAAAGCAGGAATTAAGGAATCCGGGTTGGCGATCATCAGGTGGACATCGAGGGGTAATCGGCAATGAGTTTTGACCACTTGCAAAATAGAGGGGCCAAAACTCAGGTTAGGGACAAAGTGACCGTCCATTACATCAATGTGAATCCAATCCGCTCCGCCTTGTTCGAGCGCGGCAATCTGCTCACCAAGGCAGGAAAAATTTGCCGATAGAATTGAAGGAGCCAGGATGATACTCAAGTTGCCACTTTCTCCCATCTCTGTGCAATGTGCATCTCTTCGATCCAGATTACATCAAGTTTCTGCCCATATACTTCCAAATCACGGGTAAAATCCGCGCCGCTCGAGAGGAAACGCTAATTGTCAATATCTTTTTCGACCCAAAAGCCTTCTTTCTGGGGAGGGGTGCTTCAAATTCAGACTCACCTCGATCTGCAGTGCGAAAAACCCGGAACATACCTTGTTTCAACTGGTCAAGTGGAAGATCAATCATGTATTTGCCCGAAGATTTGGCAAAGTATGCAATGTCGCAACCGGACAGGGTAGCGTGACACCCAGCGGCGCCGATCTCAAGATTGAATAAATTCATAGAAACTCCTGACCAGATCAAGCAGGAATGTCAACTTCCTCCCTTCCTCTTGCAAGGGCGGGGCTTTTTTCAACACGGATATGGCGGCGTTCCAGACTTCTGATCAGGCTGGTTCGCTGAGCATCAATGAACACTGCGAAGAGGATGATCAAAGCTTTGACCATCTCCTGCAAGTACAAATCTACGCGCAGGAAAATCAGGCCGTTCTGAATCATCTGAATGAGCAGGATTCCCACCACTGTACCAGGAAATACATTGCCCACGCCGCCAAAAAGACTTGTACCACCCATGACTGATGCAGCAATGGCCTGGAACTCAGTCCCCTCCCCAAAGGAGGATGACACACTACCCACCTGGCTGATGGAAATGATCGAGGCTATTGCAGCACAGAAACCGCTGAGGATATAAACCAGCGCCGTCAGACGGGCGGTGTTCAAACCGGCTTTTTTGGCAGCTTCCGGGTCATTTCCCATTGCATAGATCTGCCGTCCGAAGGAAGTATACTGCAGGATGATAACTGCAAGAAGAACCATTAGAGCAAAGATAATGATCGGGATTGGTATCAGGTTGAAAATGCGTGTTGCACCAAAACGCATTTCATCCGGCACAGAAATATGGCGTGAATGCGTGATCAAAAGTCCCAGGCCGCGTCCCGCGGTAAGGGTGCCAAGCGTGACCATAAACGGGATGATTTTGACTTTGCTAATCAAAAAGGCATTCAAACAACCCCATAATGTTCCGCTCAGGATGGCACAAGGAATTCCAATCGCCATGCTAACACCGTTTTCAAGCATAATAGCCAGCACGGCACCAGTGATGTACATGATTGCGCCGACCGAAAGGTCAATCCCACCGGTCAACAGTACGAAAGTCATCCCAATGGCGATGATGCCCACATCGGTAGCAGACAGGATAATATTTTCGAAGTTCCGAATGGAGGAAAAACGCTGGCTAAACAGGCTGAAACCGACGAAAATAACCACGAACAACAGAATCGAGATATTTTTCAACACAAAGAGAAGCCCACGATGATTGGTCTTGATCGTGTTCATGAACCACCTTCCCGGAAAGCTGTTCTCAAGATTTGCTCGCGGTTAAACTCTGCCCTGTGAAAGTTGCCCAGGATTTCACCCATTCCCATCACCAGGATACGATCGCAAACTCCAATCAATTCCTCAATCTCAGAAGAAATGAACAGGATGGCTGTTCCTTTGGCGGCCATCTCGTTGAGAATAGAATAAATCTCATATTTTGCTCCCACATCCACACCACGAGTGGGTTCATCTACAATGAGTATGGATGAATCATTCATCAGCCACTTGCCCAGGACTACTTTCTGCTGGTTGCCGCCGCTCAGCCCCTTAGCCTGGTTCTTGAAAGCATCATTTACCCTGATTTGCAGAAGAGAAACCATATTGCGGATGGCTTCTGCCAACGAACCCTGTCGTAGCAAACTTGCAAACGACATCGAAAACCTTGGCAGAGCCACCAGTCCCATGTTTTCGGCAACCGTGGATGTCATCAATAAACCTTCCTCACGCCGGTTCTCCGTCACGAAGGCAATGTTCTGCTGAACGCTCTTGATTGGGGTACGATGATTACTTACATTGCCTTCAATAATGATTTCACCTTTATCATAAGTATCCAGGCCGAAAATGATTTGGGCCAGCTCAGAACGCCCGGAACCCATCAGCCCAAAGATACCCAAAATTTCTCCTTTGTGCAACGAAAAATTAATGTCATGGACAATCCCCGCTCTGGAAAGATGGCGTACTTCCAAGGCAATCTCATCGGTTGGTTTGGATACCCGCTCAGGATAAAGCGCGCCAAGGTAACGCCCTACCATCGAGGAAATCATTGTCTGGATATCGAACTCGCTCTTCGGTCCAGACTTGACCACCTCGCCATCGCGCAAGACAATAATGTCATCAGCCAGTTGCAGTACGTCCCGCAGAATGTGAGAGATGTAAATGATGGTCTTGCCCTCAGATTTCAGCCGCTTAATTAGTTCGAACAGCCGTTCTGTTTCACGCGCAGTCAATGAAGTGGTTGGTTCGTCAAAGATGATAATTCGGGCGTCCTGGCTCAGGGCTTTCGCTACCTCCACCAGCTGCCGCTCACCGGGAGAGAGTTTCTCCACAGATATATCCGGCGAAATTTTCAAATTCACCTGATCGAGAAATTCTTGGGCACGCTTGCGAATACGTTGACGGTCAATCAACGGCGTTTTTCCCAATTTGGGAAAGTCACTGATAAAGAAATTTTCAGCAACACTCAAGTTAGTGAACAGATTTAATTCCTGATGGATAAAGGCAATACCCGCGCTGACGGCTTGCGCCGGATTCTGAGGTGCGTAATTTTTCCCATCAAGCAACATTTTTCCACTGTCAAACGGGATGACACCACCGAGGATGTTCATCAGGGTCGACTTTCCTGCGCCATTTTCGCCAATCAGACCGACTACATGCCGTCGCGGAATATCAATGCTGACATTTTTCAGTACTTTAACTCCAAAAAAGCTCTTGTTAATCTCACAGAAACGGAGAATAAAATCTTCCATTGTTTTCAATCCTTCAGGCGTTATACTGGAGCAAACGGGTACGGGTCACATCAAGCAACGCGGCAAACAGGATAACCGACCCTTTGACGATTTCAATCCAGAAAAAGGAAACGTTCAGCAAAGAGAGAGCATTGCCAAGCAAGGACAGGAACAAGACACCGAAAAAGGTCCAAATGACTTTGCCTTTACCGCCCGCCAGGCTGGAACCCCCAATCACGGCTCCACCGACAATATCGAGCAGCAAGGGTGCTCCAAGGGTTGGGCGTCCCATTTCCATACGCGAGGAGTATATGATGGAGGCCAGCGCGGCGCAAAATCCGCTGAACATATACGTTAAAATGACCACTCTGCGCTGCGGGACACCAGAAATAATTGCCGCCTGTACATTCGTGCCTATTGCGTAGAGCCAACGCCCGAAAATGGTACGACTCAACAACAATTGGGCAAGAAAAGCCAGCATCAGCGTCACCAACAGTGGGATAGAGAGAAAACCGGTATCATCTCCAATGGCAGTATATCCTTGCGGCAGATTGATAATGTTCT
The DNA here is from genome assembly GCF_034432615.1 of Bellilinea sp. Lineage (GTDB taxonomy): Bacteria > Chloroflexota > Anaerolineae > Anaerolineales > Anaerolineaceae > Bellilinea. The sequence goes on along the minus strand of NZ_DAOUBL010000309.1, from coordinate 7,090 downwards.
CTGATTTGACCAGATAGATGGCCAGCGCAGCGAAAAACATTTGAGTAACAAGCGTGACCATGAATGCCGGAATGCGTGCAAAAGCAATTACCACGCCATTAAAGAAGCCTATCAGCGAACCAACCAAAAGCATCAGCAGCAACGCTGCTGGCACTCCAAATGAGGTGTGTGCCAGAATAGCCCCATCTTCGAACAGCAATTTTCCCCAAATCGGGCTCTGAGCAAATACGGCAGGATCGACCTTCGTCGCGATTAAGGATGCTCCTAGGACGCTCGTGAAGGAGATAATAGCACCCTGGGACAAATCAATCCCGGCGATGATCAGCACAAAAGTTTGACCGATTGCCACAATAAAGAGCGGCCAGATGTTTGAGAACAGGTTCGACAGGTTATATGGACTGGCGATGACTGGAATGAACGGTGTCAGTACAGCAAACAGCACCAGACAAAGATAAAAGATGAAATATTCCGACATCAGCAGTTGCTGAAGCAGATGTTGAAGCCTGTTGGCAAAAGTTAGGGGAGATAATCGAGGTGATACAGCCATTCCGTGTCCTTTTGTTTCAGATGGGTAAGATGAGATGGTTTCTAATCGGAAAATTTTGATAAGGTGTGGAGGCGGGCAAACACCAGCCTCCACACTGAGTGAAAAGAGAGGATTTATTTCCCGTGGAACAGTTTGCAACCCCACATATCCAGCTCACGTTCAGCCATATTGCCCTGAGTTAAAGCAAACCCGGGGTCATCCAGCCAGGCATCGGGTTGCTTTTCACCTGCTTCGACGGCTTTAATCATGGCATTGAGCAGCGTTTCGGCTTCATAGTAAAGGTCTTGCACGCCGGTAGCATCCACATAAGCGTTGCCAGGCTGCATCAGTGAGCAGGCGGTCTTGTCACCATCCAGTCCACCCATGATAACATGGTTGGGGTCGCCAATCGGCTTCCACTTGCCCAGCGGTTCAAGCACACCCCGGATAGTCGGATAGAGGAAGTCGGACGAGGTAAAAATGAAGTCGATATCGGGGTTGGCGGTCATGGCAGCTTGCAAACCATCACGCGCCACGTCGGCATTCCACTTGGTCGCTACTTCCACTGGGGTTTCGAACAGATCAGGGTACTTATTAATAACATTATAGAAGCCCTGTTTGCGGCCTACGGCATTCGGGTCACCCAGGTCACCGACCATGATCAGCGGTTTCACTTTCCGTCCCAGTTTTTTGGCTTCCTGCGCCATGTACTCAACCGTCGCTTCAGCAATTTTTTCATTGTTTGCCACAACCGTCAGGGCATTCCCTTCATCGCTTTGAGGGGGGCGGTTGAAAATACCAATCGGGATGTTGGCTTTGTTGGCTTCGGCAATCAGCTTCAAGGCAATCGAGCCATCTACCGGAATGACAATAATGCCGTCCACCTTCTGGGCAATACAGTTCTTGACCTGCTCCAGTTGCTTGTTGGCATCTTCATTGGAGTTGACCTCGATGACTTTGTAGTTCCTGGACTTCAAGGTCTCGGTAATGGCCTTGTGCCCGGCCATCCAGAATTCTGTTTCCAAATCCTGAAAGGCAAAGCAGATGGTATATTGCTTTTTGTCACTATCGGCGGCAGGCTGCCCAGGAGTAGTGGCAGCAGGTGCACAGGCAGTTAGCAGGAAAACCACTACAAACAAGGCTGAGAGAAAGCGATAGATTTGTTTCATTTTTCACTCCTTTTTTGATGAATAAATGGTGGTTTGGTAAAATACAGAAGTTATGGATGTTTTTCCATAACCCAGCAGGTACAGATTGTCTCGTTCCTTTGCCTGGGCAGACAATCTGTACCTCTATATTTCTCATCTTCTCCTTTGACAATCACCTCCTTCTCCAGATTTTCTGCTTCTTGCATCATTATCCAATGTGATAGTACACACCCCAACCGAAGTAGGTTTCAAACGATTTGGCCAGGATGGCAGCAGCGCGTGATGCATTCATGGCACAGTGATGCTCGAAGCCGTTCTTACAAATGTGGTGCATGAGTTTTTGCAGGCCGGGGACTTGAACAACAGCGCGCGCGCCGAAAGTTTCGAGTGGGTCATCGGTGAATAGACCTTCGCCCACATACGTTCGGATGATACCCTGGGTGTCGTCCGTGCTGATTCGGGCAAAGGTCATCGGCCCGGCAGGCACACGCCCGGCAACAGCCCCATAGGTGTTCTCGGTACCCAGGGTAGTCGCCAGGATTTCAGCATTCTTGATTTCAATATCGGGCAGGAAACTCTTAGCCCAATTGCCGCAATGGAACAGGACACATTTATCGGGGTCACCACCGTAATTGTTGTTCCAATCCACCAGGGCACTTGGCGAGCCGGAGGCCAGTTGCAGGGCATACATGGAGGCCACGCCGGTAATATCCACCTCACAGGCCGAAGGCATAAGATGTTCGCTCATCATGCTCATCAACGTGCAAACATTGATATGGTAATTTTGTTGCAATGAAGTCCAGCACTGAATTGCACTGGCGGTCAGGTCGTACTCCTTCATCCATTCATCAATCACCACACCAAGTTTGGCCATGCGCACCAGCGCCAGAGAAGGAACAGAATCATGTTTGGCGTAGCCCTTGATGGCGGCTAATTTGTCCTTAACACGGGAGTCATCATCCGAAAGTTTACCGGCTTTGCCCAACAGCTCGGAGAAATCAACGGTCATGATGCTTATTCCAAACGACTGGAGCATTTTTTCGCTGTAGCGCATGGTATTGAAGTTGCCGGGCCGCGCGCCGATGGCTCCAAAACGAGCATTTTTCAATCCCTTAACCACCCGGCAGACTCCGACGAACTTCGTCAGGTCAGCACGGAAACTATCCGATAGTGGATGGACGGTGTGCAGGCCGGTCAGGCTGTATGCATAACCATACTGACGCAAGTTGTTGCAGACCGAGATTTTCCCGCAAAAGCCATCACGGCGACGTTCCACGGTAAGTTGATTCAAATCATCCGGATAAGCCTGCACCAGGATAGGGACATTCAGCCCGGAGAGTTTGACCGTATCTGCCACGCCTTTTTCATCACCGAAGTTGGGTAAAACTACCAGGATTCCATCAATCCGCCCGGCGTTTTTCTTGAACAACTCGGCGCAAATTTTTGCATGCGTCCAAGTTTCAACACCACCCAATTTTGTGGCGTTATCATCCAGAATGACCGGCTCGATATCCATTTCCTTGAAGAGTTTCAAAATGTCAGCACGCGCCTCGGTAACAAGCCGGTCGGGGAAAAAGTCACGGTTGCCAATAATGACTGCCAGGGTTGCTTTGGTCATGGTTCTTCTCCTTATTTTTACTCAATCAATTGCCAGCGAATCAATTGCTTTCAGCAGCTCCACTTCACTGAGTGTGCCTTCAAACCACTGCTCCTGCAACTGGCGCAGGCTGAATACCGTGGATGGCATGATTTCTACATCTGCGCAGGTGATGGGGGTATCCACCCTGACAGGTCGAAGCACTTTTGCGCCTTTGGCCAGACCAATTGGAAGCAGACATTCGGCCTTGGCGTTTTCGTAGGTATCTATCAGACTGTAGTAGGTGGTGCCGCCAATCGCATCGAGGGTATCTCCGGGATTCAAGTCACGCTTAGCAACGGCAAAAACCTCCGAAACCAGCCGGTCAAGCGGTGCCATGTTGGACTTTTTGCGGATGGCGAGCATGGCGCAGGTGAGGGGTACTTCGATGCTGCAAAGATGAAAAGGACGAAACAGGGTGTAATAAGGACCGTTGCCCATGTCGCGTAAGATCATTGCTTCGCGTAGGCGCGGATGGTCGGTACGCACAATTAGAAATACGCCCGGGGCCACCCGTCCGATGCCATAATCCACCACACCGATCTTGTTGAGTACACCGCCATCCTCTTTCAAGGCAAATGTCTGGTTCAGGTGGTCGCGGTCGGTGGTTGGGCCGTGCATGCCACGCACATCAGGAACCAGCCCGGTTGCATTGGAAACGGCGGCCATTTCAATCATCGTCTTCGAACCGTCAATGAATTCAATCAGCATGTTCGGGCTAAGGCCGCGCCGAGCAGATTCCTTTTGAATAGCTGGGTCAGCGGGGGTTGCATGCCGGTCAAGGGGGTTGTTTTTACCCTTCCCCGCGGCGACCACCGTAAAACCCATTGCAACTGCCAGGTCATACAGCTCCTTACAGGCAGCGGGTTCGTCCCCGGCAGCCAGCGCATAAAGTACCCCTTTCTGACGGGCATACCAGTGCAGAATGGGGCCAACGGTAATGTCAGTTTCCACATTCATCATCGCCACATCCTGACCGGCACGCGCAGATCGTAAAGCCGCCCGCGCTCCAATTTCAGGCACACCGGTTGCTTCGAGCATGACATCGACGTTTTTCATGTCGGTGACAATACGATAGTCGCGGACTGCGACCAGTTTTCCAGCAGATACAGCCTCATCGGCCTGAACGGTGGTTTCCGCCACTACTATTTCACCATCAATTTGGGCAATTTTATAAGCCGAGATGGCGCGTTCAATGTCGATGTCTGCCGTGACAACTACGCGGATGCCTTTCATCATTCTGGTTGTAGCTACTACATCAGTACCCATCTGCCCGGCACCAATTAAACCGACCCGGACAGGGTGACCAGAGGCTTCACGTTGTTCAAGTTCGTAGTTGAGTCCAATCATGTTGTTTTCCTGTTCTATGGAGAATTATGGCATCGTAACCATGACCTTTAGCGCCTCTCCACTGGCAGCGACCTGAAATGCCCGGTCAATTTCGTCAAGGGGAAAGGAGTGGGTAATGATATGGTCACTGTTGATCAGACCGCGTTCGATAGTCTCCAATGCCAGAGCGTGAAAACTCGGGTGATAGGAAAATGTTCCAATCACACGGATTTCGTTATAGTGCAGTCGATTCCCATCCAGCGTGGTCATCGGGTTGGCTTTGGGCAGGCCGCCAAACAGAATCACCTTGCCGCGCTTGCGGACAATTTCCACCGCCTGGGTATGAGTGGCTGCTACGGGGTTGGCGCAGATGGCCGTATCGGCCCCGCGCCCGCCTGTAACCTGACGAACTTCATCCACAACATTTTGGCTCATGGGGTCAATTATCAAATCAGGGCCAAAGCGTTCCGCAATCTGGCGACGGACTGCGTTTGGTTCCGAAAGGATGACCCGCGCTCCCCTGGCCCGCGCCACAGCAATGTGCAAACAACCAATGGGTCCCGCCCCCATCACGACAACCGTTTCACCAAGCGTGGTTCCGGCTGTTTCGTGCGATGCCAGGACTGAGCTCAGCGGCTCGGCCAGAGCAGCCTGGGGATGGGTGAGGGAAGGTGGCGGACGATGAACAATGCCATTGCGCAAGATCTCACCCGTCAGGACGAGCATTTCGGCAAAACCGCCGTTGTAGCCGGGTGTAATTCCAATCAGGCATAAGTTGTCACACAGGTTGTAAAGACCATGTTTGCAGTAATAACAATTTCCACAATGGACATCAGGCGCAATTGCCAGATGTTCACCAATGGAATAATCACTGACCCGTGAGCCAACCGCCGCCACCACACCGGAGATTTCATGTCCGGCAATCAGATCTTCACTGCCTGCATAAGGACCTTCGCGCCAGCGGCGCAGGTCCGATCCGCATACACCGCAGGCTTTGACCGAGAGTAGAATGCCGTCCTCGGGTAAGGTTGGGGTGGGCGTCTCGCGGATTTCGATTTTTGTTGCACCAGTCACATAAGCAGCAAGCATCGTTATAAGATTCCTTTCAATTTTTGTCCTACCGCTCCACCCGGGTGAGTTTCTCCGAACTGTTCGAGCGAGTAACCGCGTAGATTAAGCAGCGCAACGCAAATCGCATCGCAGAAAGCCGAGTTGACCAGCGAACTGCCGGTAGCCACCATATCAAAGGGGTCAACACCTTCGGGGGCTTTGACCTCCAGGGTCAGATCGGCCAGTTTTCCCAGGGTAGAATCGGTATTTTCAGTAATAGCAAGGACTTTTGCGCCGCGCTTTTTTGCAATTCCGGCCAGGTAACAAACTTCTGCTGTTTCGCCACCCTTAGAAATCCCAACCCAGACGTCTTCAGGGCGAACAACCCCGGCAGCGCCGTGCTGGCTGTCACCGGGGTGAAGGAAGAAGGCTGGCGTGCCAACGCAGGAGAGCAAGTGGGCAAAGCGCAGCGCCACTGCATGAGATGTGCCAGAACCAGAGACAATTACATGCCCCTGGCAATTGAACATGATTTGAATAGCTTTTAAGATGGATGGTTTAATCTGATCCATCAAACTGGCCACCGCACGGCTTTCGGTTTCAATGACATTTACTATCAACTTAAAAATTTGTTGTTCTTCCATATGATCTCCAATAAAAAATAATAGATTTGTGCAAATAAAAGAACTCTTTCGGCTGTTACGAAATCGGTTATCAGGACAACAACCGCCCGGCCAAGTATTTTCACTACTTTCACTCCCAAACGACAAATTAGAGGAAGCGAGACCACCAGGTGGTTCAGGGATGGCCGCCTCCAAATTCCCAGGGTTCTCGAATCACTCAGGGTTCGTTTCAGGTAATCAGTAGCGGAAATGGCGAGCTGCCGGTGAATGTTTTCGGCCGAGTCTCCAACCTGGCCCGGAACAACGATTGCTTCTAGAATTTTGAACTGCGTTACCAGCCTGCTCTCAAATTCCGAAAAAACATGCTGGCATTTGATCACCAAAAACTGAACGATTCCCTTCTTGCGCGCTTGCTGAAGCAATCTTGATATTTGCGAAAATGAAAAGTTCAAACGCAGGTTGATGCCATTCTGGAACAAGACTTCTTCATAATATGACCTGCTGACTTTTACCAGCAAGCGATGCTCATCTGGTGGGGATAGTATGACCATTTATTCTCCTAATTATTGAAAATATTTTCATTAATGAAATAATTTCCATAATTATTATAGCACTAACAAAATCCAGAGTCAAGTCTTAAAAAGAATTTTGTTATTTAAACTTGAAAGTTGGACAGTTTAAAGCTGAAAAGTGGACAGGGAGATTTCTTAACATTTGAAGATATAAAGTTGAAAAGTGGACAGTTGTGGTAAAAGGGAAGGCAAAAATGAGGTCACTA
>NZ_DAOUBL010000308.1:0-5930 GCF_034432615.1 Bellilinea sp. | reverse complement strand
CCAAGCCTCAACAATATAAGGGGTCTGCTCCGAATCATCTCCTGCACGCAGGCTAAGCGCATCCCACTCAACCGTGACTTCATCCCCGTTTCGTTCAGCGCGCACCCACGTCGGCGGGGCATAATAGGGTGAGATGGGCAGTTTGACCTCAAAGGGATGAACCGGCAGCAGACTGTTGAAATCCCCGCGAATTTCCATATAGTCCGCACGAACCCAACAGGGATTGTTTCCACCAATTGCCTGTACTTCGATGTAATTGCCGCCCTCCACCCGCCGCAGAATTTCAAGGTTACTGCCTGCATAGACCCCATATTTGTAGAGGTACGGCGCACCCGGCCCATAATGACAGACTGCCTGTGCAATGCTGACCTTTCCTCGTAATTTTGTATAAACCGGCAGGGGTGTTTGCGATATTGTGGGCGTGATTGTAAGGGTAGGAGATGTAACCGTAAGGGTAGGAGATGGTGAGAGCGTGAAGGTTGGTGAAATTGTCGGAGTAGGTGAATAAACCTTCCTAATCACAACAGAAGGTGAGGGGCCTGGCGATGGCAATTCTGCTGTTGCGGCAAGATCCGGCGACAGGGTTGTCGGCGGCTCAGCCTGAGGTGAAGTCACCGCCACGCAGCCACTTAGAAACACCACCAAAATCCAGCCATAAAAGGTATTCAGAGAGCGCTCAAGCAGAGGCGCTCTCTGAATCTTACTGCATTCCCAAATGAACAAACTCAACACTCACTGTAACCACAAGCATAACACTTGCGGCAGCCTTCCTCGTTTATCACAGCTGCTTCGCCGCATTCCGGGCATAAATCCCCAAACCGCAGCAATTTTTGCCCAACCGGTTGGGTATCACTTTTTTCAGCTGCACTGCGGTGACCATTGCCCGGTGTTGCCTGTTCCTTCTTTTCTTTATCTTGTTGAGAGACCATTCGTTCGGCCCGAATTTGTAAATACTCATCCAAAATCTGCCCGACCCCATCCGGCAAGGAACGCACGCGGTTCGGCCCAAAGCCAAGCGATCGGCCGCCGCCAATTCCTAAGAGTTGATTGGCTGCCTCACGCAGCCGCCGCGCTGGTTCGATGGGCGAAGCAAGACGCAGAATGTAGGAAAGTAATCGCCCAATTGCCTCGGATACAGCAGCCGTATCGGAACCAGCCTTGGCAGTATTGATGAACACTTCAAAGGGCTGACTTCCGCCGTTTTCATTGACGGTGATGAATGCCTTACCCAGCGGCGTATCTATGGAATAGGTGAAGCCGGTCAGATAACGCGGGCGGGGTTTCTTGGTTTCGTGCCAGATAGTTAACTGGTCTTCCGGTTTCTCGACAGTCACCGGTTGGGGCGCTTCTTCTTCACCTCCTGCTTGCTTCTTCTTTGCTGTGGATAAGGTCTCCAGCACCACTTTTTCGCGGGAACCGGTTACATAAACCGTTATCCCCTTGCAGCCGAGTTTCCACGCCAGCTGATAAGCGGTGGCGACATCTTCAACGGTTGCGCCTTCCGGGAAATTAATGGTTTTTGATAGCGAGTTGTCCACAAACGCCTGCATGGCGGCCTGCATTCGCACATGTTCTTCCGCTGTAATGTCACCGGAAACAACAAAGACTCGCTTAATTTCCTCCGGAACCGCCTCAATCTGCTGGCAGGAACCTTCCAGCATGACCTGTTCAATGATTTCCTGCCGCTTTTCGGGTTCTATTCCAGCTTTAATCAAGGCCTGTTCAAATTGGGGGCTGGCGTAAGTCAGCTGTAAATCTTTACCGTTGTCATTGACATGACGGATGTAAGCCAGCGCGAAAGCCGGTTCGCAGCCATATCCCTCACAGCCCGCCACTGTTGCAATTGTACCGGTAGGCGCAATGGTCGTCTGAGCCGCATTGCGGATACCGTGTGCCCGGATTTGATTCACCACCCATTCCCAATCCAACATCGGGCGTCCCCAATCCCGTTCGTAGGGGGTAAGCGGCTTAGGCGGCGACCAGCGCATGTGATCCGCATCATAAATGGAGCCTTTGATGGCCGGGAATGGCCCGCGCTCCTTTGCCATCTCGACTGAGGTGACCATGGCATGGTAACGGACAAATTCCATGACCTGAGCGGCGAATTCCTGTCCCTCGGGTGAACCGTAACGCACACCACAATGGTACATTAAGTCCGCCAGCCCCATGATACCCAATCCTATCCGGCGGGCGCGGTGGGCAGCTTCCTTCAATTGCGGGACAGCCGGCACGTATTGATTGGCTTCGACCACGTCATCGAGAAAATGGGTAGCAGTGATTACCGATTGGCGCAGTGTTTCCCAGTCCACCTTGCCATCCGGCGCAAAATGTTGTGCCAGATTGACTGAACCCAGGCAGCAGTTTTCATAAGGACCCAGCCATTGCTCGCCGCAATTATGCGCCACGATGCCATTTGCAATCAGGCTGTGGGTATCCGGTTGAGTCAAGTCATAAACATCTGCAAGACCAGCTTCCTCAATCTTGGCAATCTTGTCCAGGAACAGCTCGCGGTTGCTACTTCTCTTTTTGTTTTTTACATACGACACTAAAAGGTCTTGTTTTTGAGTTTGTAAGAATCCTATCTTTTGAGCGAACCGGTCACGGTTTTGTTTGCCAATGATTAGTTCGTATTGATCTCGATGTGAATACTCTGCATAATCTCCTCTCCCATCAGGCATCAATCTCTTACCGGCTTTTCTTCGTTGGTGAATGCTGGAAAATATCCCCAGATTGATGAGAAGAATTTGAACTTCCTGGAGAAGTTTAAGAGAACTGCTTGCCAAACGAACTGTACAGTCTTGTTTTTTACTATTAACTTGAACAGAACCATCTGCGCTGAATAATCCTTGCAAAAAGCCAATCACAACTTCGCGAGGCGCACTCCATATTGTTGAAGGAACACATTTTTCGGACGATTTCGCGGTCGAAACTCCTAATGACTTGAAGAATAGATAAGGCAACCGACCATAAGTTAACTGGACAACCTCTCCTCGAGAATGAAGATGTCCAGCCCCAAACCATTCCGACAGAATAGAATAGACTTCCTTTTGGACCTCATCTTCAGAAAAGCAGATTCCCAATGGGCTGTGGCTGTTCTCGGTAAACCAACCATCTCCTACAAGAACCCCCATCACCACACCCAAATCGCGCGACCAGTGTTTTGGAATGCTGGAATACTGATTTTTAAAATCAGCTCTTTGCACAGTTTGTCCACCGACATGGTTGCCACCATGTGCCATTTCGGACATAACTTCGTAAAACTCTTGGGGTAATGGCAGTAGAACATTCCTGCTCCACGGCCCCTCACCGCTCTGGAGCAGCACCTTGTCTCCAACTTTGAGATTTTCAAGCGATACATAGCCGCTCGGGGTTAAGAAACGATGATCCGGTGTCGCCGTCAACTGAAATCCCGCTTGGGTTTGCAACCGATAAACCATTGTTTTTTCTCGTGTTTTCCAGGCTGGAGAAGCCGGACGCAAAGCCACACCTAAACTTGCGCCAACCCTTTCACCCTGCAATGCTCGATTGTCGGTAGCAATGAACAAATCCTGTTCGATTTCCGCCAGCTCGGCAATCGTTAACAACCCAATGTCCGTAGGAATTCGCGTATCTCCTGCAAAACATGGATTGGTGGCTTCCAGCGGATATAAATGTGGCACAGGATTGCTTCGGTTGGCCGCATCCAGGAACAACACTCCCGGCTCCCCATTATGATGAGCCTGCCGCACGATTTTATCGAACAGTTCTCGTGCACGCACTTTCTTGAAGGTCACCAAAGGAACACCCGCTTCCACCAGTTGCTCCAGCGTGCCCCTTACCTGCCGGTAAAGAGGAGAATGAACATCCGGGAAGCGCAGTTCCCATTCCTCGTCGTTTTCAACGGCACGCATGAAATCATCGGTAATTCCAACCGAAATGTTGAAGTTGGTAATGGCATTCTCATCTGTTTTACAAGTGATAAAATCTTCCACGTCGGGATGATCGACACGCAGCACCGCCATATTGGCACCCCGCCGTGTGCCCCCCTGGGCAATTTCGCCGAAGGCGTGGTCATACACCCGTAAAAATCCCACCGGGCCGGTTGCCTGCCCGGCGGACGACTTGACCATGGAGCCCTTTGGGCGCAGCCGCGAAAAAGAAAAACCATTCCCACCGCCGGTTTGTTGAATTAAGGCAGCATCCCGCAAGGTCTGGAAAATGCCGGATGGATCCCGTCCCATGTCATCATTAATGGGCAGCACAAAGCAGGCTGCCAGCTGCCCAAGCGGAGTACCGGCACCAGTGAAAGTCGGCGAGTTCGGGAAGAACTTTTTGCTGGTGAGGAGGACGTAAAATTCGCGCGCGCGGCTCATCACATCACTGCCCCACTGTTCCTCAACTTTGGCAACATGAAAAGCGACCCGCCAGAACATATCCTCGACGCTCTCACATGGTTTGCCGTCATCGCCTCGCCGTACATAACGACGAATCAGTACCTGACGGGCATTTTCGGTTAATTCCACAGCAGGAAGATCCTTTGGACGTGGGGGAGTTGGCAGCAGGCCGTTTTTTGTAATTTGTTGTTGAGTTTGCATGATATCCTCCTGTAAATTATGAACCTTCTAATAAGCGATCAATTTCTTTTCGAATGGCATGTAAATCGTTCAAGTTCAAATAGACAATCGCATAACGAATGTAAGCCAGTTGATCCAGTTCCTTCAAACCGGCAATGACCATGTCTCCCACCACCCGGGAAGAAACTTCCGCCCGCCCCATTTGTTGCAAAGCCGATTCAATTTCCCCAACCAATCGTTCGATCTCAGCCGCAGATACAGGGCGCTTGGCGCAGGCAATCCGTATCCCGCGCATTAATTTTTCGCGGTCAAACTCTTCCCGGGTTCCATCCCGCTTGATGACCAGCGGCGTGGCAAGAATGGCACGCTCATAGGTTGAAAATCGCTGGCCGCATTTTTCACACTCTCTGCGGCGGCGGATACCACCTCGTTGGTCGTGAGTAGTATCCAGAACCCTCGATTGTTCATAATGACAATATGGGCAACGCAATGGACTCCTCCATCCTGTTATAACCTTTGAGAATAGACTCTCACACCCATCCCCCTTACCTGATCGAGCCTTATCTTGCTGACAATCCCTTTTCCGGAAAATGCACCCCCATATATGGGGGTAATATAATATTTGTATAGTATATGTACGGGATTATTTTAGCACATCTGACAGCAGGATGCAATAGAAAAAGGACTTTTCTAATCTTAAAATTATCTTTGTAGAAATTCCGTTCAGCAAATTCCAGACACTGCCTTTCTACCCACAATTGGAGGAGCATTACTTTTTTTGACAACCCATATCTGGCGTTTGCAGCATCGTTTTCACGTTTTCTCCCATATAAGGGAAGTCATTGTGTCTGAAAAAATTTTTAGAAGTTTTTATGTTAACGATTCATTAACCAGTTCATTTCGTTTTTCCCGATTTTTCTTTTATAAAGTAAAACGGAAACCCCCGCTGAAGTTTTTTCAGGGGGGTTCCTCAAGACAGGTTGAAACACACCGCTAAGACACCCTGTTCGTCAGGCAGAAGGGAGGATGGCTTCTGCTATGCCGATGGTTTCCGAAAAAAGACATTCTGAACTACAGGCACCTCAATTGGCCCTGTTTGTTTCTCGGTCGAAACCCGCGAAGAGCATCGGCTCTCCGATCATCCAGGTGAACGGTTTAGCGTTGCGTGTTGCGGTTACGCAAGAATGCCGGAATGTCCAGATCGTTGGTGTTGATCACATGCGGCTGGAATTCGGTCGGCGAGGTGGGAGGCGCTTGCCGCTCAGCCTTAGGTGCGGGGCTGCTCGCCGGGAAGGAAGCGGTTTCTTCCTTCTTCGGGGCGGGGCGCGGTTCCACTAAAGGGGAACGAACGCTGGGCCGGTCAAATCCGGTTGCAAT
>NZ_DAOUBL010000307.1:0-3055 GCF_034432615.1 Bellilinea sp. | reverse complement strand
AAGAGATGACCGGGCGACTGATTGAAGATCACCGCCGCGCAAGCCGGCTGGCTGAAGGATTGTTCAACATACCTGCTTTGCAGCCAACCTTTGGAATGCCACAGACCAATATGGTGTTTGTTACTATCCGAGATGAATATCCCAAAACCGCTCAAGAGGTGGCTGCGGAATTAGCGCAACGGGGTATTCGGGTTGGGGTTACCGCTTCAAAAACCTTTCGGCTGGTTTTGCACTACTGGATCAGTGATGAGGATGTCCAACAAACCATTTCGGCGTTTGCGGCGGTCTTGAATTAATTTTTGGACGGCAAAGAATTGTTCACCGGTGTTTGCATTTGAATCTGGTTGCGTCCGCGCTCCTTGGCAATGTAAAGACGCTGGTCGGCGATGTCAATTAGCTTTTCCAGCACATTGGTGTCTTGAGGTATACCGGCAATTCCCTGGCTGATGGTGGGGGCTGGGATAACTTTCTTATCCCGGTCTAAAATGACAATCTTTTGACAGGCGGAACGGATGCGTTCCGCTACCAGATAAGCCTGTTCGGGTTGAGTGTCCGGCAGAGCAATAATAAATTCCTCGCCGCCCCACCGTCCAACAAGGTCATTCTTCTTGATATTGTGGCGAATTGTCTGGGTCAATTCGATCAGAACCTTATCACCGGTGAGGTGACCATGGGTGTCGTTGTATTTTTTGAAGTGGTCAATATCCAGCATGATTAGAGAAAGGGACTGACCACATGCCTGTGCAGTTTGCACAGCCTGTTCCAGGCGGGTGAGAAAAGTGTTGTGGTTGAGCACCCCGGTGAGACTGTCCATTTGAGAGCGAGTTTCTACTTCGAGGTGATGGTAAGCATTATCCAGTGCCATTGCCGCCCGTTGGGCAATGTTTTCAAGTAATTCCTGATCGCGTTGGTCAAATGCTGACTTTTGATAGGAAGCAACCGCGATGATTCCCAAAACTTCCTTGCCCGAGATGAGCGGTACTCCCAACCACGAAAGGCTGACTTTGTTGTTTCCCACCAGTTTAAAGTCAATGTTCAGCTTTTTGCGTTCTTCAGGCAGGTCACAAATGAGCAGAGGTTGACGGGTTCGAATGACCCGCCCGGCCAGGGTGCCCTCAATTGGGACATTCATGGATGGAAAGAATTCCCCATCGTCGTAGAACAATTCTAAATGGACGGTATCCTCTTCGATTAAACCGAAGTAGTAGGTGTCCGCATCCAGTGCGCTCTGGACGGCGGTTGTCACCATCGTGATGACCTGATGAATTTCCAGCGAGGAGGACAGGCTGCGAGAAACCTTGTTTATGATTTGCTGGCGATTGATTTCAAATTGCAGTGAACTTTGCAACTTAAGCAGGGTTTCAGTGGTCGCAATGCCTAAAAGGGGCAGGAAGAAAAGATCAAGGAAAACCGAATTGATTATGTTTTGGTCGTTCAAACCCAGTGTAACGATGTGAGCTGTAGAGGCACATGCAAGAAAAATGTAGGCGTACAGGCGACCAAAAATGAGTGAAGAAATGGCGGTCATCAGTAGGATGCAGGTAAAGGAATACCCCGCGGGTAAAAGGTGACCGATAAACTCGATGAAAACGGCTACAATCGTGTTGACTGCCAGAATAACCCAATCCCGTTGGGGATACCGTTCAAGCAACGGGATGAGGTGAATATAAAAGATGAGCAGATAGGCTGATTTCAGTAAAGCGGTTGCCAGGCTGATTTGGTTTTCGAATAAATTTAATCCGGCAATCAGAGAATAAACCAGTAAAAAGATATTCAGAATAAATGCAATCAGGACGGCGGGAAATACCAGCGCTTGTTGTTGCTTGGTGGGAATTGAAAGCAGAGATCTCATCGTTTCATCATGTATTTTCGCCTATTATAGGAACATCTTGAGAGTTATTGCCATACAATTTGTTTACAGTTTAATAAAGAAGAACCAATATGGTACAAAAGAATCATCGTACAGGAAGAAGGGTGATTAGAGACTGCGCCCATCATTGAAAAACCGGCGGCGAAAATTGAGAAAGCGGGTCGGGCAAACTACGGTTATAATACAGAAGGGAACCATTAAAGCTTCTATGGAGGTGCTCATTTGTCTGAATGGATTACGCTGACGGAAATTGATGAAGCAACCGGATTCCTCAGGAAACGATTCCGCGTTCAACCGAAAACCGGCATCATTCTTGGATCGGGGTTGGGAGAACTGGCTGAACAGATTGAGGATGCGGTGGTGATTCCCTATGCGGAAATCCCTCATTGGCCTGTTTCGACCATTCATGGTCACGCTGGACGTCTGATTGTAGGACGGCTGGAAGACCAGCCGGTCATGGTGATGCAGGGGCGGGCTCACTTTTATGAAGGTTATCCAATCGGCCGGATTGGCTTTCCGATTCGGGTGATGCAGCGCCTGGGAGTAGAATCGCTGATTGTAACCAATGCCGCCGGGGCTATTCATCCGGATTATTTGCCGGGGGATGTCATGTTAATTGTGGATCACATTAATCTGGTTGGGATGGCCGGAATGAATCCACTGCGGGGGCCCAATCTAGATGAATTTGGCGAGCGCTTTCCGGATATGAGCCAGCCCTATGACCACAATTTGATGGAACTTTGCCGGCAGGCTGCTGATGAGGCGGGTATTCTCCTGCGGGAGGGGGTCTATGTATGGCTGGCGGGTCCTTCATTCGAATCGCCGGCGGAACTGCGCTTTCTGCGCACCATTGGCGCGGATGCCGTGGGGATGTCCACCGTGCCGGAAGTGATTGTTGCCCGTCATGGGAAAATGCGCGTCCTCGGCATTTCAGGCATTTCCAACAAAGCCAATTTGGATGGCAGCACAGTGACTACCCATGAAGAGGTTTTGGAAGCCGGTAAAATACTGGTACCCAAATTAACGGTGCTGATTCGGGGTGTTCTGCGGCGGCTGGCAGCGTGACCAGACGGATGAAACTTTGAATCCTGCGGGTGGTTAAAGGCGGATTATGGAGGAAGTTCTCCGCTTTTTAAAAACTTACGAACCCTGGATTTATCTGGTGCTGGTAGGGACGGGCCTGTT
>NZ_DAOUBL010000306.1:0-10564 GCF_034432615.1 Bellilinea sp. | reverse complement strand
CGCCTCCCTCGCCGGTATCCTTGCGCAGGGCTTTACCTTCCAGCACGGCATCGGCAATCTTGGCAACCAGCAGTTTGATGGCGCGAATCGCGTCATCATTCGAGGGAATGACGTAGTCCACCCCGCGCGGATCACAGTTGGTATCCACCAGCGCAATGACCGGAATGTTTTTCAGGTTGGCTTCGTGCACGGCAGTGGCTTCATTGGAAACATCCACAATGAAGAGCAGTTCCGGCGGGCGGGTCATCTTGCGGATGCCGCTCAGGCGGGTTTCCAGACGCTTGATCTCGCGCTCGATCATCAGGGCTTCTTTTTTGGTCAGGCGGTTGATCTCACCGCTGTCGCGCATCCGTTCGAGCCGTTCCAGCTCCTGAATGCGGTCGTAAATGGTCACCCAGTTGGTCAGGGTACCGGGCAGCCAGCGCTCGGTCACATAGGGCATACCGCAGCGGGTGGCTTCTTCCTGAATGGTTTCCTGAGCCTGCCGCTTGGTGCCAACGAACAGCAGAATTCCCCCTTCGGCAACCGTGTTGACGATGACCTGATAGGCCTGGGTGAGGGCTTTGACCGTTTGTTGAAGATCAATGATGTGGATGCCGTTACGCTCGGTGAAGATGTACGGGCGCATGGCGGGGTTCCATTTGTTGGTGCGGTGGCCAAAATGAACACCGCTTTCCAACAAGGCCTTCATGGAAATGATAGATGCCATTTTTGTCTATTCTCCTTTTCGCGTTATTCCTCCGCCTCTTTCAACCCGGCTGCGAACTGCCCGCAGGCAGCACGCCGCAGCCGGTCAAGAAGCGTGCGTGATAAAATTTTGCGTTCCCACCGGAACAGCCGCCCAATCATACCACGATTGAGCGGAATCGTCTAGAAAAATTGCTTGCGGAATCGCACAATCCCAATGGTGAAAAACACCGCCGCATAAGCCAACAACACACCCGCTTCGGGAAGAATGCCCTGCCAGTTTTCGCCGCGCAGTAGCAGGTCGGTCATCCCCAGCATTGCCCAGGTGGTTGGCAGCACCCTGACGATGGATTGCGCCGCCGCCGGAAACAGCTCCAGCGGATACCAGCAGCCGCCCAGCAGCGCCATGACCATGCCCATCAGAATGCTCAGGTTATTGGACTGGGCTTCGCTGCGCAGCAGGGTGCCCATCGTTATGCCAATTGCCGCCGCCGCCAGCGCGGCGCTCACCAGCAGAATTGCCAGCCCAAGCGGCTCCCTGCCCCACGCCACCCCCAGCGCAAGCACCGCAAAGCCGACCAGCAACAACATTTGAACCAGTGCCACCAGCACCTGCCCGCCGATGGTGCCCAGCAGAAAGGTGGCTGCCGAGGTGGGTGTGGTCAACAGGCGCGCCAGCGTGCCGGTCGAACGTTCATACGCCAGCAGGGCAGAAATGCCAAACAAAGGAATGAAAACCCAGGTGATCATTTGACCGGCGGAAGAGTTGGCGCGCGGGTCATACTGCACCGGGTCGGCCGTTTCAGCCCGGCTGATTTCCAGCCTTTCCGGAGTCTGTTCCTGAAAACGTTGCGCCAAAAGGAGGGCACCGTCAAAATAAGCCTGGCGCTCCTCCATCGAAGCAAACGGCTTGCGACTTTCAGCCTGCTGCACGGCAAACTGAGCCGCGTTGATGTTCAAACTGACCTGCCGTAAAGCGGCCTGAACGGAGCGCTGCGCCGAGAGAGCATCCAGATTATTGGGCTGGGTGTGAAATTCCAGCGTTACCTCGCCCTTCAGCAGGTTCTCCTGCGAAGTTTGAGACGGAATGAGCAGCCAGAAGGGGATGGCTCGCTCTCTGAATTTCCGTTCGGCTTCAGCCCGGCTTTTCAATTCCGGGCGAACAAAGGTGGATTTTTCCAGTTCGGCCACAATTTTCTGAGAAAGCGGCGTACCGGCCTCATCCACCACCGGCAGAACGCGGCGAATATCGCCGCCCCCGCCGAAGGTGCCGCCTGCCAGCATGTAGGTAAACACAATCGGCAGGATGAGAAAAAACAGCCACTCTGCCGGACTGGAAAAGCGCAATATCAGGTCTTTCCGAATGATTGCCAGAACTTTGTTCATCGCTCAAACCTCGCAACCCCTATTGAACCAGATCCCGCCGGCGGGAGAAAAGCAGCACCGCCAGAACGAAGAGAAGGCTGCCCATCACCGCCAGACCCAGCAAGGGCCTGCCCAAATCGGCCAGCCTGCCGCCCAGCCCCAGAATGGTAAACCCATCCAATCCCCACGCGTTCGGCGTGATTCGGCTGAGGATACGGACGAAAGCGGGCAGCATGCTCAGGTCAATGAAACTGCCGCCCATGATGCCAAACACCAGCATAATTGCCGAACCGTAGGTGCTGACCTGCCCCGGCGTGCGCGCAAAAGCGGTGATCAGCACGCCCCAACCGGTTGCGGCAAAGGTTGCCAGCAAAATCAGCGCAGCTACACCCCAAAAATCGCCCCAGCGCAGGTTGAACAGCAGACTGCTGCCGCCGATCAGAACGACCAGCTGCAGGACGCCGCTCAGGTAGGTGCCGAACATTTTGCCCGCCAGCACCTGCGCAATACCGGTTGGGGTGGTCAACATGCGCTGCAGGGTGCGCTGACGGCGCTCCGCCAGGAATGAGCGCCCACCGTAGGTGACCGTGAACATCAGGAAGAGCAGCGCCATGCCGGGCGCCATGTAGGCCATCACATCGAAGCGGACGCTCTCCTGTTCCGGCGCGCCAACCACCTTCAAATTCAGCGTGCTGGTTTCCTCAAAAGCGCTCAACTCCTCATCCGATGCCGATTGGAACAACTGGCGCATCTCATCGCCGTAAGCCTGCGCTTCGGCTGGCGAAAGCGCCCCGCTGCTCAGCATTTGAAAGACGGATACCATGCCCATCACCCGTCCCTCTTCCACGCGGCTGATAAATTCGCGCAGGATGGTTTCGATGATGGCAGAACTGGTGGGGCGGGCCGGGTTGGCGTAAAACTGGATTTTGACCGGCTCGGCGGCAATATCAATGACCACAGCCTGCGCCGGAATGACGCTCTGGGTAAAGCCGGCCGGGATAATCACCAGCCCGGCAACCTGATTCTCATCCACGGCGCGGCGGGCGGCTTCTTCATCCTCGACCACCTGCGCATCCAGCAGTTCGTCCAGTTCAGCGGACTGAAGCGTATCCACCAGCGCATTACCCAGCGATTCCCCGTCCCGGTTGATCACCAGCACGGGGATGTTGCTCAGCCCGGAGGACTGCCCGGCCGGTGAAGTCAGCCGGCCGGTGACCAGCGCCATGCCCAGCGTCAGCAAAAAAGGCGCCGCCAGCATCAAGATGATCGCGGCGCGGTCGCGGAAGGCCAGCCGTAAATCTTTGGCAGCAATCAGCAGGATTTTCCTCATCCCGTCCTCCTCAATCGCGCAGCGCGCGCCCGGTTAACTGCAAAAAGACCGCCTCCAGATTCGGCTCCTGAATCTGAATGGTGCGGACTTTCAGATTTTCGGCCGTGCAGACCTGAATAACCGCCGGCAAAATTTCCTCGGCATCGTTGACCAGCACCTGCAGGCTGTGATTTTCGGCAACTACCTGCTGAACGCCGCTCATCGGTTCCAGTTGAGGGATGATTGCCGCCGCGCTTTGATCTTCGCCAAACTGCAGGACAAGGGTTTCCCTTTGACCAATCCTCTTGACCAGTTCGGCCTGCGTGCCGATGGCGATCATCTCGCCGTGGTCAATGATGCCGACGCGGTGGGAAAGTTCCTGCGCTTCTTCCATGTAGTGGGTGGTGTACAGAATGGTCATGCCTGCCTGGCGGTTAAGGTCTTTGACCGTATCGAGAATGGCGCGGCGGGACTGCGGGTCAATGCCCACGGTCGGTTCATCCATGAACAGCAGACGCGGGCGGTGCAGCAGCCCGACCCCAATATTCAGACGGCGCTTCATCCCGCCGGAAAAGGTCTTGACGCGCTGGTTGGCTTTTTCCTGCAGGCCGGTTTGTTCCAGCACCTCCTCACAGCGTTCTTTCAGTTCCCGCCCGCTAAGGCCGTATAACTGCCCCCAAAACTGGAGATTTTCACGGGCGGTCAGATCCTCATAGAGGGCAATTTCCTGCGGGACGATGCCGATCACCCTGCGAACGGCGTACGGTTCGCGCACCACCGAATGGCCGGCGATGAGCGCATCTCCCTCGCTGGGCGGAAAGAGGGTGGAAAGCACCGAGATGGTGGTGGTCTTGCCCGCGCCGTTTGGGCCAAGCAGGCTGAAAATTTCCCCTTCCTGCACCTCAAACGAAATGCCTTTCACGGCGGTCAGGTCGCCGTAGCGTTTGACCAGTTGATTGACCTGCAAAATCGGGTTCATATTTTGCTTCCTGAATAAAAATTGAGGGACACAGTCATTATACGAAGAATACGAGAATTGTTTTCCAATGGTTTCAGATTTAACTTCATCTTAACGTCAGTTCGGCGAAACCATGAACCACTCCACTTGAGCATTTTCGGCCGGGGAGGCGCAGGAGGGGGCCGTGCGGAAGATTGCCGCGCTCGCTGCGCTCGCTCAAAAGGATGACCAAGGTTTACGTCCCTCCACGCGCAGCGATACAAACAAGAATTAATGTCACTCCGAACGCAGTGAGGAGTCTCCCCTCTTGCTTATGGTAGACTGTGCGGGAGATTGCCGCGCTCGCTGCGCTCGCTCGCAATGACGTTAAATCAATAATGTCATTCAGAGCGCAGCGACACAAACTAAATTTAATGTTACTCCGAGCGAAGCGACACTCACCAGTGCTGACGGGAGTCTCCCTCTTTACCACCGACAGGGAGATTGCCACGCTCGCTGCGCGGGTTCTGCGCCTATCCCGAACCGGCGTAAATTAAATCCTTTGCGCAGGGGTGATTTTCTGGTGAATCTGTTACATTAATTAGCCTCGCAGCCCTGATTTATGTTATATTGACATCATTGACCCAATTACGCAAATAATTTACAGGTGTCCCCATGTACCCTTTTGATTCCCCCGACCAACTCAAAAAAGCCTTGCGCGACCAGCAATACATCGCCAGCGAAGAAATTGCCACCGTCCTGTACCTGAGTAAGGCGCTCGGCAAGCCGTTGCTGGCGGAGGGCCCCGCCGGTGTGGGCAAGACCGAACTGGCCAAAGCAATCGCCGGCGCTACCGGTTATGAGCTGATTCGTCTGCAATGTTACGAAGGGCTGGATGAAACCAAAGCGCTGTACGAGTGGGAATACGCCAAGCAAATGCTCTACACCCAGCTGCTGCGCGATAAATTGCAGGACGTCCTGACACAATCCACCAGTCTGCGCGAGGCTGCCGACCGGCTGGCACAGGAGGAGGATGTTTTCTTCTCGATGCGTTTTCTCCTGCCGCGCCCGCTGTTGAAAGCCATCCTCTCTGAAAAACCAACCGTGCTGTTGATTGACGAAATTGACCGCGCCGATGCCGAATTTGAAGCCTTTTTGCTGGAAATTTTGAGCGATTTTCAGGTGAGCGTGCCGGAAATCGGCACACTGCAGGCCGTTCACCGCCCGCTGGTGCTGCTGACCAGCAACAACACCCGCGAATTAAGCGAAGCGCTCAAACGCCGCTGCCTGTATCTTTTCATTGATTACCCCACCCTGGAGCAGGAACTTTCGGTGGTGCGCCTGAAAGTACCCGATTTAGCCCCGCGTCTGGCGCGCGACGCCGTGGAACTGGTGCAGCGCTTGCGAACGATGGACCTGCGTAAATCCCCCAGCATCAGCGAAACGCTGGACTGGGCCAAAGCGCTGGTTTCCCTCAACGCCAGCGCGCTGGACGAACGCACCCTCGAAGCAACCCTCAGCGTGCTGCTCAAACACGAAACCGATTTACAGCGGGCGCGCCGGCTGCTCAACCGCCCGGATGGCGACGACCAGCCGCCCACCCGGCTGCCGCCGCGCCCTCGCTGGCAAAATTGAGCGGAGGCCGTCATGGAACACCGCACAGCCCAATTCATCTCAGCCCTGCGTGCCAGCGGCGTACGCATCAGTCTGGCGGAGAGCGAGGATGCTTTTCTGGCCGTCAAACGCATGGGAGTGCAGGATCGTGAACGTTTCCGCCTCACCCTGCGCACCACGCTGATTAAAGATGCGCGGGATCTGGCGGTTTTCGACCGCCTCTTTCCGCTGTTTTTCCGTTCGGACGAGCCGCCGCCCATGCAGAATGCCGCCGCCAGCCTGACACCGCAGGAAGCCCGCCGGCTGGCCGAAGCCCTGCGTCAATTCACCCAGCGCCTGCAGGAAATGATCGAAAACCTGCTGCAAGGCAAACCGCTCAGCCCGCAGGAACTGGCAGAGTTGAGCAGTCTGATGAACCAGAACATGCAGCTTGACCTGCGCGACCAGAACTGGCTGACCCGCCAGATGGAACAGTGGATGCAGTTTCCCGAGCTACGCCAGGCAATTCAGGAATTGTTGAAGAAGCTGGAAGAAATGGGGTTCAACCGCCGCAAAGTGGACGAGCTGCGGCGGGCACTTCAAAACAACCTGAACGCCTGGCAGCAGCAAATCCGCCGGCAGGCCGGTGAAAGCATTTTACAGCGCATGGCCGAAAACCCGCGCCAGCCGCCAATGGAAGGGTTGCTCCAGCGTCCTTTTCAGATGATTTCACCAGAGGAAATGCGGCAACTGCGGCGCGAGGTGCGTCGCCTGGCCGCCGCTTTGCGCACGCGGCTGGCGCTGCGCATGCGCCGCGCCAAGGCCGGTCAACTGGACAGCAAAGCCACCCTGCGCAACAGCCTGAAATACGGGCATGTGCCGCTGGAGCTGCGCTTCCGCGATCATATTCTCAAGCCCAAACTGGTGGTGATATGCGACATCAGCACCTCCATGCGCTACTGTTCCGAGCTGATGCTCAGCCTGCTGTACGCCATTCAGGATCAGATCAGCCACACCTACGCCTTCACCTTTATCAACCGGCTGGCGTACATCTCGCCTGAATTTGCCCACTTGCCGCCCGAACAGGCCATCGAAAAGGTGCTGGAACGCATGCCGCCCGGCTACTACAACACCGATTTGGGACGCGCGCTGGAGGACTTCTCGCGTGAGTACCTGCACACGCTCGATTCGCGCACCACGCTGATTGTGGTCGGCGACGGGCGCAACAATTACAACAACCCGCGCGTGGATTTGCTGCAGCAATTTGCCCGCCGCGCCCGCACGCTGATCTGGCTCAACCCGGAGCCGGTCTGGTTGTGGGGCAGCGGCGATTCGGACATGCGTCAGTACGCGCCCATTTGCCAGCGCATCTTTCAGGTTTCCAATCTCGCCCAGCTGGCACAGGCGGTAGATCAAATGCTGCTGCATGATTAAGACAAACGGGCAATTGTGTATGGCTTTCTCAAAGTTCCTTGATAACCCTGAAATTTTGTATCGAACCTTGAATTGCCGCAAAACAACCCCCACCCACCTCCCCCAATATCGCAGAAGCGATATTGGGGGAGGCGCAGGAGGGGGCCAAATCGCTCGATTGGACGAATCCCTGGATTATTCCGAATAGACATCGGTCAGCGTCGGCCGGCTGCTGTTTGACCGTTTTCGACTTTGAGAAAGCCATCGGCAACTGTGCAAAGCATCTTGACAAATCGGATAATTATCATAGAATTAGTTTAGTACATTTTATCGGCTAAGTTTCCTGTCCCAATTTTGCCAGAAGGAGAATCACCATGTCCGGACATCAAGATACCTGTGGATGCGGCGGTAACTGCGGTTGCAGCACCGAGCACGGCGATATGATCGCCTTGACCCGCGATGATTACATCGAACGGCTCGAACAATACCTGCGCGATTTGAAAGCCGAAATGGAAGCCGTAGAACGCGAACTGCACATGCTCAAGCAGATGGCATAAACCAGACCGCAGTTTACAAAAGACCAACAGCCGCCCTTCCGGCGGCTTTTTTCATCCGGCAGAAAACCGATTTATGATAGAATTGTCGCAATCGGGGAAAAATCTCCGCGTCTGACAGGAGGGTGAAGGATGGGCTGGTACGCAGCCGCCCCACAAGCAACCTACTACGAAAGTATGCCCAAGGTGGAACTGCACCGCCATCTGGAAGGCTCTCTGCGGCTTTCCACCCTGCGGGAAATTGCCCGCCAGCAGCAAATGCCCCTGCCGCAAGATGCCGGACTGGCGGGATTGGTGCAAATGCAGGCGGATGAACCACTCAACTTCCAGAATTTTCTGGCAAAATTTCAAACCCTGCGCCTGTTCTACCGCACGCCGGAAATCATCCAGCGCATCAGCCGCGAAGCGGTGGAAGATGCGGCTCGCGATCAGGTACGCTACATGGAATTGCGTTTTACGCCGGTGGCGCTCAGCCGCCAGCGTGGATTTGCACTGCGTGAGGTGATGGCGTGGGTATGTACGGCGGTTCAACAGGCCAGCCGCGATTTCAACCTGCCGGTGCAGCTACTGGTTTCCATGAACCGGCACGAGCCGGTTGAACTGGCCGAAGAAGTGATTGCTCTGGCGGTGGAGTTTCGCCAGTATGGGGTAGCCGGCATTGACCTGGCAGGAAACGAAGCCGAATTCAATGCCGACCCGTTTTTGAGTCTGTTCCGCGAGGCGCGCCGCGAGGGATTGGCGCTTTCGGTGCATGCCGGCGAGTGGGGCGGGGCGGAGAACGTGCGTCAGGCCATTCAAGAATTTGAGGCAGACCGCATCGGGCACGGTGTGCGCGTGCTGGAAGACGGGGCGGTGGTGCGCATGGCAGCCGAGCGGGGAACCGCTTTTGAGGTGTGCATCACCAGCAACGTCCAGACCGGGGTTGTGCCTTCCCTCAAACACCACCCCCTGCCGCGCATGATCGAAGCCGGCTTGAATGTCACCATCAACAGCGATGACCCGGGTATCTCCAACATCCGGCTCAGTGATGAATACCGGGCAGCCTGCGAGGAACTCGGACTCACCCGGCTGCAACTGCAGGAGCGTGTGCTGGCGGCTGCCCATGCCGCCATTTTACCCGCACCCGAAAAAGGGGCGCTGGCTCGGCGCCTGAAAATTGAAATGGATATTTTAGAAGAAATCTGAATCGAGGCAGGTTTATGCATATTCTGGTCACCAACGATGACGGCGTGTTTGCGCCGGGACTGCTGGCATTGGCGCAAGCCGTGCGCCCCTTCGGCAAAGTCAGCGTGCTGGCCCCCGACCGCAACTGGTCGGCTTCCGGGCATGTCAAGACCCTGCACCGCCCCCTGCGGGTAAAAGAGGTGCAGCTGGCGGATGGCAGCCCGGCCCTCGCCAGCGATGGCGCACCTTCCGACTGTGTTGCCCTGGCAGTGCTGGGCATTCTGCCCGAGCCGATTGATCTGGTCGTTTCCGGAATCAACCCGAATGCCAATGTCGGGCATGATGTGACCTACTCCGGTACGGTCACCGCCGCCATGGAAGGCGCAATCTGGGGGCTGCCTTCGCTGGCTTTCTCGCTGGATCGCAACGAGGAAAACAATCACACCTTGCATTACGAAACCGCCGCAGCGGTGGCTGCCCGGCTGCTGCCGCTGGTCATTGAAAACGGCCTGCCGCCGCATGTGCTGCTGAATGTCAACATCCCCAATCAGCCGCTCAGCGCCATCCGCGGCTGGATGGTCACCCGCCTGGGATTGCGCATTTACCGCGATGAGTTAATTCGCCGCGAAGACCCGCGCGGCAAGCCTTACTACTGGATTGGCGGCGATGAACCGACCGGTTTGCCGGAAGAAGGCACCGATATTGGCGCGCTGGCCGGCAATTATGTTTCGGTAACGCCCGTGCAGCTCGACTTGACCGCTCATTCGGCGCTGGACGGACTGCGCGCCTGGCATTTTCCGGATTTGAGTTAACTCCGCTTGTGGCTTGCCAAGCCGTTGCTTTTTGCTATACTTGATTCAGGCTGGTTTCCAGTTCGGCCCTCAGCGCAAACTATCCTTCATTCACACCTTACCTATCCCTGTAAAGGAGAATTTGAACATGCAAAATACCGTACGCGCCTGGATGAACGATCTGGTGGTCTTCGTTGATCCGGAAAGTCCGGTGCTGGATGCGCTCAGCACCATGCGCCGGCGCTATATCAACAGTTTGATTGTCAAGAAAACGGAGGAAAGCCCCGAATACGGCATCGTCACCTCGATTGATGTCTGCGACAAAATCGTCGCGCAGGGCAAAGACCCCTCCAAAGTCAAAGTCAAAGAAATTATGAGCTCGCCGCTCATCACCATTTCACCGGAAATGACCATTGCCGAATGCGCCCGCGTGATGAAAGAAAAACGCATTCATCACCTGCCGGTGGTGGATGAGCAAGGCACGGTCATCGGTATGATCTCTGCCAATGATTTTCTGGTAATTGCCGAAACTATGGGACGCGGAGACGGTGAACGACTGCTCTCGTAACCTGCGGCTTCCTTTCCGACCCGCCTGCTGAAAATTCAAAACCGAAAAAACCAGCGCATTGAGTATAATTAACGTCAATTCGGGATAAATCATTTTTACATCAACTTTTTTCGAATTTTCGTCCCCCTCCCGCCTCCCCCAAAATCGCAGGGGCGATTTTGGGGGAGGTGCAGGTGGGGGTAA
>NZ_DAOUBL010000305.1:0-5107 GCF_034432615.1 Bellilinea sp. | reverse complement strand
CTCAAAGTGGTCAGCACGCGCAGTTATACCTACGATACGCAGGAATATCACCCCGAGCCGCGCGTTGCCAGCATTGTGGCTTCGCATTTCAGCCCCGAGTGGGTGGTCAACGTCAAGGAAACCGGCCAGATCTGGCTGGTGGACTACACCGATGTGCAGAATCCGGCCATCAAAATGCTCAACGCCGAGCGCTTCCTGCACGATGGCGGCTGGGATGCCAGCGGGCGTTACTTCCTGGTGGCGGCCAATAATGCCAACAAAATTGTGGTGCTGGATGTGCAGGAGGAAAAGGTGGCCGCCATCGTCGAGACCGAGAAAATCCCCCACCCGGGGCGCGGCGCCAACTGGATTGATCCGGTTTACGGGCCGGTGTGGAGCACTTCGCATCTGGGTGAAGGTGCGCTGGTTGCCATCGGCACGGACCCGGTCAATCACCCCGAATACGCCTGGAAGGTGGTGCGCACCATCCCCCTGCCCGGCGCCGGTTCGCTGTTTCTCAAAACCCATCCCAACAGCCCGTGGATCTGGGTGGACCACACCCTCAACCCGGACGAGGAAATTCAACGCACGGTGTGCGTGATTGCCAAGGCCAACCCGGTGGAGCCTTACAAATGCTGGCAGGTGGCCGACTACGGGCGGGCGGTGCATTTTGAGTACAACCTGCAGGGCACGCAGGTGTGGGTGAGCGTGTGGGGGCGCGCCGATGACCCCGGCCGGACGGGTGAGATTGTGGTCTATGATGACAAGACGCTGGAAGAGATTGCCCGCATTCCCAATCTGGTCACGCCGACCGGCAAGTTCAATGTGTATAACACGGTGAAAGATATTTATTAAGCCACCTTCATCACCCCCCTTCCCCGCAGAGGCGTGCGGTGAAGTTGACACTCACGAGGCGCAAAGCGGTTTACATTTCCCGCTCCCCTTCCCCGCAGAGGCACGCATTGAGCGGCTAAGGCAGCCTTACGGGGAAGGGGGGCTACGGGGGGTTGGGGCGAGCGGATGGGTTGTTTTCCGCAGCCTTATGGTAGTGGGTGGGTTGCGGGGCATGACGGCGGCAAGAAGTTATGGAATGACTTAAGCGGGAGGGCCCCCTCCCGGCCTCCCCCAAAATCGCCCCGGCGATTTTGGGGGAGGTGTGCTGGGGGTGGATTAAGCAGCGGTTTGCTCATCTTCCAGCGCCAGACGGATGGCTTCCAGCACGGCGGGCAGTTCGTTTTCGATCTGGTGATTCCAGAACCGCAGGACGCGGTAGCCTTGTGCCTGGAGTGCCCGCGTTCGCCGGCCGTCTTCACTTTCCTGTTCCAGATGTTGACCGCCGTCCACTTCGATAACGAGCCGGCGGCGCGGGGCGCAAAAATCCACGATGAAATTGCCGATGGGATGTTGGGCGCGGAAATGCACGCCGAAGAAGCGGTGAGCGCGCAGGTGCGCCCACAGACGCCGTTCGGCGGGGGTGAGGTTTTTTCGCAGGGTTTTTGCCCGCTGACGGGTGAGTGAGGGGGTGCGGGGCATGACGGCGGCAAGAAGTTATGGAATGACTTGAGCGGGAGGACCCCCTCCCGGCCTCCCCCAAAATCGCCCCGGCGATTTTGGGGGAGGTGTGGTGGGGACATTTTTCACCTGCCCTTACGGGCATTGATTGATTCGGACTTGTCAAGGGATTTTGACAAGGCAATATGGGAACAGCTTTATATCCACCTGGTTTTGCACTAACACGATTGACTTGCCTGCAACCTCAAACGGGATTTTTGTATTCGGCTTTTTTGTGTTTTGGATTGTCTGAATATTTCTTAAATCTTGCTATTAATAATGTCGCTGGCAACCACAAAAAGCCAAAGCCAAGGATAAATCTTGATACAACAATAAATAAGGGTTCTAAAATATCGTCACTATCTCCTAACCCGTATTCAATCCCAATAACATAACTAAACAAAGAATCTCCTGAAAATAACCCAAACCAGTTACTCCCATACGCCGTTGTCAATAAATACTGCATCACCCAAATTGTAGCAATCATAACTGCTGCAATTGCACCTGAAAGTGCATTTTCCCTCATTGTCGACTCCCTGTTTTTTGTTGCAGACTGACGATTTGATAAGACGCGTACTTCCTGATAAAGAAGTTCAAGTAGTTGTGCTTGTTTTTCTAGTAGTTCCACAGGATTTTTTTGTTTGGAATCCATCGTAACATTGTCCTCCATGTTCATCTCGGCAATTAAGCTACCCAGGTCTTAATGCCCTTACGGGCATTGATTGATTCGGACCTGCCGAAAGGCCCACAGGGCCGGTAAAACGTTGTGGGAGGTCTTAATGCCCTTACGGGCATTGATTGATTCGGACTCAATTCGCAACCAGTTTTCGTTAGCATTAATGACTATGGTCTTAATGCCCTTACGGGCATTGATTGATTCGGACGGAAGCGAATACGGGACCACGGAGGCCCTGTATGACGTGTCTTAATGCCCTTACGGGCATTGATTGATTCGGACTTATAGAGAATTTTATTAACAGGGAAAGAAATAGTAAGTCTTAATGCCCTTACGGGCATTGATTGATTCGGACTTAGAACAAGCGACATTGTTGCTGTGTTTACTTCGGTGTCTTAATGCCCTTACGGGCATTGATTGATTCGGACCCTTACGTCCGTTGCGGGCTTCTGCATTGATGGAAACAGTCTTAATGCCCTTACGGGCATTGATTGATTCGGACGTATTGTGTCTAGATAAGGAGGTTAAAATGAACTTTACGGGGTCTTAATGCCCTTACGGGCATTGATTGATTCGGACCGATGAAATACAAACTCTTCCACGAAATAGACCAAAACGTCTTAATGCCCTTACGGGCATTGATTGATTCGGACAATTACGACTAAGACCGGATATTTATAATCCTCTTGGTCTTAATGCCCTTACGGGCATTGATTGATTCGGACTCTTATGTTCGGTTTGCGGGTTTTGCGCGAAAGATGGTTTGTCTTAATGCCCTTACGGGCATTGATTGATTCGGACGTCGCCGTTCTACAGAAAGACTAGCCCCAACCACCATGTGTCTTAATGCCCTTACGGGCATTGATTGATTCGGACTTGAATTTTGACCTAGAATTCGACGAAAACAAACCCACTGGGTCTTAATGCCCTTACGGGCATTGATTGATTCGGACAATGGGTTGCCAGTACAGAGGTCGAAATTGACGGAAAGTCTTAATGCCCTTACGGGCATTGATTGATTCGGACTGCGGTTTCGTTTCATCCATATTTTGATATTTTTATCATTTTTTCCGCAATTCCTGGTTTCATTTTACATCCAATCTCTTTCTTTTTCAAGCCTTTACGGCAAACTTTTCGCCTTTGCCCACAATTCTCATCTTTTTTGCGTACCCCCCTGCCAAAACCGGTAATTTTTTGGTGGAATGGGGAGGGGGGTACGCAACATCTATGCGAAGTCCATCCCCTCACGCGCCGGTCAGCGGACGCTTGCGGCGCAGGTCGCGGTACAGCCACAGCAGCAGCCAGGTGCGGTAGGCCGCTTCCAGCTGAATGCGCAGGGACATCTTCGACTGCCCCCAGCGCCGGTCGGCAAAGTGAATCGGAATTTCGCGGGCGCGGAAGCCGAGCAGATGGGCGGTGTACATCATTTCCACCTGAAAGATGTAGCCGTTGGAGCGCACCCGCTCCAGCGGCAGGCGTTTGAGCGTCTCGCGCCGCCACAGGCGGAAACCGCCGGTCACATCCCGCACCGGTATACCCAGAATGGTGCGGGCGTACAGGTTGCCGAACGCCGAAAGCCCGCGCCGCCAGAACGGCCAGCGCTCGTCCAGGCTGCCGCCCGGCACGTAGCGCGAGCCGAGCGCCACATCGCAGCTTTGCAGGGCATCGGCCAGTTCCACAATCTTCTCCGGCGGGTGCGAAAAGTCGGCGTCCATCTGGCAGACCGCCTCGGCGCCGAGGTTGAGGGCGCGCTCGAAGCCCTGAATGTAGGCGCTGCCCAGCCCCAGTTTGCCGGAGCGGTGCAGCACGAACATGCGCCCGCCGCAGCGTGCCGCCAGATGCTCGGCAATTTCGCCGCTGCCGTCCGGGCTGTTGTCGTCCACAATCAGCAGGGAAAGGTCGGGGATGGGCAGCGAGAACAGCCGCTCGGTCAGCACGGGCAGGTTTTCGGCTTCGTTGTAGGTGGGGATGACGACGGTGATGTTCATGGGCGCCCGCCTTGAATGAGCTGCTGGAGCGCCTGGCGCGCCTGAACCGGGCTGCGCAGCGGCTGGCCGGCCTGCGGCTGCAGTTCGCGGATGCGCACCTGCAGCCCTTTTTCGCGGAACAGGCCGCGCTCGCGGTCCTGATCGCGGTAGAAGTAATCGAAGGACTGTTCCAGCCGTTTGTGCGCCCGCTCGATGAAGGCGGTGCGGCTTTCCAGCCGGGCAATGACCAGAAAATCGGTCGGGGTCAGGTGGCCGATGAAGAAATCGGCTCTGCTCATTTCCCTGACCAGGTCCTGCAGCATCAGCCCGAGGGCGCGCAGCAGGTCATCTGAGGCGACAAAGCCGTACACCTCGCGGAAGTGGTCGAGATTCAGGATGGAAACGCAGAACAGGGCGGCGGTGGGGTCGTCCAGCCAGGTCTGCAGGCGCTCGTCCACCAGCGCGCCTTCGGGCAGGCCGGTCACCGGGTTGGTCAGGCTGCCCTGCCGGACGCGGCGCAGGGTGTTGCGCACGCGCAGGCGCAGTTCCTGAATGTCGAACGGCTTGGTGATGTAATCCTCGGCATTCAACTGCAGGCCGCGCAGGCGGTCGCTGCGTTCGCGCCGCTCGGTCAGGAACAGAATGGGGATGTGGCGGGTTTTGCGCTGTTCGCGCAGCTGACGGGCGACTTCAAAGCCGTCTATATCCGGCAGGCGGATATCGAGGATGATCAGGTCGGGCAGGGTGGATTGGGCGGCGCGCAGGCCGTCTTCCCCCCACTGGACGATGTGGACTTCGTAGCCCTGCGCCTGAAGATAGGCGCTCAGCATTTCCGCCACGTCCACATCATCTTCGACAATCAGGAGGGTCGCCTTTTCGTCTTCCACGGGGGTGCCGTCCGCCGATTCAGGAGATCGGTTCTTTGAGGATCACA
>NZ_DAOUBL010000304.1:0-2471 GCF_034432615.1 Bellilinea sp. | reverse complement strand
CGTGCGGACGGAAAGCCGCCTCCGCCAAAAATCATCCCCAGTAATTTTTGAGGGAGGGGCAAACGGCGTTGGCGCGATATTCAACCAAGAAACATTCTCATCACGAGGGGGAGACGTGTTTCTCTTTTTACAGGCTTAAGCTCTCTCCCGGTTTGAGAATGTGCACCTTGCTGCTGGTCTCTTGCTCTACCTGCTGCGCCCAGCGCTGCACATCCTGAGCGATGAGCGGGAAGGTATCATAATGAATGGGCAGCACGTGTTTGGGGGTAATTAACCGCACCGCCCGCAGCGCGTCGGCCGGGCCCATGGTGTAGTTATCGCCAATCGGCAGCACGGCCAGATCAATGCCCTCTTCGCCGATCAGGCGCATATCGCCGAACAGACCGGTATCGCCTGCCATGTAGATTTTTTGCCCTTCGTTGGTGGTCAGCAGAAAGCCGGCCGGGTTGCCGCCGTAGCTGCCATCCGGCAGGGCTGAACCGTGCAGCGCCAGGGTCAGTTTGAGATAACCAAACGGGTGGTGAAATCCGCCGCCCAAATGCTGGGCATGGGTTTTGACTCCCTGTTTGGCAATCCAGTTGCAAATTTCAAAATTGCTGATGACCAGTGCATCGCTGCGTTTGGCAATCTGCACCGCATCGCCAACGTGATCGCCGTGCCCGTGCGTGATCAGGACAAAATCGGCGGTCACACTTTCCGGCGAAGTACTGGCAGCCGGGTTGCCGCTCAAAAAGGGGTCAACCAGCAAACGATAACCGCCCGTTTCCAGTCCTAAGGCGGCATGTCCAAACCAGGTTACTTTCACGCCCATTTGAAAAATTCTCCTTTGGTCAAATCTTGTAGTTTTATATTAACGTGAGTTCGGGATAAGTTCAAGATCCGGCAAGTAAAGCAATTACCCCCTCCCGCCTCCCCCTAAATCGCTGGGGCGATTTAGGGGGAGATGCAGGTGGGGGTCGAACATCCTCAGAGGAATAGGAAGAGGATTTCTCCCGAACTGAGGTTATATTAACCAAAAGCGGCCGATTTTTCAAATGGTCAGGTGGAACGGATCATGGTCAGCAGCATTTTGCTGGGCAGGATGGCTTTGAGGGCGTGGGGCTGGCCGGCCGGCATGAGCAGCATCTGCCCGCCGCTCAGGTGAAAAGGCTGTCCGGCGATGTGAATCTCCATTTCGCCTTCCAGCAGGTGCACCAGCGCATCATAAGGAGCGGTGTGCTCGCTCAAACCCTGACCGCCGTCAAACGCAAACAGGGTTACCGTTCCGCTTTTCTGATGGATCAGCGTGCGGCTGACCACCGCCTGCGGCTGCACGGCAATCCATTCGGATACGGTCCAGACCTCGGTTGGTTTTGTTTCCATTGCGGGTATTCCTCCGTTGATATGGAGCATAGCGCAAAAAAGCCACTTATGCTTTGCGCTGGAGCAACTTTGCACCTGAAATACCCGCCAAATGTAGCAGGGGTTTGACCGTAGACCGGTTCGGGCAACCCATGTTTGCCGGTGGCATTGGTCTGGAATGACGGGCCTGTTCGGCGGCACAACAGGGACACCCATACCTCACCCGCTTTGGCTTAAGCAGGGTTTGCAGGTGTGGTTCGGCTTCGATGCTGCTTGAATTTAAGGAAACCGAAATACGGACGAATCAGTATTCGATGACGCGCGGCAGATTTTTGGCCTGTTCTACCCAGTCCTGCACCTGAGAAAGTACCGGCAGGCGGCGCACCAGTTTCTTCTGCTCGTTGATTTCGGTCATCTTTGCCAGCAGATTTTCCGGGTTGCGCTGAGCCAGTTCCACCACTGTGTCCACCCCGGCT
The DNA here is from genome assembly GCF_034432615.1 of Bellilinea sp. GTDB lineage: Bacteria > Chloroflexota > Anaerolineae > Anaerolineales > Anaerolineaceae > Bellilinea. The sequence continues at coordinate 654 of NZ_DAOUBL010000304.1, read as the reverse complement.
TCTTCCAGCAGGTCGGAATACTCCTCGCCGATGCCCTTGATGCGGAACAAATCCGCCAGATTGACCCATTCCAGAATCAATTTTTCACTGATGCCGGTCGCCTCGGCCAGCGCCTTACGTCCCGGCGGGGTCTTGCCTTTTTCCAGCAATCCCTCCAGGGTGTTCACGCCGGCTGCCTGCAATTTAGCGGCGTACTTTTCACCAATCCCTTCGATTTTTGCCAGTGCAGTCATCCTAGCCTCCCTTGAACGATTTTATGAGTTTTTCAGAAAATTCTTCAGGCCTTTGGTCACATCATCCAGTTTGCCTGAGCCCGACACAGCCGTATCAATCTGACCGGCAATTGGGGTGGGCAGTTTCTGTTTCAAGTAACCCAACACCACTTCCACCGCCTGTTTCGCCGCCGCTTCAGGAATGCCGGTCTTCTGCACCACTAAGTTTACCAGTTCATCCATTGGATTGTCCTTTCCTGGGTATATTTTACTATTTTTCTCAAAATTTACTATCCTTCTAACCGAAAGAAAAAAATCAGACCGGCTTTGGATTACTGCCGGTCTGATGGCCTGAAGTGGTTAAATTTTTTAACGTCAATTCGGGATAAATCATTTTTACATCAACTTTCGAATTTTCGTCCCCCTCCCGCCTCCCCCAAAA
>NZ_DAOUBL010000303.1:0-5766 GCF_034432615.1 Bellilinea sp. | reverse complement strand
GGTGGCCTTGAATGCCGATCAGGTGTGCGAAGCGGTCAATTTTTACCTGACTCAGCCCAATGCCGACCGCGAGGCGCGCCGCCGCTTCGTCGAACGCGAGGTTACGTTTACCGATGGCAGCGCCGGAAGGCGCACGGCTGAATATCTGCTTTCTCTGGTATGAGGATACAATGAGGTTTTTGATTGCCGGCTTTGGTTCGATTGGACGCAGACATTTACGCAACCTGCTGGCGCTGGGTGAGCGTGATATCGTCCTCTACCGCACACACCGCTCCACCCTGCCAACCGATGAAATTGAGCAATTTCCCACCGAATCCAGTCTGGAGGCTGCCCTGGGTCACCGCCCGGATGCAGTGATCATCTCCAACCCGACCGCCCTGCACCTTTCGGTGGCGATTCCGGCAGCCCGACAGGGTTGTCACATCCTCATGGAAAAACCGATTTCCCATGATTTGAATGGGTTAGATGAATTGCGCCGGGCATTGCAGCAGGGCGGCGGACAGCTGCTGATGGGTTTTCAATTTCGCTTTCACCCCACCCTGCGCACGGCTGCGGGGGTGATTGCGGCGGGTGAAATTGGGCGTCCGCTGGCGGTGCGGGCGCACTGGGGCGAATACCTGCCCAACTGGCACCCCTGGGAGGATTACCGCCAGAGTTACGCTGCCCGGCCGGAACTGGGCGGCGGGGTTATCCTGACCCTTTGTCACCCATTCGATTATTTGCGGATGATTGTGGGAGAAATCAACTCGGTCAGCGCCATGACCGCTTCGATTCCTGAATTGGACTTGAATCTGGACGCGGTCGCCGAAATTTTATTGGGCTTCCAGAATCAGGCGATTGGGAATGTGCATCTGGACTACATCCAGCAGCCAGCTCAGCACACTTTGCAGATCATCGGCAGCGAAGGCGTATTGAACTGGGACAATGCCAGCGGCCTTTTGAGCTGGCAGCGGGTTGGTGAACCTCAGCCGCATCAGGCTCACCCGCCAGCCGATTTTGAGCGCAACTGGATGTTCCTGGCACAGATGCGCCATTTTTTGGAAGTGGTGCGCGGCGAAGCCGAGCCGCTTTGTACGCTGGCGGACGGCGAGCGTGCCCTGCAAATCGCGCTGGCAGCGCTGGACTCGGCCCGCCAGCACCGTGAGATTACTCTTTAAGGATGGGATTCATGCCACATCAACACCGGCTTATCTGGATAATGCTCATGGGTTTGGGATTGATTGCGCTGGCCCTTCTGACTGCCTGTCAGCCGAGCCAGCCGTTGACTCCAACCGAGGACATTCAAGCAACCGCTTTATCCATGGCACAAACTGCCCTTTTCCCCACCCCCAGCCCAACTCAGGCTTTCACCCCTATCCTGCCGCCCACCCCAACCTCAACATTTACCCCCACTCCAACGCCGCCGCCGACAGAAACCCCCACCCCTTCGCCGGAGTTTACCAGCCTGCGATTCATCGGTGTAACCGCCAGTTACAATGGGGTGAGCCTGATTATCGAGATTCCCAATCTTCAACGGGTTTATACTTTGACCATCAACGGCATCAAATACCCTTGTCAGATGGTGGATACCGTTCCAAATCGGCTGTTTTGCAACGGTCTGGCAAAACCACCGTTTGATCAGGCAGTGCGGCTCTCTCTGCATGACCCTGATTCAGATGAGGTTGTGTATGAAATGACAACCTCAATTGCCGGCAACTTGCTGAAAACCCCCGCCCCGCGCGGTTACTACGATGCGAACTGCCCGCAGCGCGGGTTGGATGTCAAGTGTGAGATGGAATGCCGTATCCCGCCGGAGGGCGGGCCGTGTGTGGTTGCCAGCTGTTACGATTCGTGCGGTTTATACTTTTCGGTGCACACCTGCCCGGAGAATGTGGATGTCTATCCGGCGCTTTGCACCGAGGAACAGTGGGCTGAGATGAAAGCCCGCTATAATATCCCCTGAACGGGTGAGGATGAATGAAACGTTTTGGTGTTGTATTTTTGATTTTATTCATGGGATGGTTAACGGCTTGCAGCAGCCCGGTTGAGGTGACTTTCCAATCAGCCGAGTCTACTGCCACGGCAGTGCCGCTGGTGACGTTTACCGCCAGTCCGGTGCAATTGTCAACCCCGAACGAGCCGGCGTTGCCATCTGCAATTCTGACCCCCACCGCAACGATGTTGCCTGGCCCAACTCCCACCGCCGTACCGTTGGCCGACTTTTCTGCCCTGCGAGTGGTGACCATTGAAAGCAACGCTTTTGGCTGGATGATTCAGTTTAACCTGCCGGGAATCAAACAACCGCTGAACCTGAAATTGGATAATAAGGAATACCGCTGTGGAGTGGATGAGCGTTACCCGGAGCGTCTGTTCTGTCAGGGGTTGGCCAAACCGTTGATTGATCAACCCATGAAACTGGTGTTTTTCAACCCGGAAAGCGGCGCAGAAGTCTATCGCAGCAATTTGATCATCCCGCTGGCTTTTGTCGTTCCGCCGACCCCGGTGGGTTATCTGCATACCGCCTGCGAAGAGCGCGGTAAACAGGTTTCCTGCGAGACCGAATGCCGCATTGACCCGGACGGCAATCCCTGCATTGTGGCAACCTGTACGGACGCCTGCGGGCCGTACTTTGCCGTGCATTCCTGCCCGGACGACATGCCGCTGCCCTCGCCATCCTGTACGGCGGAGCAGTGGGTGATGATGAAGAAACGCTATCAAATTCCGTGAGCGAGGTGAGATGAGCCATATTTTCGATAAGTTTCGCATGGATGGACAGGTTGCGGTGGTCACCGGCGGAGCCGGTTTACTGGGGCGGCAGTTCTGCCGCACGCTGGCCCAGGCCGGTGCTGCGGTGGTAGTGGCTGACCTGAATCGCATGACGGCGATCACGCTGGCGGATAACCTCCAGAAAGATGGTTATCAGGCGATTGGCACGGGCGTGGATGTTACCGATCCGATTTCGGTGGAGGATATGGTTGCGGCGGCGGTCAATCAATTTGGACGGCTGGACGTGCTGGTGTGCAGTGCGGCCATGGACCCGAAATTCGACGCCGAACACGCTGCCGGGCAGCAGGGTAACGCCTTTGAAACTTACCCGCTGGAGGCGTGGCGGCAGGCATTGGATGTCAACCTGACCGGTATGTTTCTGTGTGCGCAGGCAGCCGTCAAGCCGATGCTGGCGCAGAATCATGGTGTAATCATCAATATCTGCTCCACCTACGGGCTTGTTGGCCCGGATCAGCGCATTTATCAGCGCCCGGGGCAGCCGCCGCAGTACAAGCCGGTGTTTTATTCGGTGACCAAGGCTGGGGTGCTGGGACTGACCCGCTATCTGGCGACGTATTACGCCGGGCGCAACATCCGCGTCAATGCGCTGACCCCCGGTGGGGTTTATAATCAACATGATCCAATTTTTGTCGAAAATTACAGTTACCGTACGGTGATGGGGCGCATGGCTGAACAGGATGAGATGAACGGTGCGCTGCTCTTTCTGGCATCCGATGCTTCCAGTTACATGACGGGTGCTAATCTGGTGGTGGATGGAGGCTGGACAGCATGGTGAACGGCACCGAAGTACTGGCAATTATCCCGGCGCGCGGCGGCTCGAAGGGCATACCGCGCAAGAACATCCGTAATTTTGCCGGTCACCCGTTGATTGCGTATAGCATTGCGGCGGCTTTGCAGTCGCGGCGGGTCACCCGCGTGATTGTTTCCACCGACGATGCGGAAATCGCCGAAGTGGCGCGGGCCTACGGGGCCGAGGTGCCCTTCCTGCGTCCTGCTGAACTGGCGCAGGACTCGACACTCGATCTGCCGGTCTTTCAACATGCGCTGGCATGGCTGACCGCCAACGAAGCCTACGCCCCGGATGTGGTGGTGCAATTGCGACCCACTTCTCCCATCCGCCCGGTTGGGCTGGTGGACGAAGCGGTGCACATTCTGCTGGAACACCCCGAAGCCGATTCGGTGCGTGGCGTGGTGCCGGCTGGCCAGAATCCTCATAAGATGTGGCGAATTGACTTGCAAACCGGACAGATGAAAAACCTGCTGGATGTGCCGGGTGTGCCGGAACCGTACAATGCTCCCCGTCAGTTGCTGCCGCCGGTTTACTGGCAAACCGGCCACATTGACGCAATCCGCCCGGTAACGATTCTGGAAAAGAATTCGATGAGCGGTGAGGTGATTCTGCCGGTGATGATTGACCCGCGCTACACGGTGGATATTGACTCGCTTGCCGATTGGGCGCGGGCTGAGTGGCTGGTTTGGCATGGCGGGCTGGAGATGGTGCATCCCGGACGGGTGCGCCGCCCGCTGCCGGAGAAGGTGACGCTGGTGGTGTTCGATTTTGACGGGGTCTTGACCGATAACCGGGTGTGGGTTGACTCTGAGGGGCATGAGTTTATAGCCGCCTATCGCTCCGACAGCCTTGGCATTCAGGCATTGCACAGGGCTGGCGTTCAAACGCTGGTGCTTTCAACCGAAACCGATGGGGCAGTGGCTGCCCGCGGCCGTAAAATGGGAGTGCCGGTTTTGCAGGGCATCACGGATAAAGCTGCGCGTCTGACGGAATACCTGCGTGAACACCATCTGGATGCCCGTGAGGTGCTTTTCGTTGGCAATGATGTCAATGATCTGCCCTGTTTTGATGTGGTGGGCTGCGCGGTGGCAGTGGCGGATGCTCAGCCGGAAGTGCTGCGGCAGGCAGATTTAATTCTGACCCGTCCGGGCGGGCACGGTGCTGTGCGCGAATTGTGCGACCTGTTGCTGCAACGGCTCGAAAACAATTGAACCAAAAAATTGATTAAAAAGGAGTGATCCGATGGCAAAAGCAGTAAAAATTGGCGATCGTTGGGTGGGGGATGGTCACCCGACCTATGTGGTGGCAGAAATCGGCATCAACCATAATGGGGATATCGAAATTGCCAGGCAATTGATGGATGCCGCCAAACACGCCGGGGTGGATGCGGTTAAGTTTCAAAAGCGCACCCCCGAACTGTGTACCCCGCCCGATCAGCGCAATGTGATGCGCGAAACGCCGTGGGGCTATATTACCTACCTCGAATACCGCCATAAAATTGAGTTTGGCGAAACGGAGTACCGCGAGGTGGACCGCTATGCTAAGGAAATCGGAATCACCTGGTTTGTTTCGGTGTGGGATGAGCCGTCGGTGGATTTTATTGAGGCGTTTGATCCGGTGGCGTACAAAGTTCCTTCCGCAGCGCTGACCGATCACGGCTTGCTGCGTAAACTGCGCGCTACCGGGCGGCCGATCATCCTTTCGACCGGCATGTCCACCATTGACCAAATCAAGGCTGCCGTGGAGCTGCTGGATATGGACAATCTGGTCATCTGCCACACCACCAGCGCCTATCCCTGCCCGCCGGAGGAACTCAACCTGCGCATGGTGCAGACCCTCAAAGAAACCTATCCCTGCCCGATTGGCTATTCCGGGCACGAGGTCGGATTGATTCCCTCGGTTGTGGCGGTTGCTTTGGGAGCGTGTCTGGTCGAACGGCACATCACGCTTGACCGCGCCATGTGGGGTTCGGATCAGGCTGCCTCGGTGGAACCGGGTGGTTTTGAACGGCTGGTCAAGTACATCCGCGTGACGGAACTTTCACTGGGTGACGGCGTCAAACGGGTGTACGACAGCGAGCTGCCGTCCCTGAAAAAACTGCGAAGGGTGTTCAACTAATCCCGATGAAGTGGACCGCTCAGCGCATCCGTAAGGGCGTGCAACGGCGCTGGCTGCGTACCCGCAACAGCCGCACGATTGCCCGCCTTTCA
>NZ_DAOUBL010000302.1:0-13102 GCF_034432615.1 Bellilinea sp. | reverse complement strand
CTTCAAATTGTGGACGGAGGGCTTCCCGGCCCCCAAGGAATATGTGTATGTCGCCACCGAAGGCCCGCGCGGTGAACTGGGTGTTTATCTGGAAGGGGATGGCGGACCGAAGCCCTACCGCGTTCATTACAATACCCCTTCTTTTGCCAATTTACAAGCCATGCCGATTCTCACCCGCAATCACTTCATCGCCGACCTGGTGGGAATCATCGGCAGTGTTGATATTGTTTTGGGAGATGCTGACCGTTGAACGCATTATTAGCCCAATACCCACAGGAAGTTGAGCGCATTCTGGCCAAATATCCCGCCGACCGCAAACGCTCGGCGGTGATGCCGTTGTTGTACCTTGCCCAGCGGGCGGAAGGTTACATTCGCGCGCAGGATTTACGCGATATTGCTGAAATTTGCGAGATTTCGATCACCGATGTGGCTTCCATCGTTGGTTTTTATACCCTTTACTATGATCAACCACTGGGACGTTACCACATTCAGGTGTGTACCGACCTGCCGTGTGCCCTGCGCGGTGCTGAGGATTTTCTGCACCAGTTGAGCGAAAAACTGGGCATTGGGGTTGGTGAAACTACGCCGGATGGGCTTTTCCATCTGGAAGAGGTCAAGTGCATCGGCGCCTGTCACCGTGCGCCGGTCTTTCAGGTGCAGGGGGACGGCGAAATCGTCTTCCACGAAAATCAGACGGTGGAAACGGCGCTGGCGGTCATTGATGCGCTGCGCGAGCAAGCCAGAGCAGCGAAAGGAGAAGAGGCATGAGTCAGCACATTCTCCTGCGCCATCGCGATATTCCCAACCTTGACCGGCTGGAAGTGTACCGGAAGCACGGCGGCTTTGAGGCTTTCCGCAAGGCGGTTACTTCGCTGCAGCCGGCTGAGGTGATTCAAATTGTCAAAGATTCCGGTTTGCGCGGACGCGGCGGGGCGGGTTTTCCCACCGGCTTGAAGTGGTCGTTCTGCCCCAACACCATCTGGCCGCATTATGTGGTCGCCAATGCGGATGAATCGGAACCGGGCACGTTTAAAGACCGCGAGATCATGGAAAGCAACCCGTTCCAGTTTTTGGAAGGGCTTATGATTGCCGCCTTTGCCATTCAGGCCAACGCGGCCTACATCTACCTGCGCGGTGAATACTGGCAGATTGGCAAGCTGCTCGATCAAAAGATTGCCGAACTGGAAGCCGCCGGTCTGCTGGGGGATCACCTGTTCGGCAGCAGCTACAGCGTGCGCCTCTACACCCATATGGGCGCGGGAGCGTATATCTGCGGCGAAGAAACCGCGCTGCTCGAATCGCTGGAGGGCAAACTGGGACAGCCGCGCCTGCGCCCGCCCTTCCCGGCGGTGGCCGGTTTGTACGCCCGCCCAACGGTAATCAACAATGTGGAAACGCTGGCCAACGTCCCGCCCATCATCCAGAACGGGGCGGCCTGGTACCGCGACTTTGGCACGGATAAGAGCCCGGGGGTTAAGGTATTCTGCCTTTCGGGGCATGTCAACCGCCCGGGGAATTACGAACTGCCGCTGGGTACCACCTTCCGCGAATTGATTTACAACTACGGCGGGGGCATTCGAGAAGGACGCAATATCAAGGCGATCATGTCGGCCGGGGCCTCCTCCTCGCTGATCATCGCCGATGAAAAAGCCCTGGATACCCCGATGGATTACGAATCGCTGGTGGGGCTGGGGGCTTCGCTCGGTTCGGCTTCGGTGATTGTGCTGGACGAAACCGTCAACATGGCCTGGCTGGCGCACAAAACCACTCACTTCTTCAAGCACGAATCCTGCGGCAAGTGCACCCCCTGCCGGGAAGGTACGTACTGGATGACCCACATCCTTGAACGGATTGTGGATGGCAAGGCGGTTGAAGCGGATGTGGAACTGCTGCAGGCGGTTGCCAGTCAGATGCAGGGCAAATGCTTGTGCGCGCTGGGCGAATTTTCCATTTTACCGGTGTTGTCCTCGCTCCAAAAATTCCGCGCGGACTACCTGCAAAAGGTCGCTGCGCCGTCCCTCGAGGTTGAATCATGACCAAACTGGTTACGCTGACAATTGACGATCGACAGGTGAGCGTGCCGGCCGGCACGCTGGTGGTGGACGCTGCCAAACAAATTGGAAACGATATCCCGGTTTTCTGCTACCACCCCAAGATGGAGCCGGTCGGCATGTGCCGCATGTGTCTGGTGGAAATCGGGCGCCCGATGGTGGATCGCGGTACGGGTGAAGTGCTGCTGGATGAAAACGGCAAGCCGCGCATTCAATTTGGGCCGAAACTGGAAACCGCCTGTACCACGCCCGTATCCGAGGGGATGGTGGTGCGCACCCAAACGCAGGTGGTGGCGGATGCGCGTCGTGAAGTGCTGGAATTTATTCTCACTTCCCACCCGCTCGACTGCCCGATTTGCGACAAGGGCGGCGAGTGCCCGCTCCAAAACCTGACGATGGGTTATGGGCCGGGGCAGTCGCGCTTTCTCTACGATGACAAGATTCACCTTGCCAAGCATGTCCCGCTGGGCGAATTGATTTACCTTGACCGCGAGCGCTGTATTCAATGCGCGCGCTGTGTGCGCTTTCAGGATGTGATTGCCGATGACCCGGTGATTGGCTTTTACAACCGCGGGCGGCGGCTGGAGATTGTATCCTTCTCCGAGCCGGGCTTTGACTCGATTTTCTCCGGCAATACCACCGATATTTGCCCGGTCGGCGCGTTGACCAGTGCGGACTTCCGCTTTGGCGCCCGCCCGTGGGAATTGAAGCAGTCGGCTTCCATTTGCACCCACTGCCCGGTGGGCTGTAACCTGACCTTCAACACCCGCCGCGAGGCGCGCGCCGGCGGCAATCCGGTCATCAAGCGCGTCATGCCGCGCCAGAACGAGCAGGTCAATGAAATCTGGATTTGCGACAAAGGGCGATTTGCCTATCATTACACCGAAAGCCCGCAGCGCCTGACCCATCCGCTGGTGCGGCGCGGGGAGGGGTTTGAAGAAATCTCATGGGAGGATGCTTTCCGGCTGGCTGCCGAGAAAATCGGCGCCAGCCAGCGTTTGCTGACCCTGGCCGGCGGGCGGCTTTCCAATGAAGACCTGTTCAACCTGCGCGAACTGACGCTGGCGAAAAACGGTCAAACCGTGCTTTACAGTGACATGGCGGGCGGCGACCTGACCGCCAGTTTTGGGCTGGCGCCCGGCAGTAATTTTGGCAGCATGGGCAAAGAAACCGCTATTCTGGTGGTGGCCTGCGACCTGCACGAGGAAGCTCCCCTGTGGTGGCTGCGCATCAAGGCGGCTGCTCAACGCGGCGCGCGCCTGATTGTGTTGAACCCCCGTCCGACCCGGCTGGATAAATTTGCTGCGCATAGCCTCCGTTACGCCTACGGCGAAGAAAGTGCTGCGCTGTCCGCTTTCCTGCCGGCTGCGGATGGGCCGGAAACCTACCGGGCTGCTGTGGCCGATTTTCAGAGCGCTGAAAACGTGGTGATTCTGTACGGCAGTGAAGGTATTGGACTGACCCAATCCCAGCGTTTGGCGCACACTGCGGCGGCTGTTCTGGCGGGGCGCGGCAAAGCAGGACAGGTCAACAACGGGCTGGTAGCCGTCTGGCAGCGCGCCAACGATCAGGGAGCGTGGGACGCCGGTTTCCGTCCGCTGGAGGATCTGCCGGCTGCCCTGCGTAAGGCCGAAGTTGCCCTGATTGCCGCGGCCGACCCGGCGGGTGATGACCCACTGCTGGCGCAGGCGCTGGAGGAGACCGGTTTTGTCATCGTACAGGAATTGTTCATGACTGAAACCGCGCGGCGTGCCGATCTGGTGCTGCCGGTACAGGCATTCACCGAGCGGGAAGGTACCTTCACTTCTGGTGAACGGCGCGTTCAACGTTTTTACCCGGCTTTACCGCCCCGCCTGCAAACCCGTGCAGATTTTGTCGTCACGGCGGGCATTGCTAAGGCACTTGGGCTGGATTTGGAAGGGCGGGCTGCTTCGCTGGTCTTCCTGCGGCTGGCGAAAACACTGCCGGCCTATGCCGGCCTGACCTACACGCAACTGGCAGAGGTGACCCCACAGTACCCGATTATTGGACGGTCGGATCTGTACTACGGCGGTACGGCTTACGATAATCATCAGGGTTTGGGTGTTCAGCTGCCGTTGCTGCCTGCCGCTCAGCCGGTTGTGGCTGCGGGGGCACAAACCGCCGCGCCCGCCGCGGCAGGGGAGGGAGAAATCCTGCTTGCGCCGGTGACGCGCCTGTATGACCGCGGCAGCACCGTGCTGCCTTCGACGCTGCTGCATCAACGGCTGGCGGGCAAGAGCATCCGCCTGAATCCGCAGACGGCTGCCGGCTTTGGCCTGAACGCGGGCCAGACCGTGCGGCTCAGCCGGGACGGATGGAGCGTTGAAGCCCGGGTAGAACTGGATGAGCAGCTGCCGCTGGGGGTCGGCCTGGCGGTGCGCAGTACCGGCATTCCGCTGGCCAGCGCGGCAGCGGTACGTTTAGACCGCCTGACGGTGGCATCCGCGGATTGAAAGGAGCATTCATGATTACAGCGGCGCAATTCTGGGAATGGGTTATCAAATCGCTGATCCTGATTCTGGTGCTGACCGGTGGGTTTGCCTATGTTACCCTGTATGAGCGCAAAGTGCTGGCGCGCATTCAGGCGCGGGTTGGGCCGAACCGTGCCGGCCCGTTCGGCCTGCTCCAGCCGGTGGCAGACGGCATCAAGTTGATTTTTAAAGAGGAATTGACCCCAGCCGGGGCCGATAAGCTGCTCTTCACGCTGGCGCCGGTCATTACGGTCATCCCGGCGCTGGTGGTGACGGCGGTCATTCCGTGGGGAGAAACGATCACCCTGTTCGGCAAGACTTACACGCTCTACCTGACGGATGTCAATGTCGCCATCCTGTATATCATGGCGGTCACTTCCATCTCGGTGTACGGTATTACACTGGCAGGCTGGTCATCCAATAACAAATATGCCACGCTGGGCGGGCTGCGGGCTACCGCGCAGATGATCAGTTATGAGCTGGCGCTGGGACTTTCGTTTGTCGGGCCGATTTTACTGACCGGCTCGATGAGTATGCTGGAAATTGTGCGCGCCCAGCAGGGGTTGTGGTTCATTTTCCTGCAGCCGGCCGGATTTGTGCTGTTTCTGGCGGCTTCGCTGGCCGAGGTCAACCGCGCCCCGTTTGATATGCCGGAAGCTGAGCAGGAATTGACGGCCGGCTATCATGCCGAATATTCCGGCATGAAGTTTGCCCTGTTCTTCATGGCCGAATACATCAAGATGATTGCGGTTTCGATGATTGGGGCAACCCTGTTTTTGGGTGGTTATCTTTCGCCGCTGGCAATGTTGAGCGGTCTGCCGGTCATTGGCTGGCTGTTTGCGTCCGGGCCGCACTGGTTATTCTTAAAGGTGGTTGTGTGGCTGTTCTTCATGATTTGGGTGCGGGCAACCCTGCCGCGCATCCGTTATGACCGTTTGATGCAGTTGGGCTGGAAGATCATGTTCCCGCTGGGTTTGGTGAATGTGATTGTCACAGCAGCTGTGGTTGTGCTTGCAGGAGGTTAGAGGTATGTTAAAAGGGTTATTGACCACGCTTCGCGAGATGTTTCAGGAACCGGTGACCATCCAGTACCCGGAGGTCAAACGGCCGGTACGCACCCGCTTTAAGGGGCGGCATGTGCTCAAACGCTACGAAAACGGGCTGGAAAAGTGCATTGGCTGTTCGTTGTGCGCGGCGGCCTGCCCCGCCGATGCCATTTTTGTCGAATCGGCAGAAAATACCGATGAAGAACGTTACTCGCCCGGTGAACGCTATGCCAGCACCTACGAAATCAACATGCTGCGCTGCATTTTTTGTGGGTTCTGCGAAGATGCCTGCCCAACCGAGGCGATTGTGCTGGGCGACAATTACGAACTGTCTTTCACCGACCGAAATCAGTCTATTTACACCAAAGATATGCTGTTAGAGCCGGTGCCGCCGGGCGGCCAGCCTACCCCGCAAAAGACCGAACCGGGCAAGTACACCCGTTCGGTGCCGGTGATGCAGGACCCACAGGATTAAAGGAGGTAAACCAAGCGAATGGATATTGGCATCCTGCTGGTGTATGGAATACTCGGTTTGACGGTCATTGTATCGGCGGTTGGGCTGATCATCAGCCGCAACGCGCTTTATTCGGCGCTCTTTCTGGTAGTCAATTTCGTTGCGGTGGGTTTGCTGTATCTGGCGCTGGGGGCGCCGTTCATTGCCTTTGCGCAGGTGACGGTTTATGCCGGCTCGATTATGGTGCTGTTTATTTTTGTGATCATGCTGCTGGGCGCTGAAAACCTGCCGCTTACCGAGCCACTGCGCGGGCAGCGCGTGCTGGGCATTTTACTGGTGGTCATCTTTCTGGCAGAGATTGTGCTTTACTATTTGCTGCGCACCACGCCGTTGCAATCCATCCCGCTCATCCCGCAAACTTTTGCCAGTCCGGCAGAGATAGGTATGCTGCTCTTCAACCGCTACCTTCTGCCGTTTGAAGTGACGGCCTTCATCCTGCTGGCGGCTACTGTCGGTGCAATATTGCTTTCCAAGCATGAAGGACCCACCCGACCAAAACCGGGAATTCAAAAATCTGAAACACCCGTGGAGGGCTGAGCCATGCCAATGAGTTATTATCTGATTCTTTCCGCGGCGATGTTTGCCATTGGAGCGCTGGGTGTGGTTTTACGGCGCAACCCGCTGGTGGTGTTCATGTCGCTGGAATTGATGTTCAATGCTGCAAACCTGGTTTTTGTGGCTTTTTCGGCGTATCACCAAATTCTGGATGGGGATTTGTTTGTCTTTTTTGTGATGACCACGGCTGCAGCGGAGGTTGCCGTCGGGCTGGCCCTGATGGTCGCCATCTTCCGCGCCAAACGCACCATTGATCTGGATGAGATGAGCACGCTCAAAGGGTGAGGGGGGCGTCCATTTGACTTTTCAATTTTGCAATTTACCGCCGGTGAGGCTTTCATTCTGGGAATGGGAGAAGACTGAATGAACTTTGAAACGGTATTACCACTTGCGCCGTGGGTCGTTTTCTTCCCTGTGCTGGGTATTTTCCTCAACTTACTGTTTGGAAAAAGACTGGGAGAAAAGGGCATCGGCGTTATTGCCAGTCTGGCGGCCGCTTTGTCGTTTGGGGTGGCGGCGCTGCTGGCGCTTGGGCTGGCGGGACATCCGGAGGGGGGTACTTATCCATTCCTGCGCTGGCTGGCGGTGGGAGATTTCACCGCCGACTGGAACTTTCGGGTGGATACCCTTTCGGTGACGATGATGCTGGTGGTTGCCGGAGTGGGTACCCTGATTCACATTTACTCCATCGGTTACATGCACGCCGATGTGCGCCACAACGGTGACCCCGGCCGCTTCCGCCGCTTCTTTGTGTTCCTCAACCTGTTTGTGGCGGCGATGATGATTCTGGTCAGCGCCGATAACTTCCTGATGCTGTTTGTCGGCTGGGAAGGAGTTGGGCTGTGTTCATACCTGCTGATCGGCTTCTGGTTCGAGAAAGGCGCGGGCGGCATTGCCAACGCCCAGGCGGCCAAAAAAGCCTTTGTGGTCAACCGCATTGGCGATTTCGGTTTGTTGATCGCTATTTTCCTGATCTTCTACAATTTTGGCAGTCTGGATTTTGATACGGTTTTTGCGCAGGCGCCGCAGGTAGCCACAGTTTTGCCGGGAGTCATTCTGGCGATTACCCTGTTCATGCTGCTGGGCGTGACCGGTAAATCGGCACAGCTGCCGTTGTATGTGTGGTTGCCGGATGCCATGGCCGGCCCAACCCCCGTTTCGGCGTTGATTCATGCTGCAACCATGGTGACTGCGGGTGTGTATCTGATGGCGCGCTCGCAGGCGCTCTACCAGCAGGTGGCCCTGGCGCAGGACGTGGTCATGTGGGTGGGGGCTGCCACTGCCTTTTTTGCGGCGACCATTGCGGTAGGCCAGTATGACATCAAGAAAGTTCTGGCCTATTCGACCATCAGCCAGTTGGGTTTCATGGTCACGGCGGTGGGCATGGGGGCGGCGGTTGCCGGAATGTTTCATCTGGTCACCCATGCCTTCTTCAAGGCGTTGCTGTTTTTGGGGGCCGGTTCGGTCATTCTGGGCATGGAGCATGGGCATGAACGTGCTGCTGCGCACGGCAGCCATGCGGAGGGTCATCATACCACCTTTGACCCGCAGGACATGCGCAACATGGGCGGTCTGCGTCAGAAAATGCCGGTAACTTTTTGGGTCTATTTGATCGGCGCTCTTGCGTTGGCAGGGATTGCCCCGCTTTCCGGTTTCTTTTCAAAGGATGAAATTCTGGCAGATGCCAGTTTGCATCATCCGCCGGTCTATTTTGTGTTGACCGCAGCCGCTTTCCTGACGGCGTTCTATGTCGCCCGCCAGCTGGCGATGGTCTTTTTCGGCAAACCGCGCAGCGAAGCCGCCGCGGGCGCAAAGGAAAGCCCCGCAGTGGTTACCGTACCGCTGATCATCCTGGCGGGGCTGGCTGCTGCGGGCGGATTGCTCAACTTCCCCACCACCCACTGGCTGGAAAAGTGGCTGGAACACAGTCTGTATGGGGTTGAGCCGGCCAAGTTCATCCTTTCGGTGGCGCTGATTTCGCTGGCGGTGGCGCTTGGCGGGCTGCTGGTTGGCTGGCTGATTTACGGGCGCAAACCGCTGGAAGATGCCCGCCAAGCCGACCCGCTTGCCAGACCGCTCAACGGGCTGTTTTTGGCGCTGGAAAACAAGTGGTGGGTGGATGAGCTGTATCAGGCGCTGGTTGTCAAACCCTATTTGCGGCTGGCGCAGTTTCTGGCTCAACCGGTGGATCAGGGCGTGATTGACGGTCTGGTCAATGGGGTGGGTAACCTGATGCGTGCCACGGCCCAGTCGTGGCGGCGTGTCCAAAACGGCTTTGTGCGCTCGTATGCTTTGACCATCCTGCTGGGTGTGGTGCTGGTGGTCACCTACCTGGTGCTGCGCTGAGGCCGTCATCCTGTGGATTGAGGAGTTCTCATGATTTTTGGACTTAATCCGCTTCTTCTGGTCACTTTCTTGCCGCTGGCAGGGTTTTTGATCATCCTGTTCCTCAAAGCGGAACAAAAAAATGCCATCCGCTGGACGGCACTGCTGACCTCGCTGACGACTTTTGGGGTTTCGCTGGCGATGCTGGCTTTGTTTGACCCTTCCAAAGCCGACCTGCAACTGGTGCAGCGTACCTCGTGGCTGCGGGTTGGCGGCATCTCGATTGATTTTTATCTGGGGGTGGATGGGCTGAGCATTCTGCTGGTTTTGCTGACCACTTTCCTGACCCCGATTGCCATCCTTTCAACCTGGTCAGCCGTAGAGGAACGCGTCAAGGGTTTTATGGCCTTCTTCCTGCTGCTGGAAACCGGCATGATTGGCGTTTTTCTGGCGCTGGATCTGGTGCTTTTCTACATCTTTTGGGAATTTACGCTGGTGCCGATGTACTTCCTGATTGGGGTGTGGGGTGGCGAGCGGCGGGTTTATGCTGCGGTCAAGTTCTTCCTCTTCACCATGTTTGGTTCGCTGCTGATGTTGCTGGCAATTCTGGTGATGGGGCTGCAGGTGGGCAGTTTTGCATGGAACGATTTGCTGGCTCAGCGGCAGTTGTTTGCCCAAACCCAGTTATGGCTGTTTCTGGCTTTTGCACTGGCTTTTGCCATCAAGGTGCCCATGTTCCCGCTGCATACCTGGCTGCCGGATGCGCATGTGGAAGCCCCCACGGCTGGTTCGGTCATTCTGGCGGGGGTGCTGCTGAAGATGGGCGGTTACGGCTTCCTGCGCTTTAATCTCCCGCTTTTCCCGGAAGCCAGCCTGCAAGCCGCGCCCTACATGGCGGCGCTGGCGGTGATCGGCATCCTGTATGGTGCGGCGGTTTCGCTGATGCAGAAAGATGTCAAGAAGCTGGTGGCTTACTCGTCGGTCAGCCATTTGGGTTTTGTGATGCTGGGCATTTTTGCGCTCACCCAGCAGGGGTTGGCAGGCGGCGTGCTGCAAATGATCAACCATGGGTTGAGCACCGGGGCGTTGTTCTTGATTGTGGGCATGCTGTATGAACGGCGTCACACCCTCGAGATGAGTGCCTATGGCGGCATCTGGAAGGTCATGCCGATTTTGGGGGCACTGACGCTGATTGTCATGCTTTCTTCGGCCGGTTTGCCGGGCCTGAACGGTTTTGTGGGTGAGTTCACCATTTTGCTGGGGGCGTTCGGTTCGCAGGTGTTGAACAGCCCCTACTTTGCCGGCGCGGCGACGATTGGGGTGATTCTGGCGGCAGTCTATTTGCTGGTGATGTTTGAACGGGTCTTTCTGGGCCCGGTGCGGGTGGAAGCCAATCTCTCGCTGAAAGATTTGAATGCCCGCGAGGTGATTACACTGCTGCCCGTGCTGGTGTTGATTTTCTGGATCGGCCTGTACCCGGCGCCGTTTTTCAACCTGATCAACCCCAGCGTGGAACGGCTGGTTTCACTGGTGCAGGGTGCCGCTATGCTGGCCATTCATTAGGAGCGATGCGATGAACCTGAGCGATTTCATTCTCACACTTCCGATGATCATATTGCTGGTTTGGGCGCTGCTCCTGCTGGTGGTGGACTTGTGGGTGCCCAAGGGGCGCAAAGGCATTGTTGCCGCATTGGCAGCGCTGGGCCTGGCGGTAACCATTGGGGTCACGCTGGCGCAGGCCGGCGGCAGTGGGCTGGCGTTTCAGAATATGATCATCGTGGATGGCTTTGCCGTCTATTTGAACGTGTTGTATCTGGTCAGCGGGCTGGTGGTGGTTGCGCTCTCTCACGACTACCTCAAACGCATGAATCTGGAACGGGGAGAGTTCTACCCGCTGATGTTCTTTTCGATTGCCGGCATGATGCTGGTGACCCAGGCTTATAACCTGATTGTCGTGTTTCTGGCGCTGGAATTTCTCTCCATTCCGTTGTATGTGCTGGCGGGACTGGCGCGCGAACGGCAGGAATCGGAAGAGTCTTCCTTGAAGTATTTCTTGCTTGGGACGTTTTCTTCGGCATTTGTGTTGTATGGAATTGCGCTCATTTTTGGGGCAACGGCAACCACCAGCCTGATGCTGATTGTCGAGCGAGTGGGGCAAGGGGCGGTCAATTTGCCGCTATTCCTTGCTGGCGCAGCCTTGATTTTGGTGGGTTTTGCCTTCAAACTGGCGGCGGTGCCCTTCCATGAGTGGGCGCCGGATGTCTATCAGGGCGCACCAACGCCGGTTTCCAGCTTTATGGCCGTGGCAGTCAAGGCGGCCGGCGTTGCAGTACTGCTGCGGGTCTTTCTGACCGCCTTCCCCACCCTGGCAGCAGAAATGGCGCCGCTTGGCTGGGGGATTGCAGCGCTGACCATGCTGATCGGGAACATTCTTGCCATCGCCCAGACCAACCTGAAACGTCTGCTGGCCTATTCCAGCATTTCGCACGGTGGTTATTTGCTGATGGCATTTGTGGCCTATGGTAACCCACAGGTGGCGGGTCAGGCGGTGGCGGCCATGCTGTTCTACCTGCTGGCATACACGCTGACAACTTTTGGCGCATGGGCGGTGGTCATTTCAGTTGAACGGGCGGATTATCAGGGTTTGGAGCTGGAAGATTACGCCGGTTTGGGGCTGAAGTACCCCTGGCTGGGTGTAGCCATGCTGGTATTCATGCTCTCGTTGACCGGAATTCCGTTGACAATGGGTTTTTGGGGTAAATTATTCCTCTTCCGTGCCACGGTGGATGCCGGTTATGTGGAGCTGGCTTTGATTGGTCTGCTTTCTTCTTTGATTTCGGCGTATTATTACCTGCGCGTGGTGGTGATGATGTTCATGCGCAGCGGTGAGCCGCGTATTCGCCGCGATGCGTGGCTGAGTCTGGTGGCGGTTGGTTCGGCGCTGGCCGTGGTTGGGTTGAGCCTGCTGCCCAATCAAATTCTGCAGATGGCCGCACAGGCGATTCTCAGTTTGCAGTAGTTGCGGTTGCGCTTTTGCGGCGGTGCAGTGTTTCCAGCGCGTAAAGTTGCAGGTTCAAAACCGCCGCTAACTCCGCAAAGACATCCGAAGGCGAATCATCTGCCGGGGTCAGGGCTGCTGATCCCGGCAAGCCGATGATTAAGGCCAGGATGCGCTGCAAAATCAATCTGCCCTGGCCGGGCTGCAGGTAGGGGAGCAAATTTTCGGTCAACGCTGCGCAAGTCGTCAGGGAAGGGTTGAGCGCCTTCTGCAGATCCTGTTGGGTGGCGGCAGACATAGATTCAGCCAGCCGCTGAGGGTGGAGGGTTAATAACGGCAGCAGCAGCGGCTGGCGGCGCAGGCTGCGCTCTACCAGGCGGGTGAATGCCAGCGTCATCAGCGGCGGGGTCACCGTACGCAAATCGGCGTTCAGGTCGGCCAACCATTGATGGAGGGCTTCGACGGTCAAGGCGAGGAAAAGATGTTCTTTGGATTCAAAGTAAAGAAAAAGCGTGCCTTTGGCCAGGTTGGCCTGATCGGCAATCTGCTGCATCAGGATCTGGTCGTAGGGTGCGTTTTGAAACAATTGGGCTGCGGCAGTGAGGATGGCGGTACGGCGGGCGTCTTTTTGGGCGGGGGAGATGGCACGGGTGCGCGGCATTGGGAAAAGGCCTCCGATAATGATGACTACGGGTCAATTATAGAGGTGGAGGAAAAGGAAGTCAAGCGAAGAAAAATTGCGGTATAATAGGCGCAACTGCCCCCGTAGCTCAATGGACAGAGTGACAGACTTCGAATCTGGAGGTTCAGGGTTCGAATCCCTGCGGGGGCGCTAAAGATTAAAAAGTGAGGTTCAGGGTCCCCGTAAGGGGATGGTATTCGAAACCCTGCGGGGGCGCTAAAGATTAAGAAAGTGAGGTTCAGGGTCCCCGTAAGGGGATGGTATTCGAAACCCTGCGCTCCCGAGGGAGTGCTGCGCGAGGGGCGCTGAAGGTTAACAATAAGTTACAGGACAAAAACGGTTGCCAGCCCCTCTTTTATCATTATTTTAACGTCAATTCGGGATAAATCATTTTTACATCAACTTTCGAATTTTCGTCCCCCTCCCGCCTCCCCCAAAA
>NZ_DAOUBL010000301.1:0-6831 GCF_034432615.1 Bellilinea sp. | reverse complement strand
ATCGCCTGAGCTGCTTTAAGGGCCTGTTCGGCAGCCAAACGAGCAGCAAACGGGGTACTCTTGCGGGAACCCTTGAACCCGGCCGAACCGGCGCTTGCCCAGCAGACAGCATTGCCCTGCTGGTCCGTTACCGTCACAATCGTATTATTAAACGATGCATAAATATGTACCTGCGCTGAGGACAGCGTACGCTTCACCTTTCGGGGAGTACTTGACCGGCGCGCTGATCTTACATTTTGTGCCATATTTCCTCGCTATCAACCTCGATTTCTTTCAGAGTACAGCGTTTTGATATAACCGGTTAGGGTCAGGCTGACCAGCCGCGGGGGCGGGAAGGTACCCCAGATCAGCCCTTCCCATAACCGGATTATTTCTTGGTTGCTCCACGGCGGCGGCCGCGTCCCGCCACAGTCTTCTTGGGGCCTTTGCGTGTACGGGCGTTCGTGCGCGTTCGCTGCCCACGAACTGGCAGGTTACGGCGATGGCGCAGACCGCGGTAGCACCCGATTTCGATCAGGCGCTTGATGTTCATCTGCACCTCGCGCCGCAGGTCGCCTTCTACTTTATAGTTTTGGGCAATGTAATCACGCAAAAGGTTTACATCCGTTTCACTCAGGTCTTTGACCCGCGTATCCGGATTGACTTTTGTATCCGCCAGGATCTTGCGTGCCCGAGTCGGGCCGATCCCATAAATATAGGTCAGTGCAACTTCAACGCGCTTGTTGCGTGGTAGATCAACACCTTCAATTCTCGCCATGCCTCATTACCCCTGTCGCTGCTTATGCTTTGGGTTTTCACAAATGACGTACAACTTACCGCTGCGCCGCACAATCTTGCACTTTGCGCATCGCTTGCGAATGGATGGTGAAACTCTCATGATTGATTACTCCTCATCATTCCTTACTTCAACAGCCAAAGTTTCAATTATACCTGATTTCTACCATTTCGTCCAGGTTTGCTGCCATCTTTCAAAAGAGTCAGGATTCGTGGACCATTTTCTGTGATCGCTACTGTGTGCTCAAAATGAGCAGCGGGCAATCCATTGCGCGAAACTACCGTCCATTGATCATCCAGAACCCGCGTCGCCGGTGAGCCGATCAGAACCATCGGTTCCAAAGCAATGGTCATGCCCACCCGCAACAACATGCCACGCCCCGGCGTGCCGTAATTCGGCACCTGGGGTCCTTCGTGCATTTGCCGTCCAACACCATGACCGGTATATTCACGGGTAACATGGAAACCATGACTTTCCACATATTGCTGAATTGCCGCAGAAACATCACCAACCCGGTTTCCGGCTACCAGTTTTTCAATGCCGACATACAGCACCGCTTCGGTGACTTCCAGCAATTTTTGAACCTCTGGTGAAACCTCACCAATTGCAAAGGTAATCGCCGAATCGGCTACGAAACCTTCATATACCGTGCCGCAGTCCACCGAAACGATATCCCCTTCGCGCAATTTGCGGCGCGGACTGGGAATGCCGTGAACCAGTTCTTCGTTGACACTGATGGTCGTGCTGGCAGGATAAGGATACGGCCCAGGATAGTTCAAAAATGGAGAATAAACTCCGTATTTCTTCAAAACCTCTTCGGCAGCCGCATTCAGATCGGCCGTAGAAACACCAGGGCGAGCGACATCACGCGCTGCTTGCAGGGCTTCGGCATTGATCTGCCCGGCTATGCGCATGATCTCCAATTCCTGAGGAGATTTAATCGTGATCTGGCGTTCCCACGTCATTGTATTACCACCTGTTAGGCAATCGCTTCCATCAATTGACGGGTTACCTCTTCAATCGGTAAAGTCCCATCAATTTCCACCAGCAATCCAGCCCGCCGGTAATGTTCAATCAACGGGCTGGTTTGTTCCAAGTAAACTTTGATCCGCTTCTCCACCGTTGCCGGCTGGTCATCTTCGCGCTGGTACAACTCCCCACCGTCATCATCACAGATTCCGGCTTTTTTTGGTGGGTTGTACACGCTGTGATATACCTTGCCGCACGTCCGGCAGGTCCAGCGGCCGCTCAAGCGTTCAATCAACACCTCGGCTGGCACCGAAATGTATGGGACGCTCACCACTTTCCCGTCCAGATCGTCCAACATGGCGCTCAAGGCCTCGGCTTGGGCTGGGGTTCGCGGAAAACCATCCAGAATGGCACCATTGGCGCAGTCGGGGCGGCTGAGCCGCTCGCGAATCATTGCAATGGTGACATCATCCGGCACCAGCTCACCGCGGTTCATGTAAACCTGAGCCAGTTTTCCTAAATCGGTTTGATTCTTCAGGTTTTCACGGAAGATATCCCCGGAAGAGATGTGCGCCAATCCGGTTTTTTCTGCCAAAACCTGTGCCTGTGTGCCTTTTCCCGCGCCGGGAGGGCCGAGGAGTACGATAAAGCGTCCCATCCGATTATCCCTTGATTAGATTTTCATCGTAACCGTGTAACTTGAGCTCGGTTTCGATGATGGTGAAGGTATCCCGCACCACACCAACCACGATCAGCAAGCCGGCCGCCGAAATGAGAAACAAACCGGCATTGCGCGCCGAAGCCGGCAAGAAAGCATGCATGATGTAGGGAAGTACTGCCACAAAGCCGAGGAAAAACGCTCCCGGCAGGGTGATTCGCCGTTGAACCTTGGTCAGGTACTTTTGGGTGGCAGGCCCCCGCAGGACACCCGGAATTTGAGCGCCCTGCCGCTTGAGGGTTTCACCGTAATTCTGTTGAGCAAAGAGAACATCCGTATAGAAAAAGGTGAACGCCACCACCATCAAGAAGTACATCACCGCATACCACGCTCCCTGCCCGCTGAAGGTATTGTAAATACCGCTGGCAAGGCTGGCTACCCACGGTGTTTGGGAATTGATGAAGTAACTGGCCACAATTGCCGGAAAGAGCAAGATAGATTGTGCAAAAATCAACGGGATCATACCGGCCATGTTTATCATCAACGGCAGATTGCTGCGTACCGGCATGGACATGCGGTTACCCACTCGCCGTCCGGGGAACAGCACCGGCACATTGCGGCGTCCTTGTTGCACGAAGACAATCGCAAAGATGACCAGCACCAGCACAACCAGAATCAGCAGAGTCAGCCACCATGCATTTTGACGGTCACTCCATAGACTGATCAGGTTGGATGGAATGCCTGCCACGATGCCGGAAAAGATGATGAGCGAAAGACCCTGCTTGGGAATGCCATATTCGGAGATCAACTGCCCCAGCCAGATACCCAGCATCGTGCCGGCCATCATGCTGATCAGGGTCGTCAGGGTTGGCAGCAAAGAGGCTCCCGTGAAACCGTAGGTGTAGCTCAACACCGTTTGACCCGTTTGTCCGGCAAGCGAGTTGAAGATGTTAATTTGACCAATAGCCGAAAGCAATGCCATCGGCACGGTCAGAATAATCGTCCATTTTTCCATCCATTTCTGACCTTCGCGGGGGTTTTCCTTCATCTTCCGCTCCAGCGCCGGAATGATTGGCACCAGCAGTTGCAGAATAATCTGCGCCGTGATGTAAGGATAAACCCCCATTGCCAGAATGGAGAACCGTGAAATCGTACCACCAGAAAGCAGATCCAGCAGGCCAAACAGCGTACCCGCTGCTCCGGGTGCCTGAACGATGCCTCGAATCACTTCGCGGTCAATTCCCGGCACGGGAATATTGGCTGCCAGCCGATAAAGCACCAGCAGCAGCAAAGTGATTAAAAGCTTCTTACGAATATCTTCCGATTTCCATAAATAACGCCATGCTGACCGCTTCATGCGTTGGTCTCCTTAACTCCAGCCTCTCAGGCGATGATTTCCACAGAACCGCCAGCGGCTTCGATTTTGGCCTGTGCACCTTTGCTCACCCGTTGCACCCGCACCTTCAGGGGGATATTCAATTCCCCATTGCCAAGAATGACAACCGGGTTATTGGGCTTGTGAAGTAAATTCTTCTCCGCCAGCGTTTGTGGAGTAACTTCCATGTTGGCTTCAAACTTCGCTGCCAGTTGACTGAGGTTGACTTCGTTGTATTCAACCTGCACGGGAGGGGTAAAGCCCTCCCCGCGCATGAACGGCAGACGGCGGTAGAACGGCAGGTTACCGCCCTGGCGGTACAGATGCCCGCCTTCACCGGAGCGGGAGCCCTGGCCTTTGGTACCGCGGCCGCTGGTTTTACCTTTACCGGCGGAAATACCCCGCCCAACGCGTTTGCGGTCTTTTCTGGCGCCTTCGTTTGGCTTCAGATCATTCAATTTCATTGCTCTACCTGCTCTTCGATTTTTACAAGATGATTGACTTTCCGCAGCATTCCTCGCAGGGTCGGCGTATCCTCATGAATCACCGTCTGGTTGAGACGGCGCAGACCCAGCGCACGAATGGTCGCTTTATGTTGCTCCGAATAACCGATTGCGCTTTTCACCCAGGTGATGCGCAGCATCTTGGGAGATTGCTTTTTCTCAGCCATTCTTCCTCCGTTCCCAGAAGGGCAGCAAATCCTTGGCGGGTTTACCGCGTTTTGCCGCTTCCTCTTCGGGCGATTTCAGCTGGCTCAGTGCATCAAAGGTGGCTTTCACCACATTCAGCACATTGGCGCTGCCCATTGATTTGGTTAAAATATCCCGAATACCGGCAGCTTCCAATACTGCGCGCACCCCACCCGCGGCAATAACGCCCGTACCTGCAGAAGCCGGTTTGAGCAGCACTTTTGCCCCGGATGTTTTGCCGATGACCTCATGCGGGATGGTTGTCCCGATCATGGGCACAGGCCGCATGTTTTTATGAGCCCGTTCGGTGGCTTTACGCATGGCATCCGGCACCGCATTGGCTTTACCAACACCCAAACCGACATTCCCATGATTATCACCAGCCACCACCGTCACCCGAAACTGGAAGCGGCGGCCGCCTTTGACAACTTTTGCCACGCGGGCAATTTCAATGACCCGCTCGTCGTATTGTTGTTCGTAAGTTGAGTATTCCATCATCTCCATAGTCAGGCCTCTTTCATTGCTTTCGGTTCAGCCTAGAACTCCAGGCCAGACTCACGGGCAGCTTCGGCCAGTGCCTTAACCCGGCCGATGTAACGAAAACCGCCCCGGTCGAACACCACACGGGTGATGCCCTTTTCTTTGGCGCGCTTGGCAACCAGTTCACCCACCAGCCGGGCCTGTTCGGTTTTGGTTTTACCTTCCACCTTGCCCCGTAACTCGTGATCAATGGTGGATGCTGCTGCCAGCGTTTGCCCGGCTTCATCATCAATCACCTGTGCATAGGTTTCGGCCAGGCTGCGGAAAACTGCCAGACGCGGACGATCCGGCGTGCCGCTCAGGTGCTTGCGCACGCGGCGATGGCGGCGAATTCTCGCTTCAGAACGACTTAATTTAGCCATGAGCACTCACCTATTTCTTGCCTTTACCGGCTTTGCCGGCTTTTCGGCGGATTTTTTCACCAAGATAGTGAATCCCTTTCCCATGATAGGGTTCGGGTGGTCGAATTTTACGGATATCGGCAGCAACCTGCCCCACCAACTCCCGGTTGTATCCCATTACTTTGATCTGGCGTGTTTTGGTATCCACATCAAAGGAGATACCCGCCGGGGGTTCAACAATGACCGGATGGGAATATCCCACAAACAGCTTCAGGTTTTGGCCATCCATTTCGGCGCGATAACCCACACCATCAATTTCCAGCACCTTGGTAAACCCTTCGCTGACTCCGGTTACCATATTCTGGATTAATGCTCGGGTCATTCCATGCAGCGCCCGCACTTGCGGCTCTTCAGATGAGCGGCTGACGGCGATTTGTCCATTCTCGAATTTAATGGAAATCACCGGCGAAAATTCGCGTTGCAATTCACCCTTCGGGCCTTTGATGTGCACCGAAGAGCCATCCACTGTCACCTGAACATTTGCAGGAACAACCACCGGTAAGCGACCAATACGAGACACGTCTATATACCTCCTTTACGCTTTCCGGCCTACCAGACCTTGCACAGGATTTCACCGCCAACATTGAGTTGGCGCGCGCGCTGTCCGGTCATCACACCCTTGGGTGTGGAGAGAATAGCAACACCCAAACCAGAAAGCACCCAGGGAATATCCTGTTTACGGGTGTAAATGCGTCGGCCCGGACGGCTCACCCGCTCCAATCCGGTAATGACCGGACGGCGTTGGCGGCGTTCGCCCACGTACTTCAAACGAATGCGCAGAGTCTGCTCGTGAGGTTTTTCACCGCTCACAACTTCATACGATTCGATGAAACCCTCTTCCTTCAATACCCGGGCAATTTCTGCCTTGAGTTTGGTGCTTGGCATAGCGACCACCACCTGACCATTCATGATGGCGTTGCGCATGCGGGTTAACATATCAGCAATTGGATCATTCACACTCATGCCTACCTCCGGCCTGGAACTACCAGGATGACTTGGTTACGCCGGGGATCTTCCCTTCAAGAGCGAGCTCCCGGAAGCAAATTCGGCACAGCCCAAAACGACGCAGGTAACCTCGCGGGCGTCCACAACGTTTGCAACGATTACGCACCTGAACGGCGTACTTGCGGCGTTGTTCACGATACATCATACATTTCTTTGCCATACTAATCCTTCCTGAAAGGCATCCCAAGCAATTGCAGCAATTTGACAGCCTGATCATCGGTTGGTGCTGTAGTTACAATGGTAATTTCCATTCCGCGTACCTTATCCACCTTGTCGTACTCGATTTCCGGGAAGATGATCTGTTCCCGCAAACCCAGCGTGTAATTTCCGCGTCCATCAAACGCCTCTGCCGAAACACCGCGAAAATCACGCACCCGAGGAAGCACAATGTTCATCAAACGGTCGAGGAATGACCACAT
>NZ_DAOUBL010000300.1:0-3636 GCF_034432615.1 Bellilinea sp. | reverse complement strand
TTTTGGGGGAGGCGGGAGGGGGACGAAAATTCGAAAGTTGATGTAAAAATGATTTATCCCGAATTGACGTTAATTACTCGCTGAAAAAAGGTGCAGGATGAATTTTTCCATTCTTCAACGTGAAACGATTTACCAGGGACGCGCATTCGGCGTTGAAAAGGTCCAAATGAGATTACCTGACGGCAGCGTCCGCCCTTATGATCTTGTTCAACACAGCGGCTCGGTGACGATTGTACCGCTGGATTCGAACGGCAACCTGCTCTTTGTCAGGCAGTACCGCATCGGAGTTGGGAAAGAATTGCTGGAACTGCCAGCCGGTGTACTGAACGATGCTGAAGACCCACAGACCTGCGCTGCTCGTGAAATCCGCGAGGAAACCGGCATGGCCGCCTCAAACCTGGAACTGCTGGGTGACTTTTATCTGGCTCCCGGCTATTCCAGCGAACACATGTACATCTTTCTTGCCAGCGGGCTTTACCCGTCACCCCTGGAACAGGATGCCGATGAATTTCTCCAGCTGGTTGCCATTCCGGCTGCAGAGGCACTGGAAATGGCTCAAAATGGAGAGCTGCGGGATGCCAAAAGCCTGGCAGCCCTGATGCTGGCGCAGAAACGACTCAAGGGTGATTTGTAAATATGACAGGAAACATATGATTTCAATGACCAATATAACTTACCCATTTGTCCAAGAAAAGATACACTCTCATAGATGAATGTCTGGACACCCAAGCCGGCCGAACATTAAAACAGCCTGACTTTCACAGCAGAAAGCAGGCTGTTTTTGGGATTTCTATCATCTCAAAGTGGAGTTTAACGAAATGACACGACAAAAGATAACCGTAGATGCCAATGAGGCTGTTGCTTATGTAGCCTATCGGCTGAATGAAGTCATCGCCATTTATCCCATTACCCCTTCTTCAGGGATGGGTGAACTGTCCGATGCCTGGGCAGCCGCCAAAATCCCCAACATCTGGGGAACCGTACCGCTGGTCGTGGAAATGCAATCCGAAGGCGGCGCTGCCGGAGCCGTGCATGGCGCTTTGCAAACCGGTTCACTGACCACCACCTTCACCGCCTCGCAGGGCTTGCTGCTGATTATCCCCCACATGCACAAGATCGCCGGCGAATTGACCCCGGCCGTCTTTCATGTTTCAGCCCGCACGGTGGCTACCCACGCCCTTTCCATTTTCGGCGATCACTCGGATGTGATGGCCACCCGCCAGACCGGCTGGGCGCTGCTGGCCTCCCGCTCGCCGCAGGAAGCCCACGACATGGCATTGATTGCTCAAGCGGCTTCGCTGCGCTCACGCATTCCTTTCCTGCACTTCTTCGATGGTTTCCGTACTTCGCACGAAGTCAACAAGATTGAATACCTGAGCGAAGACGACATGCGGGCCATGATTGACATGGAAGCCGTCAGTCAGCACCGCGCCCGTGCCCTCAGCCCGGAACATCCCGTCCTGCGCGGCACAGCCATGAATCCGGATGTATTCTTCCAGGCGCGCGAAGCCATTAACCCCTTCTATAATGCCTGCCCGGCGATTGTCCAGGAAACGATGGATCAATTCGCCAAATTGACCGGACGCGCCTATCATCTATTTGATTACGCCGGTGCGCCGGATGCCGAACGGGTGATCATCCTGATGGGCTCCGGAGCCGAAACCGCTGAAGAAACCGCGCTCTACCTGCAGCAGCAGGGTGAAAAGGTTGGGGTGGTTACCGTGCGACTTTACCGGCCGTTCTCTCTGGAAGGGCTGATGAAAGCTCTGCCGGCCAGTGTGCAAAAGATCGCCGTTTTAGACCGCACCAAAGAACCCGGAGCTGCCGGTGAACCGCTCCATGAAGATGTGGTAACCGCCGTTACTGAAGCGGTGCGCACTGGTAAAGCTCCCTTCCAGCAAGTGCCGGTCATGGTAGCCGGGCGGTATGGTCTATCTTCCAAGGAATTTACACCGGGAATGGTCAAAGCCGTCTTTGACGAACTGAAAAGCGAAAATCCGCGCAATCATTTCACGGTGGGCATCGTGGACGATGTCAGCCACACCAGTTTAGATTATGATGCCTCCTTCTCTATCGAACATCCCCAAACCGTGCGGTGTGTCTTCTTCGGTCTGGGTGCAGATGGTACCGTTGGAGCTAATAAAAACTCGATCAAAATCATCGGTGAAGAAACCGACAATTACGCCCAGGGCTATTTTGTGTACGACTCCAAAAAGTCCGGCTCGGTAACCATTTCACACCTGCGTTTTGGCCCCCGCCCGATTCGCGCGCCGTACCTGATTCAACCCGGTCAGGCCAACTTTGTTGCCTGCCACCAGTTCACCTTCCTCGAACGGCTGGATGTATTGAAATACGCTGCACCCGGTGCAGTTTTCCTGCTCAACAGCATCTACCCACCCGATCAGGTTTGGGAACACCTGCCGCGCGAAGTTCAGCAGACCATCATCGAGAAAAACCTGAAATTCTACGTCATTGATGCCTATGAGGTCGCCCAAAAGACCGGCATGGGCGGGCGCATCAACACCATCATGCAGACCTGCTTCTTCGCCATCAGCGGCGTATTGCCGCGCGATGAGGCCATCGCCCAAATCAAAAAGAGCATTGAGAAAACTTACGGCAAACGCGGCGAAGCCGTGGTCAGGCGCAATTTTGAAGCGGTGGATCACACCCTCGACAACCTGTTTGAAGTCAAAGTGCCGGGACGGGTTACCAGCACCTTCAGCCGCCGCAAAGCAGTTGCCGACGAAGCTCCCGCCTTTGTGCGCGAAACGCTGGCGCCCATGATGATTTTTGAGGGCGATACTTTGCCGGTCAGCAAACTGCCGGTGGACGGCACCTTCCCCACTGCAACCGCCCGCTGGGAAAAACGCAACATCGCCCTGGAAATTCCGGTCTGGGATCCGGATGTGTGTATCCAGTGCGGTAAGTGCGCATTGGTGTGTCCGCATGCGGTTATCCGCCAGAAAGTTTATGACCCCAGGTATCTGGAAAATGCGCCGGAAACTTTCAAATCGACTCCCGCCAAATTCAAAGAATTTCCGGGCATGGTATTCACCATTCAGGTAGCACCGGAGGACTGCACCGGTTGCGCGCTGTGCGTGGAAGCCTGCCCCGCCAAGAACAAATCTCAGGTTGGTCTGAAAGCCATCAACATGGCGCCTCAACCGCCGCTGCGCGAAAGCGAACGGGTCAACTGGGAGTTCTTCCTCTCCTTGCCGGAGGTGGACCGCACCGCAATCAGCGTGGGAACTGTCAAAAACTCGCAGCTGCTCGAACCGCTGTTTGAGTTTTCCGGCGCCTGTGCCGGTTGCGGCGAAACGCCGTATGTCAAACTGGTTTCACAATTGTTTGGCGACCGTATCGTGATTGCCAACGCTACCGGCTGCTCCTCGATTTACGGCGGCAATCTGCCCACCACACCTTGGGCGGTCAACCGCGAAGGCCGCGGTCCGGCATGGTCGAACAGCCTGTTCGAGGATAACGCCGAGTTTGGTCTGGGCATGCGCCTGACGATTGATAAACAGAGCGAGTTTGCCCGCGAATTGCTGCTGGCGCTGGCTCCTCAACTCGGGCAGGTGCTGGTGGATGCAATCCTGACCGCCGACCAGACCAGTGAAGCGGGCATTAAAGCCCAAC
>NZ_DAOUBL010000299.1:0-3976 GCF_034432615.1 Bellilinea sp. | reverse complement strand
TTTTGGGGGAGGCGGGAGGGGGACGAAAATTCGAAAGTTGATGTAAAAATGATTTATCCCGAATTGACGTTAATTTACCCTCAAGCCGAGTTGCCGTTTACAAAAGTTTCGGGCTGATATTCTTCCTGAATGAGCGCGGTAAACGTTTCTACCACCTGCGGATCAAACTGAATGCCCGCCTGCTCTTGCAGGTATGCCAGCGCTTTCTCAATACTCCACGCCTGACGATATGGGCGGTCGTGGGTCAGGGCATCCCACACATCCACAATTGCAAAAATACGCGCATAGAGGGGTATCTGCTCCCCTTTCAATCCGCGCGGATAGCCGCTGCCGTCCCAGCGTTCGTGATGGCAGTAAATCACATCCATGGCGCCTCTCAGGAAGGGGATTTTGGAAAGCAGGTCGTAAGCATACTGTGGGTGCTGGCGCATGACTGTCCATTCTTCTTCATTGAGCGGGCCGGGTTTGTTGAGGATGGCATCCGGGACAGCCATTTTGCCAATGTCGTGCAGCAGAACGCCGTATTGTAAATCTTGCAGCTGTTTTTCGTTCAACCCCATGCGCCGGCCGAGTTTTTCGCTCAATTCCAGCATGCGGTCAGAATGCCCCTGAGTTTCTTTGTCGCGCAGTTCCAGCGTTGCCGACCAGCCTTCGATGGTGGCGCGGTAAGCCTGTTGCAATTCTTGGTAGGCGCGTTGAATGTTCTGAATCATCTGGTTGTGATCCAGGGCTATGGCGGTTTGAGAGGCAAGCGTCTGGAAAAATTCCTGCCACTCGGGCGAAGGTGTGCGCGGCTTGTGAGCAAATACTTCCAGCAGGCCGTAGCGTTGACCCTCAATCGTCATTGGCGCGGCGGCATAAAACTGATAAGGGACAAAACCGCTGAAGCGGCTGGTCAGCCAGTGGGACAGTTCTCCGGTCACCAAACGGTTGATGACCAGCGGTGTGCCGCTGGCAAGCGACTCCTCGGCTTCTTTCACACCAATCTGGGCAGAAATGGGCATGATTTGCGCCAGATTGAAACCGCGGCTGGCGTAAGGCAGCAGGTAGCCTGGCACACTTTCGGTGAGGATGTTGACCGCATCCACTTCCAGGGCGTTTTTGATGACGTTGAGGATGATGCCCATCTTTTCTTCGGAGGAGCGTGGGCTGGTGATGGCGGTGTCAATCTCCCGCAAGGTTTTCAAACGCGCCAGCAGCAAATCTGTTTCGTGTAAATGCTGGCGGATTTTTTCTTCATTCCGGCGCACCTCGGTAATATCCTGCCCGATGCGTGCCATGCCGGCTACTGAGCCATCCGGGTTGCGGATGAAGGTGTTGTTCCACGCAATCAGCCGTTTTTCGCCTGCCCGGGTGAGGATGCAGGACTCATCATGGTGATGGATGTTTTCTTCCTGAATGTGCCGCAAAAAGCGTTCGCGGCGTTTGTGTCGTTCTTCTGGCAGCGCAAAGCGCTCGAACCAATCGCTTTGCAGCACTTCGTGCCAGTTCCAGCCGGTCCGGTTGATGAAGTACTCGTTGCAAAAGACGATCCTTCCCTCGCGGTTGAGGATGACGGCGAGCATCTGCATGTTCTGAAGCATCTCGCGGTACTGACGTTCGGAGGCAGCCAGGGCAAAATGATACCGCCCCATGTCCGCCACCATCTGACTGAGAGCGAGACTCATTTGGGTCAGTTCATCCTTGCCCTGTATGGGAATGCTGATCGAGAAGTCGTGGGAATCGCGAAAACGATTGATGGCGCGGATAATGGCAAACAAGCGCTTGGTCAGAGTGCGGTTGAAGAATGCCCACGAAAGGCTGCCCATCACCACCGCCAGAATGGCAAGGAAGAGCAGAAAATTGCGAAAATTTTTCAACCCCACCTGATAAATGATGGGAATTTTACTCACCCGCAGCATCAAATAGGGTTCGCCCCGCAGGGTGGTCAGCAGGCTGAATCCGGTGATCTGTTGGGTCTGGAACGCCTGGGTTGAGTGAAATACCGCCACATCTGTGTCGGAATTTCGCAGTTGGCTGAATGCCGCGCGGAAATCAGCCGGCAGTTGGGGATTGGTGATGGTTTCTACTTCGATGGAAAGACGGGTGGCTTCTTCCCATTCGGCTAACCGCAGGTTGTTCAGGTAGCGCCCGATGACAATCAAACCGGCCGGTTGACCGACCGCATCATTGCGCAGGATGGCGCGGGCGGCTATCATCAACGGCCCAAACTGAGTCTGAATCAGCCCTTTGGATTGAAATTGCGGTTCGGGAGGTATATGCCCGAGAAAATTCTTGAAAATCTGCCGGTCAATGTCCTCCGGCAGGGGGATGGGATGAAACGTGAACGGGTTGATCGAAAATTCTGCAACCCGGTGCAGGTTCGCGTCATAAAATGCCATCACATCTACCCCCAGCCCCTGAAAGGTTGTGGGAGTCAGGTTATTTTGAATATAATCGGGGTTTTGCCCCTTGATGAAGTGGTAGGTTTCATCCCAGTAGCCCCAGTCGGCGGCGATGCTGCTTAAGAAATCTACGTCCCATTGCAAAAGGGCTTCGACACGCTGGATGTCCTGATGTAAGAGATTCTCTTCCAGCGTGCGATAATGACGGAGGAACAGCGTGTTGGAAATCAAAACAAGACTGAGGATGGAAATTCCCCCCGCCAGCAGGGAAAAGAGCAGAATACGGTTGCGAAGTGTCACAGCGTCCCCTCACAGCATCCGTTCAAATGAGTCTGGCATGCGGAAAAGGCGAGCGGGAAATTGCATCCGGCAACTTGAGTCGGATTATTCCGGAAGTTTTCTCGCTGGCTTGCCGGCTGAGCGAACCAACCTGCCACGACCAATTGGCCTCATTTACCGATTATCGCTCATCTTGATGAATTCTGAATGGCAAAAAAATTACAATGAACTTACAAATTTCGTACGACAGTAAAAAAGCCTTGACTTGCCGGCAAAGTGGGATTGGCGCTCAGGTCAGGAACGAAATGGCGGCTTATTTCGTCTTTCCTTTGTCGAATACTTGCAGATGCTGACCTGAAAAGGAGGACGAGATGAGCCTTTGGAGAAAGAGTCTGATCGTTTTGCTGGCAGGGCTGTTGATCCTGACGGCCTGTTCCCCTGCACCAACACCGCTGCCCACCGAGCCGGCGGTTAATCCCACTCCCAAGGAGAGCGGTATGGATGAGGATGAAGTGTTGATTTCTTCCCGCCCGCGGAATACAGCCCCACCAAGCGGGGAAATTGCCCTGCGTGAACTGGTGAATGGCAACAACGCCTTTGCGCTGGATTTATACCAGCGACTGGCGCAGGAGCCGGGCAACCTGTTTTATTCCCCCTACAGCATCTCGCTGGCACTGGCAATGACCTACGCCGGAGCGCGCGGTGATACCGAGCGGCAAATAGCGCAAACGCTGCATTTTAACCTGCCGCAGGAAAAGCTCCATCCGGCCTTCAATATGCTGGACCTGAACCTGCGCCCGCTGGAGCAGAAACCTGCCAGCGGGGAGGAACAACCGTTTCAGTTGAACATTGCCAATTCGTTGTGGGGGCAGGCGGGTTTCGATTTTCTGCCTGAGTTTCTGGACTTGCTGGCGGAAAACTACGGCGCGGGAATGTACCGGGTGGACTACAACGATCCGGAATCTGCCCGCCAGCGGATTAACCGTTGGGTGGAGGAACAAACGCGGGAGAAAATCAAAGATTTGATTGCTGAGGGAGTGCTGAACCCGCTTACCCGGCTGGTGCTGGTCAACGCCATTTACTTCAAAGGCGCGTGGGTTTACCCGTTTGATGAAGGCGCAACCCGCGAGGCGGCTTTCACCCTGCTGGATGGCAGTCAGGTGACGGTACCCATGATGTCGCTGGCAAAGAATCTGCTCTACCTGCGGGGGCCAAACTACCAGGTGGTGCGTTTGCCCTACCAGGACAGCGCGATGGGCATGCTGGTCATCATACCGGATGAGGGTCACTTTGAGGAAGTGGAGAAAGCCATC
>NZ_DAOUBL010000298.1:0-4483 GCF_034432615.1 Bellilinea sp. | reverse complement strand
CAAGGTGTTCACCTTCCTCACTCAGCCGGAAATTGAGGCCTTGCAGCAGGCGCTGGCAGAACGCCCTGAACAGCGCGAAGCCCAGCGCACGCTGGCGCGGCTGATGACCGGCATGCTGCACGGCGAAACCGCCCTGGCGCGCGCCGAGCAGGCCGCTCAGGTGTTGTTTGGCGGCGCGGTGGAGGGTCTTTCGGCTGCCGAAATCGCCGAAATTTTCGCCGATGTTCCCTCCGCCCAATTGGGGAAAGATCAGTTCGGCAGCGCGGGGTTGAACATCGTGGATTTGCTGGTCAACAGCGGGATGATGAAATCGAAAGGCGAGGCGCGCCGCGCCATCAGCGAAGGCGGAGTGTACCTCAACAATCACCGCGTCAGCGAAAGCGAGCGGCAGGTGACGCTGAACGACCTGTTGGAGGGGCGTTTCCTCGTCCTGCGGCGCGGGAAAAAGACCTATTTTCTGGTTGAGGTGATTGGTTAAGCCGCGCTGCGCTTGGAATTAACGTCCTTTTGAGCGAGCGTCAGCGAGCGCGGCAATCTCCGACATGGCGGTTATGAGGACAGAGTGGGAGACTCCCGTCAGCACTGGTGAGTGTCACTTCGTTCGGAGTGACATTAATTTTTTGTTTATGTTGCTTTAGACGGAGTGACACGGCTGGTTTATGTCCTTTTGAGCGAGCGTCAGCGAGCGCGGCAATCTCCCGCACAGCCTTCTATAAGCAAGAGGGGAGATTCCCGTCAGCACTGGTGAGTGTCGCTTTGCTCGGAATGAAGTAAACCTCGGTTGTCCTTTTGAGCGAGCGTCAGCGAGCGCGGCAATCTGATTTGTGACCCCCACCCACCTCCCCCAATATCGCGAAAGCGATATTGGGGGAGGCGAAGGAAGGGGCAATTGATCAGCACGGGTGCGTTTTGCTGCGCTTGGAAGGACATTAACGAAAGTGAATAATCATCAGATGCTGGAGATTATCCCGCACATCCGGTAAAATACGCCATAATCTATCGAAAAGGATGAAAATATGGCGGTTTTGATGTTGCTGGCAGGGCTGGTGTTGTTAATCGTCGGCGGCGAGGGGCTGGTGCGCGGCGCTTCGCGGCTGGCTGCCGCACTGGGCATCTCTCCCTTGATCATCGGTCTGACGGTGGTCGCTTTCGGCACCAGCTCGCCGGAGTTTGCCGTCAGCCTGGTCGCTTCGCTCAGCGGGCAGGCCAATCTGACGGTCGGCAACATCATCGGCAGTAATATCTTCAATGTGCTGTTCATTTTGGGGCTTTCTGCGATGATCACCCCCTTGATCATCTCCCAACAGCTGGTGCGGCTGGATGTGCCGTTGATGGTGGTTGTTTCATTGCTTACCCTGCTGCTGTCTCTAGATGGGCGCTTTAGCCGGTTGGAGGGGTTGTTCTTTTTTCTCGGCTTGCTCGGTTATGTCTTCCTGCTTATTCGAATCAGTCAGCGGGAAAGCACAGAAGTCAAAGAGGAATATGAACATGAATTCGGCGGCCGTCCCCAGGGCAACGGGCGTCACATCTTCATCAACCTCCTGCTGGTAGCCGGCGGCCTGGCAATGCTGGTATTCGGTTCGCGCTGGCTGGTGCAGGGGTCGGTTGAAATTGCCCGCGCCCTGGGGGTGAGTGAACTGGTCATCGGCCTGACCATCATTGCCGCCGGCACCTCCATGCCGGAAGTAATCACCTCGGTGATTGCCAGCCTGCGCGGTGAACGGGATATTGCTGTGGGCAATGTGGTTGGTAGCAATTTGTTCAACCTGCTGGGTGTGCTGGGCCTGACCGCCCTGGTCACCCCCGGCGGCGTGGTGATTCCGGAAAGTGCGCGCCAGCTGGATTTGCCGGTGATGACCGCTGTGGCGGTGGCCTGTATCCCCATCTTTTTCTCCGGCACAAAAATTTTACGCCGCGAGGGGGCTTTGTTCTTTTTTTACTACATCGCCTACACCGCCTACCTGATTCTGGATGCCATCCGTCATCCCATCCTGCCGTTGTTTACGCAAGTCATGCTCGGTTTTGCGCTGCCGGTCACCATCCTTACGCTGGCAATTGTGATGATCCGCGTCATTGGTCAGCGCCGCCGAAGCAGCAGTCCGCTCGCCCCGCCGGGCGGCATGGATTAACCCATTGACTGCACGGCGAATCGTTCGTCCGCTTCAGCCTTCCTCGATCAATGCCAGATGGAGCGCCTCGCGCAGCGAGCGCGCCTGTTGAATTTCGATGCCCTCCGGCAGCGGCTCATTGCTTCGCACCCGGCGCGGGATGACGGCGCGCCGGAAACCCAGCTTGGCCGCCTCGCGCAGACGGGCATTCATCTGTCCTACCCAGCGCAGCTCCCCGGAAAGCCCCACCTCGCCGATCAGCACGGCGTCGGCGCGCACCGGCACATCCCGCATCGAAGAAGTGATGGCCGCCGCCAGCGCCAGATCGGCTGCCGGTTCGCTGATGCGCAGCCCGCCGACCACATTGACAAACACATCCTGATCGGCAAGGCGCAGCCCCAGCCGGCGGGTCAGCACGGCGGTAATCAGCAGCAGCCGGTTGAGGTCAACCCCGTTGGGCGTGCGGCGCGGGTTGCCGAGGTTGGAATAACTGGTCAGTCCCTGAATTTCCACCAGCAGCGGACGGGTGCCCTCCATCGTCACCGCAATCGCCGAACCCGGCGCGTTGATCATGCGTTCGGCTAAAAACAATTCGGAGGGGTTGGGCACTTCCACCATGCCGCGCTCGCGCATCTCAAACACCCCCACCTCCGAGGTGGCTCCAAAGCGGTTTTTAACCGAACGCAGCAGGCGGAAGGACTGATAGCGGTCACCTTCCAGATACAGGACGGTATCCACAATATGCTCCAGCACGCGCGGCCCGGCGATGATACCCTCTTTGGTAACATGCCCGATGACGAACACCGCCATACCGCTGGTTTTGGCCAGCTCGCGCAGGCGCGAGGCGCACTCGCGCACCTGTCCCACCGAACCGGCGCTGCTGCCCAGTTCCGGCAGATACACGGTTTGGATGGAATCAATCACCAGCAGCAGCGGCACAACGGCGCGGATATGCTCCAAAATGATTTCCAGATTGGTTTCGGTGACCAGAAACAGGTTTTCCGGCAATGGCTGAGAAGCATGGTTGTTTTGCAGCAGGCGCAGGGCGCGCATTTTGATCTGCCGCTCCGACTCCTCACCGGAAACATACAGCACGGCGGCGCCTTGGTGGGCAAAGTGGGCCGCCATTTCCAGGGTCATTTGCAGGGTAAGCGTGGACTTACCAATGCCCGGATCGCCGCCGACCAGCACAATCGAGCCCGGCACAATCCCGCCGCCCAGCACACGCGCAAATTCGGCCATGCCCAGCGGCAGGCGTTCTTCTGCATCGCCGGAAATTTCTGCCAGACGGCGCGGCTGCGACTGGCTGCTCAGCCCGCGCCCGGGTTTGGTTTTAGAAGGCGGGGCGGCAATCACCTCCTCGACCATTGTCCCGTAACTGCCGCAGGAGGGGCAGCGTCCCAGCTGGCGCGGCGAGGTGCGCCCGCAGTTCTGGCAAACAAATTGAATTAGCGTTTTCGCCACGATTCGATTATACTAGAAAAGATGAACGATAATCACTCGCTTGAGTCGCGGATGAATCAAATCCTTCAAGCCGACTGCCTGAAGGAATTGCCCACTTTTCCGGAAAACTCGATTGACTTGAGTGTGTTTTCACCCCCTTATGATGACATTCGCGACTACAAGAAAAACTGGCAGTTTGACTTTGTGGCTTTGGGCAGGGAATTGTATCGCGTAACGAAGGAGGGGGGTGTTGCCGTCGTTGTGATTGGCGATGCCACCCGCAATTTTGCCAAAACGCTGACCTCGTTTAGACTGGCAGTTAACTGGGTAGATGAAATCGGCTGGAAGTTGTTTGAAACGGTCATTTACAAACGAGACGGAAACCCGGGTGCATGGTGGAATACCCGTTTTCGGGTGGACCATGAATATGTGTTGATGTTTTTCAAAGGTCAAAAACCCAAGACCTTTCATAAAGAACATTTGATGGTGCCCAGTAAACATGCCGGTAAAATCTATACCGGCACCGACCGCCTGACCAACGGCGGTTTCAAGGTGATTCAACCGAAAGCGGTCAACCCGATGAAATGCCGCGGCACCGTTTGGCAGTATGCCACCAGCAACACCGAAGGCAACCGCCTGAAACTGCAGCACCCGGCCACCTTCCCGGATAAGCTGGCCGAAGACCTGATTCTTTGTTTCTCTGAGCCGGGCGAAATTGTCCTTGATCCGATGTGTGGAAGCGGGACAACTTGCGTCATGGCTCGTAAAAATTACCGCAACTTCATCGGTATCGAAATCAGCGCAGAGTATTGTGAAATTGCCCGCAAAAGGCTGGAAGCCCAACCAATCCGTTTTATTTTAACGTCAATTCGGGATAAATGATTTTCACATCAACTTTCGAATTTTCGTCCCCCCTCCCGCCTCCCCCAAAA
>NZ_DAOUBL010000297.1:0-4473 GCF_034432615.1 Bellilinea sp. | reverse complement strand
GGACATAAACCAGCCGTGTCACTCCGACTAAAGCAACATAAACAAAAAATTTAATGTCACTCCGAACGAAGTGAGGAGTCTCCTACAACGCCCGCAAATTCGCCCCAGCCGGAGATTGCCGCGTTGAGCAAATGCTCCCGCGCCTCCCGCTGAGGGGTGAATTTCGCTGTTCTCCGGGTTTTGCTCTTACCCCGAACCCACAAAAATAACCATCCGTGAAAAATGTAAAGAAAAGGTTAAGAAATTTGAAAGGTACTTGACTTTTGACTCCATTTGTCCTACAATAGGGCGAAATTTCCCCAAATTGGAAAAATTAAACCCCAAATGATTTCGTTCTTCTCCCTCTTCATTCTTATCGCGATTTTGGTTCTCGTTATTGTACTCGAGAACCCATTACCCGTTTGGGCGGTAAGCGTGAGCGAAGGAGAGTCCAGAAAAAGATAAACTCAACCGAACGCAGCAGTAGAAAAAGAAAACCGCCCAATCGGGCGGTTTTTTTTACCCCATCCATCGCCAGAGGAAAGACCATGCGATCCGATCGAATCAAAACAGCCCTCGAATTTGCCCCCCACCGCGCGCTGCTCAAAGCCACCGGCGTCACCGATGCTGATATGAGCAAGCCCTTCATCGCCATCGTCAATTCGTATGTGGATATTGTCCCCGGTCATGTTCACTTACAGGAATTCGGCAAAAAAATCAAAGAGGCCGTCCGCGCGGCAGGTGGTGTGCCGTTCGAGTTCAACACGATTGCCGTGGATGACGGCATTGCCATGGGGCATGAGGGAATGAAGTTTTCGCTGCCCTCGCGTGAGCTAATCGCCGATTCCATCGAAACCATGATCTCCGCCCACCCCTTTGATGGCATGGTTTGTATCCCCAACTGCGACAAAATCGTTCCGGGCATGCTGATGGCCGCCGTGCGCGTCAACATCCCGGCAATCTTCATCTCCGGCGGGCCGATGGCTGCCGGCCGTACCCCGGATGGCGAGGTGATTGACCTGATCTCGGTCTTCGAGGGGGTCGGCGCGGTGCAGGCCGGGCGGATGAGCCGCAGCCGCCTGAAAGTGCTGGAAGACTACGCCTGCCCCTCATGCGGCTCCTGTTCCGGCATGTTCACCGCCAACAGCATGAACTGCCTGATGGAAGCCCTGGGGATTGCCCTGCCCTACAACGGCTCGGCGCTGGCCAACACCCCGGAGCGGGAGGAACTGGCGCAACGGGCCGCGGCCCTGATTCTGGAACTGGTCGAGCGCGACCTGCGCCCGCGCGACATCATCACCGCCGAGGCAATGGACGATGCCTTTGCGCTGGATATGGCGATGGGCGGGTCAACCAACACCATCCTGCACGCGCTGGCCATCTGCAACGAAGCCGGCATCCCCTATTCCATGGAGCGCATCAATCAGGTATCGGCGCGGGTGCGCCACCTGTGCAAGGTCAGCCCGGCCGGCAAGTGGCACATGGAGGATGTTCACCGCGCCGGCGGCATACCCGCCATTCTGAGCGAGATTCAACGTGCCGCCGGCTTGCTGCACCTCCACCGCCCAACCGTCAGCGGCAAGACGATGGGCGAAAATTTGCTGGGCGCCCAAATCCGCGATGAAGAAGTTATCCGCCGCTGGGAAAATGCCCACTCCACCGACGGCGGATTGGCAATCCTGTTCGGCAACCTTGCCCCGCGCGGTTCGGTGGTCAAAACCGGTGGCGTTACCGCGGACATGCGCCGTTTCAGCGGCCCGGCACGCATTTACGAATCGCAGGAAGACGCGCTGCGCGGCATTCTGGCAAAAGAGGTACAGCCCGGCGATGTCGTCGTCATCCGCTACGAAGGCCCCAAAGGCGGCCCGGGCATGCAGGAAATGCTCAGCCCCACCAGCGCCATCATGGGCATGGGTTTGGGCGACAAGGTAGCCCTGATCACCGATGGACGCTTTTCCGGCGGGACGCGCGGGGCGTGCGTCGGACATATCTCACCGGAGGCAGCCGCCGGCGGCCCGATTGCCGCCCTGCAGCCCGGCGATGTAATCGAAATCAACCTCGACGAGCGCACGCTGAATGTGCGACTGAGCGACGAGGAGATTGCCCGGCGGCTGGCGGAACTGCCGCCCTTCCAGCCGCGCACCACCAGCCGCTGGCTGCGCCGCTATCAGCAGTTTGTTACCAGCGCCGACACGGGGGCGGTGCTGATGTGTTGAGAAGGATATCTCATTCATTCAATTACTTGAGCCATCATTTTCATCATTCGCCAAAGAAGGAGGAAGCAATGAAATTAACCGGTGCACAAATTGTTTGGGAAGTGCTGAAACGAGAGGGGGTGGAGGTGGTTTTTGGCTATCCGGGCGGCGCCAATTTGCCCATTTACGATGCCATGCTGGATTATCCGGTGCACCATGTCCTGGTGCGCCATGAGCAGGGCGCTGCTCACATGGCCGATGCTTATGCCCGCGTCAGCGGTAAGGTGGGGGTGGCCATGGCAACCTCCGGCCCCGGCGCAACCAACCTGACCACCGGCATCGCCACGGCGATGATGGATTCCTCGCCGACCGTCTTTATCACCGGACAGGTGGTCAGCCGCTTTATCGGTTTCGATGCCTTTCAGGAAACAGATGTCACCGGCATTACCCTGCCGATTACCAAACACAATTATCTGGTCACCCGCGTGGAAGATGTCGGCCCGGCGCTACGGGAAGCCTTTTACATCGCCCGCAGCGGACGCCCCGGCCCGGTGCTGGTGGATATTGCCAAAGATGCCCAGCAGAACAGCACCGAATGGCAGTACGACCCGGCCCCGCTCAAACTGCGCGGTTACCGCCCCCAGCGTCATCCGCTCGGCAGGCAGGTGGAACAGGCGCTTGAGCTGATTGCCCAGGCGCGCAAACCCCTCATTCTCGCCGGGCAGGGTGTACTGCTTTCCAACGCCATGCGCGAATTGCAGGAGTTTGCCGAACGGGCGCAGATTCCGGTGGCAATGACCCTGCTCGGCATCGGCGGTTTTCCGGCAAACCACCCGCTCAACCTCGGCATGATGGGCATGCACGGTGAGGCATGGGTCAACCACGCCATTCAGGAAGCCGACCTGCTGCTGGCGTTTGGGATGCGCTTCGATGACCGCGTGACCGGCAACCTGAAGACTTACGCCCCGCACGCCCGCAAAATCCACATTGATATTGACCCGGCCGAAATCAACAAGAATGTGCGGGTGGATGTCGGCATTGTCGGCGACCTGCGCGAAACGCTGCAAACCCTGCTGGAGCAGCTGCCCGCCCTGGATCACGCTGCCTGGCTGGAATACATCAACGAGATGAAAGGCGAAAGCGCGGTGCGCGATATTCAATACCTGCCGCCGGACGGTCATCTGTATGCCGCGCACGTGATTCACGACCTGTGGCGCTTTACCGGCGGCGACGCCATCATCACCACCGATGTAGGTCAGCACCAGATGTGGGCGGCTCAGTACTACCGCGTGGAAAAACCGTTCCAGTGGATTACCTCCGGCGGGTTGGGCACGATGGGCTTTGGCTTGCCGGCAGCGATTGGCGCAAAGTTCGCCCGCCCGGATGCGGAAGTGTGGGCAATCGTCGGCGACGGCGGTTTTCAGATGACCGCTGCCGAACTTTCGACGGCCACACAAGAGGGCATCAAGGTCAATGTGGCGGTGATCAACAACGGTTATCTGGGCATGGTGCGCCAGTGGCAGGAATTCTTCTACGAACGGCGCTATGCGGCCACCCCCATGCGCAGCCCCGATTTCGTCAAACTGGCCGAAGCCCACGGCTTGACCGGTTTGCGGGTGGAACGGCGCGAAGATGTGCTGCCAGCCCTCGAAGCCGCGCGCGACGCTGAAGGCACGGTAGTGGTTGACTTCCGCGTTGAGCAGGAAGACAGCGTCTATCCGAT
The DNA here is from genome assembly GCF_034432615.1 of Bellilinea sp. GTDB lineage: Bacteria > Chloroflexota > Anaerolineae > Anaerolineales > Anaerolineaceae > Bellilinea. The sequence continues at coordinate 576 of NZ_DAOUBL010000297.1, read as the reverse complement.
GGTGCCGGCCGGTGCCGACCTGCACAACATGATCCGCCGTCCGGTGCGCACGGCAATTGTCGAAACCGGGCAGGACGAACTATGAAAGCAAAGGAGAGGAGCATGGCGCACACACTGGTGGTTTTGGTGGAAGACAAACCCGGCGTTTTGAACCGCGTTGCCTCGCTGTTCCGCCGGCGGGCATTCAATATTGAGTCGCTGACGGTGGGGCACACCGAACAGCCCGGCCTCTCGCGCATGACCATTGTGGTCGAAGGTGATGATTTCGCCATCGAACGATTGACGGCCTACCTGTACAAACTGGTCAACGTGGTGCAGGTGGAAGACCTGACCCACACCCAGAGCGTGGTGCGCGATCTGGCGCTGGTCAAGGTGCAGGCCCCGCCCGAAAGCCGCACCCAAATCATGCAGGTGGTGGATGTCTTTCGCGGGCGGGTGGTGGATGTGACCAATCAATCGCTGATTGTCGAATTAACCGGGGATGTGGAGAAAATTGACGGCTTCGTGGAAGTGCTGCGTCCATTCGGCATCATCGAAATGGTGCGTACCGGTGTGGTCGCCATGGAGCGGGGTAGA
>NZ_DAOUBL010000296.1:0-20706 GCF_034432615.1 Bellilinea sp. | reverse complement strand
CAACCTGGACCGCCAGGACGACGGTGTTGCCTGGCACATCCTCAGACAGGTTGCCGAACGGCTGAACACACAACTTCCAGAAACCCCCGAAGAATACCTGTACGAGTTATCACCCTCAATCACTGTGGGGTTCGCACTTCATCTGATTCCGGAACACGCCGAATGGTTGAGCCGCTATGAGCGTGTATTATTTCTCGATGCACATACCGGCAGCGTTCCGCAGGATGTTTCATTCACCCTCCTTAAGCCGCAGTTTGAACCCTCTCCTTTTACACATCACCTAACCCCCGCCACCTGCCTGGCATTGTGTGAAACACTTTACCAGAAATCACCGCAGGGAGCGTTGTTATCGGTACGCGGTTTCAACTTCAATTTCAGTCAGTCGCTTTCCCCTTCCGCCCGACTGCTGCTTGAACCCGCCGTAGAACAGGTTTTGAAATGGCTGGGTTGAAAATCAGGCAACTTTTGGTGACAAGTTACCCGCCAGAATGATGACGCAGGACACTTTAACAGATACACCGGTCAATGGTACAAACATAAATAATCACAATCCTGCTCAACAACCATGCAAAAGACAAGCCTGATCGAAACCCTCCAAACCATACCCTGGTTTTTAGATCTAAAACCCCAGCAAATTGAAGCGCTGGCTGATATTTCATCCATTGTCCATTGCAAAGAAGGCACAGCCATCTTTTGTGAGGGTGACCGCGTAGATAATGTGTACATCATCCTATCGGGAGAAATTGGCGTAGATATCACCATACCAACTCGCGGTGTTGTGCGCATTGCGACGGCTGAACCACTCGATATTATCGGCTGGTCAAAATTGACCCCGGTGGTTCGTCAGCGAACCGCCTCAACCATTGCCATCAAGGATTCAACCCTGCTGGTCCTCAATGGGGATGCGTTGAACCGCCTGTGTGAAGATGATCCGCGGCTCGGATATATTATCATGCGCCGCATTGCCAACGTGGTTGCCAGCAACCTTTTGACCATCAAGCTCCAAATGATGGACATCATTCTTCAGTCTTCCAATGAAACCGGCCTGACCACAAGATAAACCAGGGATAATCAGGTAATTCAACAATTTAAGGGATTTTCAATCCGTATTGTCTTAATGGTAAAATTATCCCTATGCACGAGCTAGCGGTAACCGAATCCGTTCTTGACATCGCGCTGCGCCACGCTGGTCAGGCAAATGCATCGCGTGTAACCGATATTTATCTGGTGATTGGCCGCTTTTCCAGCATTGTGGATGATTCGGTTCAATTTTATTGGGACATGATCGCCGAAAACACTATTTGTCAGCATGCAACCCTGCATTTTAAGCGAGTTCCAGGCCGTATGAAATGCCTCGAATGTGAAAAGGAATTTGAAGTTCAGCAGTCTCTCGACCCCTGCCCCTATTGCGGTAGTTTTCACCTGAACATCATCGGGGGCGAAGAATTTTATGTTGAATCCATCATTGTAGAAAAATGAGGAGAGCAATGTCCCCCACCACCCGTATCCCTGTTGTTGAGAAAATTTTCGATGCCAACGATCAGGTTGCCCAGCAAAACCGCAGCCTGTTCGATCTTCACCACACCTTTGCAATCAATGTCATGGCTTCCCCCGGTGCTGGCAAAACCACCTTCATCCTTAAAACGCTGGAAGGACTTTCTTCTAAATATCGCATGGCTGTAATTGAAGGGGATACTGCCCCTGTAACCATTGATTCCGATAAAGTATCGGCCATGGGCATACCCGTTGTTCAAATCAATACCGGAGGCGACTGCCACCTGGATGCCGTCATGTTGCACGCCGGCTTACAATCCCTTCCATTGCAGGATGTGGATATCGTCTTGATTGAAAATGTGGGCAACCTGATTTGTCCAGCTGCCTTCAAATTGGGTTCTCATCTCAATTTGCTAATTGCCAGCATCCCGGAGGGGGACGACAAACCATACAAATACCCCAACATGTACCGCGGGCTGGATGTTCTGGTGGTCAACAAAATGGACTTGTTGCCCTATGTGGATTTCAACATGGCTTACTTTCAGCAGGGAGTAGAGATACTCAACCCCGGCTTGCGTACTTTTCCGGTTTCCGCAAAAACCGGCGAAGGAATGCAGGCATGGTATAACTGGCTGGATGAGGTTGTTCAAAAACATCGCCAAAAATGAGCGCGGAATCTTTGGCAGTTCGAGTTCTGGTTAGCGGTATTGTGCAGGGGGTTGGTTTTCGTCCGTTTGTTTACAATCTCGCGCGGCAGAATGGCGTAAAAGGCTGGGTTCGCAACACATCCGGTAATGTTGAAATTCATCTGGAGGGCAGCCAGCATCATCTGGATAATTTCCTGAAGCAGTTGAAAACTCATCTCCCACCCCTGGCACGGATTGATTCATTGCAGGTCATCACCACCCAACCCGAATACGCCGATGATTTTCGGATTCTTTCGAGCCAGGTAGATGTTAACCAGTTTCAGCCCATTTCCCCGGATTCGGCCATTTGCACCGATTGCCGCCGGGAACTCTTCGACCCGGCTGACCGCCGTTTTCGCTATCCATTTATCAATTGTACTAACTGTGGTCCGCGCTTTACCATCATCAAAAGTCTGCCTTATGACCGCCCGAACACCACCATGGCAGACTTTGAGATGTGTCCTTCCTGTCGCGAAGAATATCACAACCCTCAAGACCGCCGCTTTCATGCCCAGCCGGTGGCCTGCCCACAGTGCGGCCCTCAGGTCTGGCTGGAGGAGAACGGTCAACTCATTGCTGAAAAGGATGCTGCCATTCAAACCGCTCGCGAATGGTTGAAGCAGGGCAAAATTCTTGCCATCAAAGGGCTGGGCGGTTTTCATCTGGCCTGTGATGCCACCAATCCCCATGCCGTTCAAACCTTACGGGAACGTAAACAGCGCAGCGATAAACCCTTTGCCTTGATGGCCTTTGACCTTTCTGCCATTGAAGAATTTTGTGTTGTTGAACCCGAAGAAAAAGAGTGGCTCGAATCGCGCATTGCTCCGATTGTGTTGCTACAATCCCGCAGCCCTAACCGGCTGCCTGACAATATCGCTCCGCAACAAAAACGGCTGGGTTTTATGCTGGCGTACACGCCGCTGCACCTGCTGCTAACCGAACCCGAACAAGGTTATTCACCGGTACTGGTGATGACCAGCGGCAACCTCAGCGATGAGCCAATCGCCTACCGCGATGAACAAGCCCGCCAACAACTGGCCACGCTGGCGGATGCTTTTCTTTTCCACAACCGTGAAATTCATATGCGGATTGACGATTCGGTCATCCGGTTGCAACAAAAAAAACTCTATCCCATCCGCCGTTCACGCGGTTTTGCGCCGGATGCAATCATCGTCAACCACGAAATGCCTCCCTTGCTGGCAACCGGCGCCGAGTTAAAAAACGCTTTTTGCCTCACCCGCGGAAAATACGCCTTCCTCAGTCACTACATCGGCGATATGGAGAACTACGAAACCCTGCAATCCTTTGAGGAAGGCATCACTCACTATGAGCAAGTTTTTCAAATTCAACCTGCCGCAATCGCCTGTGACCAGCATCCCGACTATCTGGCAACGCGTTATGCCATTCAACGTTCCCAATCGCAAAACCTGCCATTGATTCAGGTGCAGCATCATCACGCCCATCTGGTTTCCTGTTTGGGTGATAACCAATGGCTCAACGACCAGCCCGTTATTGGAGCCATTCTGGATGGCACCGGTTACGGTAGTGATGGTGCAATTTGGGGTGGAGAATTTTTACTGGGCAACCACAGCGCTTACCAGCGGATTTTGCACTTGAAGTATGTACCTCTCCCAGGTGGCGATGCTGCCGTCCGGCGCGTCAGCCGAATTGCACTGGCACATCTATGGTCAGCTGGTATTGAATGGGAAGCCGATCTGCCCCCTGTTACAGCGCTTTGCGAAGAGGATAGGACTCTGCTGCGCACTCAGCTGGAACACCGCATCAACACCCCGCTCACTTCCAGCATGGGCAGGCTCTTTGACGCTGTTTCTGCCCTGCTGGGCATTCGCGACCGCATCACCTATGAAGGACAGGCAGCCATCGAGCTGGAAAACCTGGCGGATGAAAGCGAAAGCGGGTTTTATCCCTTTGTAATTGCTGAAGATGAGATTGACCCGGCCCCACTTTGGGAAGCCGTCCTATCCGATTGGCGGAAGGGAATTTCTCCAGCGGTTATTGCCGGCCGCTTTCACAATGCCATCGCACAGTTAATTCTGGAAGCCGCCCAAAGCATCCGTAAAACCAGTGGAGTGAATGTCGTCGCTCTGTCCGGAGGGGTCTGGCAAAATTCACTCCTTCTGAAAAAAACAATACCCCTTCTCCAGAAACATTCATTTGAAGTGCTCCTGCATCAGCGCGTGCCGCCGAATGACGGTGGAATTGCACTGGGGCAGGCTTTGATTGCTGCCGTATATCTGCAACAAACGGCAGAGAAAGGATTGGAAAATGTGTCTTGGAATTCCCGGTAAAATTGTTGAACTGTATCAACAGGCTGGCTTACGCATGGCAAAAATTGATTTTGGCGGCGTTTTACGGGAAGCCTGTGTTGAGACCCTGCCCGAAGCAAAAGTCGGCGATTACGCCATCATTCATGCCGGCTTTGCATTGAACCTGCTAGATGAACAGGAGGCACTTGAAACCCTGGCATTGCTGCGCCAGGCTGGGGTGCTGGAGGAAGAGCTGAATTTACCGAGCACACAACAGGAATAATCGCTATGGACTTAAACCTGCTGAACCAAACCCTGCGGGATGAACGACAGGTTAAAGCAGAAATTGAAAAAATTCGCCGCATTTTGACCCGCCCATGGGTATTGATGGAAATTTGCGGCGGTCAGACCCATGCCATCATGCAGTCCGGGCTGGATCAGCTGCTGCCGGCGGAAATCGAACTGGTGCATGGACCCGGCTGTCCTGTTTGCGTCACGCCACTGGAGTTGATTGACAAAGCCCTGGCGATTGCTGCCCGTCCAGAAGTGATCTTTTGTTCCTTTGGCGATATGCTGCGCGTGCCGGGATCCAACCGCGATCTGTTCTCCCTGCGCGCCAGCGGAGCGGATGTGCGGGTCGTGTATTCTCCCCTGGATGCCGTAAAAATTGCCCAGCAAAACCCTCAGCGCGAGGTGGTATTTTTTGCCATTGGTTTTGAGACCACTGCTCCACCCAACGCCATGAGTGTGCTGCAAGCCAAAGCGCTGGGTTTGAAAAATTACTCGGTGCTCGTGTCGCAGGTATTGGTGCCCCCTGCCATGCACGCCATCCTTTCCGCTCCGCAAAACCGGGTGCAGGGGTTTTTGCTTGCCGGGCATGTCTGCACCGTCATGGGCTATCAGGATTATCTACCCATCGCTGAACAATACTATGTCCCCATGGCAGTAACCGGCTTTGAACCGCTGGATCTGGTTCGAGGTATTTATTCGGTAGTAACCATGCTGGAGAACAACGAAGTGAGAGTTGAAAATGCCTACGCTCGAGTGGTTAAACCTGAGGGCAATCCAGCCGCTCAGGCAATCATTCAGCGGGTTTTTCAGCCGGTTGATCGCAACTGGCGCGGAATCGGCCGTATTCCACACAGCGGTTGGGGGCTGCGTCCGGAATTTTCCGAATTTGACGCCGAGCTGCGCTTTGATGTAGGCAGCATACAAACCCATGAATCCCCTCTGTGCATTGCCGGCCAAATTTTACAAGGGCTCAAAAAACCATTCAATTGCACTGCATTTGGCGATCCATGCACCCCGCAAAACCCACTCGGAGCGCCCATGGTTTCGGCCGAAGGGGCATGTGCCGCCTACTACCGTTTTGCCCGCACGAATTCCACCGGAATGGGATAAAAATCATGCCAGACTCTTCCTTTCCCGCCATGCAAGGGCCGGTCTGCCCCTTACCCCTCAAACATGATGATCAAATCATCCTTGGGCATGGCAGTGGCGGACGCCTGACCCACGATTTGATTAAAAATATCTTTCTGCCCTATCTTTCCAGCCCTCCACTTCTCCAGGCAGATGATTTTGCCCGTCTGAACAAACCTGACGGCGAAGTGATCATTTCTACCGATTGTCATATCGTCAGTCCGCTCTTCTTCCCCGGCGGGGATATTGGCCGGCTGGCAGTCTGCGGCACAGTCAACGACATTGCCGTTTCCGGCGCCCAACCCCTCTACCTGACGGCCGGTTTTATCCTCGAAGAGGGCTTGCCGATTCACACACTGGTACGAATTCTGGAATCGATGCGGGCTGCGGCTCATGAAGCCGGTATCCAAATTGTTGCCGGGGATACCAAAGTGGTTGAAAAAGGCAAAGCCGACGGGGTCTTTATTACCACCACCGGCCTCGGCTTCTTACCGCAAGGCCGAAGCATCAACGGCCGTCAGGCGCAACCGGGTGATGTCATTCTGGTATCCGGCAGTGTGGGGGATCACGGCATTGCTGTTCTGGCAGAACGCGGTGAATTGGGATTCAGCACGCAGATTCAGTCGGATGTTGCTCCGCTAAACGGATTAATTCAAGAGCTTCTGGCGGCAGCGCCGCATACCCACGTCCTGCGCGACCCCACCCGCGGCGGTCTGGCCACAACCCTCAACGAAATTGCCGCCCAAAGTCAGGTTGGGATGCTGCTCCACGAAAATGCCATACCCATCCAGCCGGCTGTGCGAGCTGCGTGCGAGATGCTCGGTTTTGACCCGCTCTACATAGCCAACGAAGGCAAAGTCATCGCCATTGTCCCTCCACAGGAAGCTGAAGCCGCCCTGCAGGCCATGCGCTGCCATCCTTATGGAAATCTGGCATCCCGAATTGGGAAAGTCACCTCCGATTTTAACGGCCGCGTACTGCTTAAAACCAGCATCGGCGCTACCCGCGTGCTGGATATGCTGGCAGGTGAAATCTTACCGCGCATTTGTTGACCATTTCAGCGGTAACGAATTTCGCCAAAATTCCACTCTATTTGATAATCCGGGTTCCATGCGTTGAAAATGCGCTGACTCAGGCGTGCTGTTAAAGCATTGGCCGGTTCGAACAGCAATTGCGCAGGGTCATAAAGGAAAATAACCATCACATAATCTGACTGCGGACCGAATACAATTCCCGCATCACTGATCGTATGTAAAAAGCCATCACTCTCTTCTGTCCAGCCATGTTTGTGGGCAAAGGGCACTCCCTCGGGCAATCCGGCCTCTCCCAAAACACCAATGCGGTTGCGTTTCATGGTTTCCATCAAATAGTCACATTTCTCGGCGTTAATTTCTTCGGGAAAGGTTTCCACAAAGACCCCCTTCTCCGAAACGGCGCATTGGTAAATTTCCTTCAACAAACGGCCCATCTCGCCCGCCGTTGTCTGATTATACACATCGGGATTGATATTAACATCGAGGCGCTGGTTAGCCGGTGTATCGAAACGCTGTAACAGTGGAGCACCAAGATAAAAGTAGCCAGCCAAAAAAGTATTCTGAAACCCGGCTTTTTGCAGCATTTCAGTCACTTTCAAAGGAGCCAGCGTCGAGCCGAGGTAAACCTCCATGATTCGGTCGGCAGGCGGATTTTCGGAATAAACCATCATCCGTTCGGATAGCCGCATAAATTCGTCCGGAAAAGGAGGCTGCACCTGCATTAATGCCGTCAATAGAATGGGGATTTTAATAGTAGAAGCAGCCGAAAAGGCAATCTCTGTCGGCACCTCTTTGCCATTTGCTACAGCAAAATGCACCTGTTGGTCTTTGGATAAGTGGTAAGCATAAATTTCCGCAATTCCATTGAAATTGGCTTTCCGCAGTTCGTCCATTAGAACGGCTTTTAGCAAACTGGCATCCACCCAATCCATGGGTTGCTCCTGGACGATCAGGTCCACCTGTCTTTCCAAAGGATTGCTCAACGCCGCCCGAAAACGAACAAGGGAAGCCTCGATATCCAAAAACCTGCCTGAAACGCCTGCTGAAAAGCGACTGCTGGCTGGAATGGGAAAGGGCGGGACAGGTATCACATCATAGCGGTTGGCGATCTCACTTTGCAGATAGCCTCTGAGTTGACTTTCATCCAGAGAAAACCGAATCTCACGCTCAATTACCAGTTGGGGATCATTCCAGAGGTAAGCCCAAAAAGAATTGAAGTTGGATTGTTTGGGTTGAGGCTGCGCGCCATCTAAAAAGATCACGCTGAAACCAAGCGCTTCAGCCGGTGTATGAATAATTTGCCCTTGATAGCGTAATTCAAACGGACTCAGATAAACCGCCAATACTCGCTGCTGAGCTTGATCCAGCGTCAGCCCGCCCACATGAACAACTCCCCACTGGCTGTTTTCCGGCAGCACGGCTTGGGTTTGTCGGTACTCCCGAAAGGCATTTAGCGTCAGCAATCCGGCAGCCAAAATCAGAATAAGGGAAACCACCCTCAGTGAGATTTTCCAGCGACGAGGTTCCACTCTGGTTTAACGATAACAATCAATAGAAACAGCCATCAAGGGATCAATCACCGCCGGTCCTTCTACGGTCTTAATTTCAAGGATCGGGTTCATGTAGGTATAGCGTGCCGAAAGTCCCTCGGGCACATAAATCCGCACACCTTTGATATCGGTATACATCCAGTTCTTGCCGTCGAAATGCCAGTGGTCAGGCTTTCCTCCAAATAATGCCGCTGCCCCCTGCTGCGTGGGCGGACAGGCGAATAATCGCCCCTGCCGGGCATACTGTGTCACGGTAGGAGGGGGTGGAATCAATTGCACTTTTTCACCACTCAACAATCCGTTCACCACAAGAATAGCGCGGTCAAAGATACCGGTCTGGTAAATCAACATCCCAGCAATGACCAATCCGAGGATCACCAAAATCAACAGCAAGGCGCGCTCCAACGACTTTGACCGCGCTGGTTCTTCAACAATGTCCATAATCCGCTCAATTTGCGCTTCGTTGAGGCGCGGATCTTTTTCCAGGATCAGGCGCACCTCTTCTCTGGAATTACCCAATTCAAGCAATTTTCTGGCTTGCTGAATAGCCCTCTCCGGTGGTTCGGTTATCCCCTCATGACCGCTAAAATCTTCTTTACTCAGATTAATGCGCGTCAGGGGTTTCCCCCCACCGGTGACGGCAATCATCTTTGCATAATTCAAATGATCTTTTTCGATCTTTTGCTTGATTTTCTCTCGTACCATTCCAAAGGGCATCCACACGCCATATAGTTCAACGCCCAACATTTCCGGGTATTGAATCAAACGAATTTGTTCCCCCGTTTCGGAAACTTCAAATTCCGTTGAACAGTGCGAACAGTGCAGCAAATCCGGCACGCCAGCTTCACGAATAATTTCCAGCCCTGACTGATTGCATACCGGGCAATTCAAACTCTTAACCCAAAAAGCAAGAATGGAGTTCATGGGGCGGACTTTTTCCATAACCTAATTATACTGATCCAACCCTCTCCTTGACAATCTATTTACATCATTTATACTTACACCATCTTAAACGGGAGACACATAAATGAAATACGACTATCAGGAAACTACCAAAGATTTACTCAAGAGAATTGATATCCATTCCAAATTTGGCAGCCGCAATATTGATGAATGGATGCTGGAAATATTACCCCTCCAGAAAGGGCAAAAGATTTTGGATGTTGGCTGCGGCGCCGGCAAACAATGTTTCTCCTATTACGATTATTTGAACGGGGAAGCAAAAATTCTGGGGGTGGATGTCAATAAAGAATTGCTGGATGAAGCCAAGCAGGAAAATCAGCGCCGCAAGGCAAATGTCGAATTTATGGAATTGGACTTCAACCGTCCATTCAATTTACCCGAGAACCACTTTGATCTGGTGTCGTGTTGCTTTGCCATTTACTACGCTGAAGATATCCCCTTTACCATTCGCGAAATGCACCGCGTATTGAAACCCGGCGGTGTACTCTTTACTTCTGGTCCAATGCCAGAAAACAAACAGCTTTTTTACGACATCATTCGCGAAGCCACCCAAAAGCACATCCCACCCATGCCGGGCAGTTCGCGCTACGCCAGCGAAATTTATTCCACAATTAAGGATACCTTTGCAAAAACCGAACTGCACATCTTTGAAAATCCCTTAACCTTTGAAAGCGTCGAACCTTTCATTGAATACACGCGCGCTTCCCTCTCTGAGGATCGCCGTCTTTGGAAATCTTTCTTTCAGGACAAGGAAGACTTCAATCGCATTATGACCCAAATCGAAGAAACCGCCACCCGCCGATTGGAAAAAGAAGGCAAACTGGTTATGACCAAAGTCGTCGGCGGTATTCTGGCCACCAAATAGCCTATGGGACAGGATCTGATTTTTTACGGAAGACGGGTGTTGTTTCTCGGCGCTCACCCGGATGATATCGAGATTGGCTGTGGAGCTTTACTGGCGCAAATTGTGGATAAGACCGATATCCTCTGCGTCACACTTTCCGACAACCAGAAAAACCCGGAATTGAAGAACCTTGTAGAGGAACATTATCAATCCATGGCAGTTTTGGGCGTTCCGGAGGAAAAAGCCATCCTGGGTCAGTTTGAAACCCGGCGTTTTCCCTATTACCGCCAGGAAATTCTGGAATATCTGATTCAGATCAACCGCACTTACAAACCGGATTTGATTTTTGTACACACCAAAGCTGACATTCATCAAGATCACGCCACCCTGACTGAGGAAGCGCTGCGTGCCTTTCGAGGAACGACCGTGCTGGGTTTTGATGTCATTCGCAGCAGCTATGGCTTTTTCCCGAGTTTTCTGGTTGAAGTGAGCGAATCGGCTGTCGAAAGGAAAATTGAAGCCCTCAAGCAGTATAAAACCTATCAAAACCGCTATTACTTTGATCCGGATATCACTCGATCCACCCTCATCCGAAACGGCGCTATCTGTGAACGTCCTTTCGCTGAAGGATTTGACATCCTCAGAGTGGTAGGAACCTTTGCCAGTCCGATCAATAACGGTAATTGAACTTAAGACTAATCAACCAAAGGCCCCGCCACTTCGCGGGGCTTTTTGGATTTTCGATGGTCAGTCGGGTACACCGACCTCAATATCATCTTCAGTAATCCGCACCGGATAAGTGGGAATATCTACAACGGCCGGCAGTGAAAGTACCTTGCCGTTGCGCACATCAAAACGCGCGCCGTGACGCGGACAGATGATCTGATGTCCGTCCAGCTCGCCATCTCCCAAAGGGCCGTCATCGTGGGTGCATATATCCCCAATGGCAAACAACTTACCGGCAATATTAAACACCACAATGGAAACATCGCCGATTTCGACAAAAAGACGTTCGCCCGGAGGGAGGTCCTCCACTTTTGCGACTGTGTAAAAGGAATAATCCGTCAAATCAATCGGTTCGGTCATAGGCTCTTACTCCTCCACCAGACTGTCACTGGCTTCACCCAAACCATAAACTCCGGCTTTAATGACTTTTAGCGGGAGTAAGGCACACTTCAAGCGTACCGGCCCCAGCTCAATCCCCAGTAAATCCAGCACGTCCTCTTTATTCAAGCGCTTGACTTCTTCCAGGGTTTTACCAATGATGCTTTCCAAAAGCAAATCGGCTGAAGCTTGAGATATGGCGCAGCCGTGACCGCTGAAGGCAGCCTCCACCACCCGTGAGTTTTCATCTACACGCAAATCTATGCGGATGTGATCACCGCACAGCGGATTCTCATCTTCAAAAGAAATATCATGAGGTTCAAGCACACCCCGGTAAAGGGGTTCTTTGTACCGCTGAATAATAATTTCGCGATAAAGATCATCCATTGCGGTTTGCCTTTTAACCGAAAATCTTTTTTACTTTTGCCAGTCCGCGCACCAATTGATCCACTTCCTCACGGGTATTATAAAGATAAAAACTTGCTCGCGTCGTCGCCGGCAAGCCAAATTTTTCATGCAGCGGCATGGCACAATGATGTCCGGCGCGTACTGCAATTCCCTCACTATCCAGGATTTGCGAGACATCATGCGGATGCACGCCACGCATGGTAAAGGATGCCACACCACCTTTTTGTTCAGCAGACGGCCCGTAAACTTTTACCCCCTCAATCTCGCTCAGCGCTTCAAGCGCATAACCGATCAGCTCATATTCGTGGGCTGCCACCCGTTCCATGCCAACCCTACTCAGGTAATCCACCGCCGCACCAAATCCAATTGCCTCTGCAATGGCCGGTGTACCGGCTTCAAATTTATGAGGTAGATCATTGGGACTGAAGCTGCGCAAATACACCTTTTTGATCATATCTCCGCCGCCTAAAAATGGCGGCATGGCCTCCAGCAATTCCTCTTTGCCATAAAGCGCGCCAATGCCGGTCGGACCCAGCATTTTATGCGCAGAAAAGGCAAGGAAATCTACATCTAAATCTTGAACATTGACCGGAAGATGCGGTACCGACTGAGCGCCATCCACGAGCACAAGCGCACCCGCTGCATGAGCCAGACGGGTAATCTGCCGTATGGGGTTAATTGTCCCCAGCACGTTGGACATGTGAGTAATGGCAACAATTTTTGGCTTTTGCTCCAGGAATTGCTCAATTTCGCTCAGGTCAAGCAAGCCTTCATTCGTGACGGGAATGAAATCCAAAAACAGTTCCTTCTCCTGTGCCAGCATTTGCCACGGCACAAGATTGGAATGATGCTCCATTTCTGTCAGCAGAATACGGTCACCCCGTTGCAAAAACTTGCGTCCCCAGCTGAATGCCACCAGATTGATCGCCTCGGTTGTATTGCGAACAAAAATTACTTCACGACTTTTACGCGCTCCAATGAAGCGGGCAATTTTTTCACGGGCCGCCTCATATTGGGCGGTAGCCTCTTCCGCCAGGGTATGCACCCCGCGGTGAATATTGGCGTTGTTTCTTTCGTAATACTCGTTCATTGCCCGAATGACCGCCAGCGGTTTTTGTGAGGTCGCCGTCGAGTCCAGATAGACCAGTGGAATACCCGGCGCAATCTCCCGCTTGAGGATTGGAAAATCGTCTCGGATTCGAAGGACATCGATACGATCAGTCTTGGTGGTGTTCATCAATTACCTCATTACAACCAGTAAATGGTCTGCCTATTCCGAGTTTGCCAGCTCTGCGCGTGATCCTTTTTTGGCGGGGAAGCGGATGTGAGGGGAATTTTGTGGATACCAGAGGATATGGTCCGGCACCATCCAGCCATCCGTCAAAAAGACGTTGGTGCGGAATTGTACAGCAACCATTTTGGGGTCCACCTGTACAACAATCCCTTTTAACCAACCACGAACGCGCTGGCCGCCTTTTTCATGGTCACAATAAACCTCAACCGTATCCCCCACCTCAAAGGTTGTTTCGGGTTCCGGTGGGTTGATGAAAGGAACTCCTGCCATACCTTGCTCCCTCTCGTAATATTATCGATCAATCAGTTAATTTTATCACAAACCATTCAAGATTGAACGATTCTCAGTCAGACAGGCTACCCTTTCCGGTTATTTAGTGGAAAGGGCAGCCTTTGTGTTATTTTGATCAAAACAATGAAATTATCAGCCGTGATACACTTCCATCTTTCGGGTAATCGCTTCCTGGAAGCGTTCCCGCACCCCTTCAAAGGGAATCCGCTGCATGATTGGGTCGAAGAACCCTTCCACGATGAGGCGTTCTGCCTCGACCTTGGGAATGCCCCTCGCCCGCAGGTAGAAGACCTGATCCGGGTCAATCTTTCCGACCGTTGCACCGTGTGTACAGCGCACATCATCCGCCAAGATTTCCAGACCGGGAATGGAATCAGCTCGCGCCTCACGGCTGAGCACCAGATTTCGGTTTGCCTGATATCCATCCGTTTTCATTGCACCCGGCGCCACATAAATCATTCCCTGCCACACCACCCGACTGCGGTCAATCAACGCACCCTTGAAAAGCAAATCGCTGGTGGTGTTCGGCGCCAGATGATTTTGCTGTGAGTCATAATCCAGATGTTGCTGACCATCCGTGAAGTAGAAGCCGGACATTCGCCCGCTTGCTCCTCGACCGATCAGGTCTAAATCGGCAAAATTTTTGGTCAATTGGCCACCCATGGCACCAAAAATCCAGTCCAGGTTGCCATCTGCTTCAACCTGAGAGCGTTCATGGGTGAAATTCCAGACATTTTCACCCCACGATTGCAACTCAACAAAACGCAGATTTGCACCCACGCCGACATGCACTTCTACCAATCCCACATGCAGGGTTTGGCCCGCTTCCGTCGGTGAGGCATATTCGTGAACATAAGTAACGCGAGCGCCCTCCTCCAGCCACACAATCATGTGAGAAATATGCGCCAGATTCACGCCGGGTCCCCACAACAGACTATGAAGCGGTTGGTCAATTTCCACATTGCGTGGTACATACAACAGCACGCCGGTATCTGCCAGGGCAGCCGCCAGCGCAGCAAACTTACCTTCGGTGGGCTTCACCACTTTATTGAGAACTTTTTCCAGCAGGTGTGGAAACTGTTCTTCTGCCGTGCGCAGATCAGTAAAAACCACACCTTTTTGCGCCAGTTCTGCAGAGAGCGCAACTTGCGAGCCGCCCGGCATCAGGATGATCTGCCCGCCGTGATCGCCATCGGCAATGGGACGCATCAATTCTTCCGGCAGAGGAGCCAAATCTAGATAGGCTTCCTTCTGTGGCAGACGGAAGCGATCCGCTTCCAGACCCCGCAAGTCGGTGCGTCGCCAGGCTTCTTCTTTGACGGAAGGCATGGGCAGTGATTGATAAGTTTTCCAGGCCTCAAGGCGATAATTGGAGATAAATTCGCTCATTCCAGCCGAGCGAACCATCTCCTGAGTAAAAGCAAAGTCCTTTACAGCGGCTTCATCGCGCCGCCGGGTACGGGTGACGATTTTGGGAATCTCTTTGGTCATAGGTTTAATGAATCCTCTTCTGGTTGGTTTTGCATTGTGACAACAGCCCAATCACCCAATTGATCCTTCCATTTGCAGTTGAATCAGGCGATTCATTTCAACGGCATATTCCATCGGCAATTCTTTGACCAACGGCTCAATGAATCCTGAAACGACCATCGTTGTGGCTTCTTCCTCGCTCAAACCACGGCTCATCAGGTAAAACAATTGTTCCTCACCCACTTTGGAAACGGAGGCTTCATGTCCAATGGTGACATCCTGTTCGTCTATTTCAATGTATGGGTAAGTATCCGAGCGCGACTGGGGGTCGAGCAGCAGTGCATCGCACACCACATTGGAGCGCACATCTTCGGCACCCTTATAAACTTTCAGCAACCCGCGGTAGGAAGCCCGCCCGCCGCCTTTGCTGATGGATTTGGAAGTGATTTTACTGCTGGTGTGCGGCGCAAAGTGAACCACTTTACCGCCAGCATCCTGCCACTGACCCGGTCCGGCAAACGCCATGGATAGGATTTCACCGTGTGCACGCGGGCCCATCAGGTAGCAGGAGGGGTATTTCATGGTGACTTTGGAACCCAGATTGCAGTCCACCCATTCCATGGTGCCTTCTTCTTCCACAATTGCCCGCTGGGTGACCAGATTATAGACATTGGTTGACCAGTTCTGAATGGTGGTGTAGCGCACCCGCGCACCTTTCTTGACAATGATCTCAATCACACCGCTATGGAAAGAGTCGGTGGTGTACTGTGGGGCGGTGCAGCCTTCAACATAATGAACCTGGGCACCTTCATCGGCGATGATCAGGGTGCGTTCGAACTGACCAATATTCGCCACATTCAGGCGGAAATAGGCCTGCAGGGGCAAATCTACTTTGACCCCTTTAGGAACATATACAAATGAACCACCCGACCAGACCGCGCTGTTGAGCGCAGCGAATTTGTTGTCCTCAATGGGGATGACCGTGCCAAAATACTGTTTGAAGAGATCAGGATGTTGGCGCAGGCCGTCTTCAATACTCAGGAAAATCACCCCTTGCTTTTCGAGGTGCTCCTGAATACTGTGATAAACCATTTCCGATTCGTACTGCGCGCCCACCCCGGCAAGGAATTTCTGTTCAGCTTCCGGAATACCGAGCCGTTCGAAGGTCTGTTTAATGGTCTGCGGGACATCATCCCAGGTACGTCCGGCCATTTCAGCCGGCTTAACATAATAGACAATTTCATCCAGGTTCAAATTGGACAGGTCAGCCCCCCAGGTTGGAATGGGTCGCTGCAGGTAATGATTGAGCGCTTTGAGTCGAAACTGGAGCATCCACTCCGGTTCGCCCTTCATCGCCGAAATTTGGCGGACAACCTCTTCGTCCAACCCTTTACGCGTCTTAAACACCGATACATCCGGGTCCTGAAACCCGTAGCGATATTCTCCCAATTGCTCCAAAAAATCCGTTTGCGGATCCACACTCATTTCAGCCTCCTCTCAGCCGATAAATAATAAGGTTTTCGATTCAGGCAGGTGTGCCATTATCCACTTTTTCGCGCACCCAATCGTAACCGTGCTCTTCCAGATGCAGGGCCAAATCGGCATCACCAGTTTCAACAATGCGGCCGTCCATCATCACATGCACCACATCGGGGCGAATGTAGTTCAAAATGCGCTGATAGTGGGTAATCACCAACACGCCCAGATTTTCACCCCGCAAAGCATTCACACCTTCCGCAACAATTCGCAACGCGTCAATATCCAAACCAGAGTCCGTTTCATCCAGAATGGCAATTTCCGGCTGCAATACGGCCATTTGTAGAATTTCGGCGCGTTTCTTCTCTCCGCCCGAAAAGCCGTCATTCAAGTACCGCCCCGCGAAGGAAGGATCAACCTTTAAAAGTTCCATTTTGGCTTTGAGCATTTTGCGGAATTCCGGAATGGGAATACCCTTATCTTCCGGGTTTTGCGCTCGCCGGCGGGCATTCACTGCTGTCCGCAAAAAGTTTGCAACCGTCACGCCGGGGATCGCCACAGGATATTGAAAGGCAAGGAAAATGCCCAGCCTCGAGCGTTCATCCGGCTCAAGTTCTAAGATGTTCTGTCCTTTGAAAATCACTTCCCCGTCCGTCACTTCATAGGCCGGATGCCCCATCAGCGTATAAGCAAGGGTGGATTTGCCGGTGCCATTCGGACCCATAATGGCGTGAACCTCGCCTTTCGGCAGGGTCAGATTGACCCCTTTGAGAATTTCCTTTCCTTCGATGCTCACTTTCAGGTTGCGAATAATCAGTTCATCAGTCATTTCAAGGTCGCTCCTTCAATTTTTTGTTTTTTGTAGTGTAATGAAAATTGAATTTATTTCAATATCATTATAAAAATCTTGTATAATCTGTGCACCAGCAGGATTATAGCATAAAGCCTTTTTTGGGTCAATATTTATCATAAAATTCTTATATATTGACAATTTTCCTCGCCCTTGATATACTTTTCACCAGCAGCCATGAGAAAAGTTTTTTGGGTAGTAAACAGGTAAGCAATGGAAATTAAAAGTACGCGCGATAAAATCATGCACACATTACTGAACAACCCACGCTCCACCATTAACGAGCTGGCAGAAGCAGTAGGTATTAACGCAATTTCCGTTCGCCACCACCTGAACAGCATGCTTGCGGATGGTGTGGTTGCCTCTGAAGAGGAGCGTCACGGTGTAGGCCGCCCGCGCCTGGTTTATTACCTGACCGAACGAGGTCTGGAAAAATTCCCAACCCGTTACTTCAGGTTAGCCAACCGCCTGCTCGGTAGGTTAAAAGAAACCCTCCCGGCCTCTGCTGTGGAAACCATTTTCTCTGAAATGGCACGCGAACTTGCCGAAGACCACCTTCGTGAGACCCAGAACATGTCACTGGAAGAAAAACTGGACTTTTTGAAAAAATTACTGAGCGAGGAAGGCTTTATCATCGAGTGGGAAAAAATTGGCGATTCATATCACATTCACGAAATCACCTGTCCCTACTTCCATGTCACCCAGGCTCATCCCGAAGTCTGTGCCGTCGACCAGACCCTGATTTCAACTGTTTTGTCACTGCCTGCTCAAAAAATCCAATGCGTTTTGAGCGGTGATCATCATTGCACGTATATCATTCCATTGGAAAAGGCTGGAAATCCAAACCATGAATGAAGAATTCGGAACCCCCGGTACCAACCGCGCGGTGTGGGATGCTGAAGCAACCCATCCCGAGCTTTGCCAGAAATTGCGCGATTCACTGAATCAGGTCATGGATCCTGAAATTGGTTTGAGCGTGATTCAATTGGGATTGATTCGCAACTTCCAGGTTTTAGAAGATCAAGCCCGCATCAAGATGATTCTCACTACACCCTTCTGTCCTTACGGCCCCGCCCTGATTGATATGACGCGGGTCAAAGCCGAAGAAGGCCTGGACATGCCCGTATCCATTGAACTGGGTATGGAAGTATGGGACTTCTCCATGATGGAAGAAGGGGTTGATCTCGGCTGGGGATTGTACTAATCCAACTTCCCACCCAGAGCCCTTAACTGGTCTTTATCCGGTTTAAACAAACCGGTCAACTGCATTGCCAGACTCATGTTGCCGCTAATTTTGACTTTACCCATTAAGTAAGCCCGCATGGCATCCAGTCTGCCTGTAAAAATATCCAAAACAATTCCCGCATCACCGGCAAGAGTTAAATCCAGGGGCTCAATTTTCTCTTTTGACACCCGGCAGGTTTGATTTTCAATCACCACCGTCCAAAAACCCCCACCTTCACCACCCAGATCAAATCCAATCCGCGCGGTCATTCCTTTCGCCTGTTCAGGAATAAAATAATTGGGTAACAGGTCCATTAAGTCTTGAATAGAAACCGTAGTCATTCCTTCCATTCTCCATTTTTCCACCATTGTATCACTTCTGATTTGTAATCGAAACATTGAAACGACCGTTGGATCTGTTGACTAGGCACTCCCGGTTAATGGTCCTGGTTGTTATCTAAAGTGTGTACAATCTTTGTAAAACTAGCCAATGACAGATTGGGGATATTTGGTATACTCAAATTACTTTAATCGTCTGGTTTGAATAACATGGACAGCAATTTTTCACCTCTCACCCATCGCAAAGCCGATCACATCCGCATCAACCTGGAGGAGGACGTTTCCTCCAGCCGCACCACCGGGCTGGAGCGTTATTTTTTTAGCAATGAAGCTCTACCCGATTTTAATCTTGCCGATGTAGACACAAACCTGACCCTGTTCGGTAAATCACTCCGCGCTCCACTTTTGATTTCCTCGATGACCGGCGGTACTCCACATGCCGGGCAAATCAACCTTCGCCTCGCAGAAGCCGCACAGGAAAAAGGAATAGCGCTTGGTTTAGGTTCTCAGCGGGCTGCTCTCGAACATCCTGAGCAGCAAGCCACTTTTCAGGTACGCTCCGTTGCGCCCGATATCCTCCTGTTCGCCAATCTCGGCGCGGTTCAATTAAATTATGGTTACACCGCAGAACATTGTCTGCGCGCCATTGAAATGGCACAGGCCGATGCCCTTTTCCTGCACCTGAACCCCTTGCAGGAAGCCCTTCAACCGGAAGGAGATACCCATTTCTCCGGTCTGCTTCAAAAAATTGAAATGGTCTGTAAAACATTACCGGTGCCGGTGATTGCTAAAGAGGTCGGCTGGGGAATTTCCGCTGAGACAGCCCGCCGTTTGGTTTCTGCCGGCGTGGCAGCCATTGATGTGGCCGGTGCTGGTGGAACCTCGTGGTCTCAAGTCGAAATGTTTCGCATGAACGATCCGTCATTAGCCCGCATTGCCGCCGTCTTTCGCAATTGGGGCATTCCCACTGCTGAAGCAGTCCGGCAGGTACATCAGGCATTGCCCGATACTCCGGTTTTTGCTTCCGGTGGTTTGCGAAATGGTTTAGATATTGCCAAATGCCTGGCTTTGGGCGCAACCCTGGGCGGAATGGCAGGTCCCTTCTTAAAAGCCGCTGTGGTTTCTGTCGAAGAGGTTGCAGCCACCATTGATGAAGTGGTCTCTACCTTGCGCATTGCCATGTTTGCCTGTGGTGCAAAAGACCTTGCTGCTCTTCACCGCATAACCTTGCAGGAGGTATTGCCTTGACCACCCTTCAACAATTCAACCAGCAAATGCAGCCCGCAATTGATCAGACGATGCAAGGGGTGGTTGTTTCTCATCCCCTGATCGGTGAATATCGAGGATTAAAAGAAATGCTCTCCTATCACCTCGGCTGGGATGTGAAGTTCAATCGGGGTGAGGTACAGGGTAAACGCATTCGTCCTCTCTTGGTGCTGCTGACCTGCGCAGCCTGCAACAATAACCACTGGGAAAAAGCCCTGCCGGCTGCCGCCGCCGTTGAATTACTCCACAACTTTTCTTTGATCCATGATGACATTGAGGACCGCAGTCCTTTACGGCGCGGTAGAGAAACCGTCTGGAAAAAGTGGGGTGATGCGCTGGCGATTAATGCCGGTGATGCACTCTTCAGTCTTTCCTTTGAGGCTCTGCACAATCTTAAACAAACCTGCTCCGATAACGTGGTTATTCAGGCCTTAAAAATCGTGAATACGACCTGCGTCAAACTGACCGGCGGTCAACATCTGGATATTTCTTACGAAAATGAGCGCGCTATTGGTTTGGAGGATTACTGGCGCATGATTGAAGGGAAAACGGCCGCGTTGATCAGCGCCAGCATTCAACTTGGCGCCGTGATCGGCGGGGCATCTGATCAGACACAGCAATATCTGGCCGAGTTTGGAAGATCGTTGGGAATTGCCTTCCAGATTCAGGATGACTGGCTGGGAATCTGGGGGGACGCTGCTCGGACTGGAAAATCCACCGAAAGTGA
>NZ_DAOUBL010000295.1:0-2098 GCF_034432615.1 Bellilinea sp. | reverse complement strand
ACTACCCGCTGATGACCTCCCCCTCCGTCCGCCAGCAATTGAAAAAGAGCATCGGCAATGTAACCTTTGACCGCGAAGCAGCCTTGTATGAACAAATTATCAGTCTGCTCTCCCCGCACTTTGACCTTTCCACCGCTTGGACTTTCTCGCGTAAGGGACGCAGCCTGATTGACGAATACATTGTCAAAAGCGAAGAATATGTGGGGGTCGGTTCGGGTTCGTTCAGCTACCTGAACGGCTCGCTATATGTAAACACCTTTTCGCTCAATTTTTACCAGCAATGGGTATCCGGCGGCAGTGCACCGATTGCCGGAAAACGTCGTTTCAGCCGACTGGATCAGATGCGCTACCGCTTCATGATGGATTTGTTTGGTTTACGGCTGGATAAAAAACAATGGCAGGCCGATTTTGGCGCGCCGGTGGAGCGCTGCCTGCCGATTGAAATGCTTGCCTTTGAAAAAGTGGGCGCATTTCAAACCAACAACGCCGAAGAAATCACCCTCACCCCGCGCGGACGTTACCTGCTGGTAACCCTCATGCGGGAATTTTTCTCCAGCATCAACCGTGTGCGCGATCAGGCGCGCCGGGTTGTGCTTGCCAGCGAACCGCAAGTTTCCCCCGAAACGCGCCTTTCCGACGCAAAAGCCTGACCTTTGCGTTCTCTCCGCAGGCAAGCGGGTGCTGAAAACAAACACCCTGATAGATAAAACCTGTTATGCCCTGAGGAGAGATGCAATGGATACTCAAAAAATCAGCCAAAAAATCCAAAACCGATTTCAACGATTGCTCGAAGCCGACCCCAAAATTCATAATGCCTGCCTGCTGGTGGAAAGCCAGCCTCATGGGCTTCACCTTGCGCTGGCAAGCGGACAGAGCCAGACCCAGGCGGGAGAAATTCTCCCGGCTCATCCGCAGCAGTCGGTATTTATGGCAAGTGTGGGCAAATTGTGCACGGCTGTATTAATGGGTCTGCTCGTAGAAGCAGGAAAATTGCGTTTTGAAGATGCACTGGCTCAATATCTGGATGAAGAACTGCTGAAAAATCTGCACGTTTATCAGGGGGTGGATTACACCCCTCAAATCCGTCTGAGCCATCTGCTCAATCACACCTCCGGTCTACATGATTACTTTGAGGATAAACCCCAGCGCGGCGAACCGATGTTGAACATCATTCTCAATCAGCCTCAACGGCGCTGGACACCGCGCGAAGTGCTCATCTGGTCAAAGGAATACCTGAAAGCTCATTTCCCGCCCGGTCAAAAACTGCATTACTCGGATACCGGTTACCACCTGCTGGGATTGGTGGTTGAAGCCGTAAGCGGTTTGTCGTTTGCAGAGGCGCTTCATCAGTATCTCTTTCAACCTTTGGGGATGAAGCATGCCTTTTTACTCGGTCATTCCCGCCCGCAGGAAGAAAATCCCTTTGGGGTAGCCGGTCTTTACTTTGGTGATAAGAATGTGATTGAATATGCCTCATTGAGCATGGATTATGCCGGCGGGGGTGTGACTGCCCCCCTGCAAGAATGGTTGATCTTTCTGCGCGCTCTGGCACACGGACACATTCTGCAACCGGCCACCCTGCAGCGAATGCGGGAGGATGCCGCCCGCTTTTCGATTGGGATAGACTACGGTTACGGAGTGATGAACATCACCACCGTGCCGTTGATCATGCCGAGACGGTTCAACTGCTGGGGCAATGCCGGCTCGACAGGTGCGTTTCTCTTTTACCACCCCGTTTTGGATGCCTGCCTGATTGGCAGCCTCAACCAGTTCGGCTACGCCCCCAAAGCAATTCGCTTTATGCTGCAAATGGTGGATATTCTCTGGAAGGAAATCAAGCCGCTTGCCTGATCCATCAAGCCATCTTCCCGGCTTGATGGATTATTGGATGGGGATGGTCTCCAGCATCACATTTCCCTCCCCCACTGTTTCGGTCAGTTCCTTGAGCAGGCGGGGGGTGATGCCGGTGGTATCGTTCGGAAATTCCAGCAGCACGCGGTTATTGCCCTCGAAAACATAAAAAGCAAAGCGGTCTTTGCCCGGCTCGGCGCGCAAAATGCCGTAAACCCGCTTCAAACGCTGAACAACGCGTTCGCGG
>NZ_DAOUBL010000294.1:0-5906 GCF_034432615.1 Bellilinea sp. | reverse complement strand
GGACCCGGCCATCCGGCTTAACCGCTGCATCGTTCAGCGCTCTTTTTTTCCATTCTTCTTTTTGATTTCCGGCTTTGTTCAAATCTGGGGCAAACCGGTCGAAAATCAAGCCGGGATTCAAAACGGATTTGTTGGCAGATCTGAAAACCTCTGCTGTATCTTTTTGCAGGGGATATTGTACAACGCCCGCTGGCGCGCCGGAAGCGCCCGCCGAACCTCCGCCACCGGGCGGTTTTGGAGCATTCCCTTTCTTTGTCTGGTTACCCTTCATAGATTATTCTCCCTCCAGCTCGGCTTCGGCAAAGCGTTTGTACCAGCTCAGGTAGGCCTGTGCTTCAGCGGTAGCGTAGCGATAATCGGCGCTGGAAGCCTGACTGGCAATCCACTCCAGCAAGGATGCAGAAAAATGCAGCTGGTCTTTCAGCCAGCCCTCCAACGCAGCGTACAAAACCCGATGATGATCCTCACCTTTGGCCTTCCAAAATGCCACCGTTTGCCCCAGCCCGCTGCTCTGGATGCTGGCCGGCGCACTGCGCGCCAGACTCTTTAATTCTTTTTGTTTAGCCGCTGTTTTTCCTGCCTGAACCTGCTGCCAGGCGTGCGCGGCGCGCTGCTGCTCCAGGGTGCGGATGATGGATGGATTATTTTCGCTCATGGTCAACCTCCGTAAATCCGCGCCGCCACCCAGCCCTGACCGGTGGTTTCATCACCGCCCACCTGCAGGTGGCTGCCATTCAGATAATCAAATTCCCTAATCACCGCCTCAACCGGTTTGCCATTGGTATTGGTGCGCGTATCGGTGAAGAACAGCGGTGCATACAGCAAACTGTCGGCAGGCAGGTACTCTGCCGTCCATAACATGCCTTTCGCCACGGTTTTCTTGTCCGGCTCGATGCGTACGTGAGTTTGCACCTCGGTAGCGTACAGGCAGAAATCGCGGAAGGCGTCTTCCGGTAAGATGCACAGCCGTTTGGGCAGCGAATCACGCCAGTACTGGAAGGCATCTCCTTGCGGCAGAGCGTTACTGGCCAGCCATTGGGCAATTTTAGCAACATCCTCCCGCGGCTGCGCATTGAAACTGAAATCCTCGAGGATCACCTTGTCTTGTAGAAGGAGATCAGAACCGGGCGCAACCAGGGCAGTGTTGGCATCTTTGGGGGCGGGAATTTGCGGTAAATCCAAGGGCTGACCAGCCAACTCAACCGTGCGGCGCAGCAGCGAGAGGGCATGCGCACTGGTGGTGTAGGCAAACACACCTTTCAGGGCGCGTACTGCCAGCAGCAGCAGGCGCGCATCCCCCACCGAAACCGCTCCGGCGTAGTTTTTATCTTCCCCGCCTGCTTCACCAAAAATTTCTTTGACCAGTTTATCCTCATCCTTGAGTTTCTTGCGCTCGCGAAAATCGGCACGCAGAGCGCCTTTCAGCCCGGAAGCCTGCACCAGCGGATACTGAGTGACCCGCTCGCGCTGAATGGGCAGGTCGGTGGCGCCGCCGGCCGCCCGTCCGCTGCCGGCATGAACGGCGGTTTCAGCATACAAAAACAAGATACGGCTTTCTTTGAACATGTTGCTTATCCTCCTGATTTGAATTGAAGCGGTCAGGCATCCACCGGCTGCCATGCGCCGATGACCACCTGACCATAGCCGATTTCAGCCCCGCGCCCGGTCAGTGCC
The DNA here is from genome assembly GCF_034432615.1 of Bellilinea sp. Classification (GTDB taxonomy): domain Bacteria; phylum Chloroflexota; class Anaerolineae; order Anaerolineales; family Anaerolineaceae; genus Bellilinea. The sequence goes on along the minus strand of NZ_DAOUBL010000294.1, from coordinate 4,232 downwards.
GCCGATTTCAAGCAGACGCCGCCCTGACTGCGGAAATAAAACACACTCCCGGCCGGCAGCCAGCGCGCGGCAGGTTTTTGTTTGCCTTCCAACAGGTCGTACCCGCCGATCACTTCATAACCGCCAATGGCTGCCGTCACCAGCTCAACCTGACCATCGAAGAAAACACCCCAGTCCTTCGGCTTCCAGCCCTCTTCAAAATATGCCGGACTGGCAAAATAGACCTTGAAATTGGAAGGCAGGGGCTGGTCTACCTTCCAGCCCAATTGAACCGCAAATTCCTGCCGGGCAACGCTGCCGTAACGCAAGGCGCGCCCTTCGCCCCCGGCGCGCATCACGCCCTGCTCAGGGAAATCGGGGTAGCCGTCCATTTCGACCCAAATCCCCACGCTTTCCTGCGGGCGGATGAACTCGGCCTCGTACAATTTTCCGCTCTCCGTCGAGCGCCGCGCCGCATCCAGGGCAATGCCCACGCGCACTTCCCGCTGGAAGATCTGGCCGGCTTTGACGGTCGCAACCGCCTGCCCGTTGAAAAAGTAAGCCTGGAAGCTGCTTTCGTCCAGATACCCGCCCAAATCACCCTTTTGGGGTTTGCTGTTGGGCGGGGAAACCACCAGGTGCGTCAAACCCCTGGCAGCGTGGCTGTGTTGGCGGAAGCTGACCACCTGCCGCGCCCGGATGTGTTGACCATCGTCCGAGGGGCAGGCATCCGCCGGGGTTGGGAAAAAGCGCGTCAGGCGGCCGTCCGGCTCGCGGCGCGCCAGCAGCGGCGCGCTCAGCCGCAGACCGTTGAAGTTTTCCGCATCGCCCACCGCCTGGCGGATTTTGTCCTTTTCCAGCGGAATGCCCTTGTGAACCAGATAATGCGAGCGAATCACGCCCTGAATCACCGAGGGCGGCGGTGGAAAACGGCTGACGGCGTGATGATCGTCACCGGCGTTGAACGGCCGGCCGTCGCGGAAAAACAAGACATCCTGGGCTTCCATAAAGTAAGCGGTCATTCTCTCCCTCCTTGTGCCAAAAAGCGGGCAATCACCAGCCAGTTGACGCCTTCTTCGATTGCCGTTCGGCCTGGGTCGGTTGTCTCCAATTTATTTCGAATGTCCTCCACCCATTTAACCCATTGGTCGGCTAAAGTGGCAGCCTCTTCGCCGAAGTCCGGCGCGGCCTGCCGTTTGAAGCGGTAGGTGACCAGCGCCTGCACCGCCTGCGGCTCGAGACTTTCGGCTATGCGCAAATCATCCTTGAGCATATAGGGCAGCCCGCCAGCCAGCCGACCCTTGCGGAACGGCTCAACCCAGTTTGAGTCGAATTTGGCTAACTGATCCGGGCTGCTGCGCGCCCGCAGCGGCTCGTCCCCGCGCTTGCTCAGCGCCACACACAGCATGTCTTTGTTACCCCAATCATCCGCTTTGACCGACTTGGCGTACTGCTCGGCGGAGCGCAGGTCGGCCAGCACGCGCGATAGCGGCGAAAGGTGATGGGCGAACAGCACCGCCCCGGAAAGCGTGGCATGAACCACCCCTTCCTGAGCTTTCTTATAGGCCCCAGTCAGTTTCACCGCCAGTGGTATGGCGTTCTGCAATGAGGCGAACAGCAGGACATCATCACCGCCGTTGTAAATCAGAAAGCCGCCTTTTTTCTCTAAAACAATTTCTTTTGCGGTCTTCCCGGCAAAATCTGCCAGCGCACGGCTGAATGCCTCGTGAAAGGCTCTCCCTTTTTTGGAGCTGCCTTGCATATCATCCAGCTTCACGCCGACTCCGTCGCCGTCCAGCAGCAGGATGGCGTAATACGGCGAAGGGCGGGTATCCCCCAATGCCTTGTACAGTCCGCGCAAGGTTTGCCGCGCCGGTTTCAGTTGCTCGGCCGTGAAAGTCTTGTTGTACGAATCCTTCATCCGTTCAGGCGTGAGCGTTTCCTCGAACAGCAAATCCAGGTCGTACGGGAAGATGGCGTCCTCTTTGCGGGCGCGGTACAGCCCAAGGCCGTCCAAGGCCTGTTTGTGAGCCTGCAGTGCGGAAGGTGCTTTATCGTCGGCCAGCTGATAAAAATCCCAGCCGGCGACCGTGCTGGTGGAAGGAAACTGGCGGTTCTGCTTCAGCTCGGCAAAGCGCTTGACCAGAGCGATTCCGTCCAGCCGTTCCTTACCTTCCGGTTTGAGGCGCGAGGCGGAGATGTGTCCTTTCTTCGCCATCTCCTTCCAGTAACACTTTGGGGAAGTGTTTTGGGTATGCAGCGCCGAGCGCTGACCGCTCAGGCTGTCCTTTGCGCCTTCCTCCTCGCTTTGTTCAAAGAGCCGGGCGTGCTTGACCCCGTCCAGCAGCCGGCTGGCTTCGCGGTAATCGGCGGTGTAGTCGGCGCTGCGCGGCACAAACACCCAGAACACCTGCCACGGCGGACGCTGAATCACCTGGCGCTGCCAGATGGACATCCATACCGCATCGCTATCCAGATTGGCGCGTTGGCGCGCATTTGCGGCAATTTTGCGCCACTCGCCGATCAGCGCGTCTTCGGCTTTTTGCAAAGTCTGTTCGGCTTCGTCCATGTTGAGCTCGGCGACCAGTTTGTTGGGCATATCGTCCGGCGAGATGGACAGCGGGTAAATCAGGTTTTGCTGGCCAATCGCCTCGGCGGCGGCATACGCCAGTCGCGAGAGGATTGCCGAACCGTTGAACAGGTCCTCGGCGCGGCGCGCCTCGCTGATAAAGGACTGCACCGGCGAGAAGGTGAAGATTGCCAGGGCTTTATCCATTGTATTTGTCATTGGTTCCATCCTTTCACCCCCACTACATTGCCCATCTTTAACCATCTTCGCAGTTCAGTGTAATCATGAGTATCGCCCGCCAGTTTTGCCGGCAGCAGGGTGAACAGAAGATGGTATCCTTCCGTGGTTTTGAACACCCTCGCCCAAACCGGCGAAGCCTGCCGCGGGCTGATACCTCCCAGCCAGTTTTGTTTGGGGAAGCGGCGCATCAGGTCGGCTACGGCCTCTACCCCATTTCTGGCGTTGATTTGGCTCAACAATCGTATTTCGGCATTCATGGCTGCAGAGGGAAATTCGGTAGGCTCTTCGGGTAATTGCGTCACGGCAATTCCTTTCTCGCCAGCCAAAGCTTGAGCCTGCCGAACCGCAGAGCGGACAACAATTTGAATAAATTTCGTGATTTCAGATTCGTTTTTTGGGAAAACCGGTACTAATTGCGGGTCACTGCTTTTCACCACCTGCAGACTGCCCATGCCGCGCCGTGAGCGCAGTCCCACCCCGCCCAAAGTCAGCGCCAGGTTGAGCGCCATGCAGGCATTCGCCCAGATCAAATCCGGGCAGGTTGGGCGCGCGCTCATCGTCAAACGGAAGGTCTGACCGGCATCAAAAGCATTTCTGCGCCCGGCAGACTTATGCGGCAGAATGGGGTGGGAAGACCACTTTAAGTTCCCGCTGATTCGCAGGCTGATCGGCGAGCCGCTGTCCGTACTGCCAAATACGGCCTCCTCCAACGCCCGAACCGCACCCAGATTTTTATCCCCCACCACCCCGCCGAGCGCGGCGCGGTACCAGTAGCGCATCGCCCCGCGAAACGAGGGCGGGCGCAGTTCCGGCGGCTGACCGCTGCGCGGGTCGCTGCCGCCCAAAAACAGCGGCGTTACCGTCATCAACTCAATTGCTACCTTCCGCATATCCTGCTCCTTTCTCCGGTTTTGAATAATTTACCGCATCCCCTCCAGCCCGGCTACGGTAAAAATGACCAATTTTTCTTAGGAACTTTTTCCTAATCCTCTCCGCGAAACAACGGGGCAAACTCGGCAATGAACACGGCACGGTTGACCGGCATGCCCAGCCAGCCCTCGCAGGCGCGGTACACCGCCGTCAGTTGATTGGCCACCGTGCGCGGGCTTTTTCCCAGCCGGCGGGCAAGCGCGGCATTATCCAGCCCTTCGCGTACCAGCAGTTCCGCCGCTCGGCGCTGAGCTTCCGTCAGGCGTTCGTTCCAAAATGCGCGCTTGCGGCGCAGGCTCTCCCCGTCACTGATCTGAGCGTGCCGGCGCAGCGCCTCCCATGGATCGGTTGATTCTTGCAGCAGCAGATGTGCTGAAGCCGCCTCGTCCCAGCGCAAAAAGGGAACCTCGACCACCGTAAAACGGTCCTCGGCCGCCGGGTGCAGTCCCTTGACCGCCCCGCCCCACGGCGCCGATGAAATCATATGCCAGATGCGGTCCTCGCGCCCAAAGAG
>NZ_DAOUBL010000293.1:0-1778 GCF_034432615.1 Bellilinea sp. | reverse complement strand
AGCAGGGTTCGAAATTCGCCATTCGCGAAGGCGGTTTGACCGTCGGCGCGGGTGTGATTACCAAGATTCTGGACTAGGTGTAGCAAGATGGCAAAGCAACGAATTCGCATTCGTCTGAAGGCATACGACCACCGTGTTTTAGATCAATCCGCCAAGCGGATTGTTGAAACGGCTGAACGGAGCGGTGCGCAGGTAGTTGGACCGGTACCGCTGCCGACCCGCATTGAGCGCTTCACTGTTCGGCGTTCGACCTTCATAGATAAGGACTCCCACGAGCATTTTGAGGTGCGTACGCACAACCGTTTGATTGATGTCCTTGACCCGGACTCAAAAACGATTGATATGCTGATGCGACTCAATTTGCCTGCTGGCGTGGATATCGAGATTAAGATTTAGTTATTCGGGGCGGAATTCGGGCAGGTTCTGCCTGCCCGAAAAATACCCCAAAAATGGCAGGATCAACTCTGGTCATTTTGAAAAAGTTCGATTATAATAGAGCGGTTTGGGCGTACAGGCTGAAAACAGCCAACGCTCACAGGCCGGGTAAGAGTGTCTTTGTAGGCGCAGAACAAAAAACGAGCTGACGCAGCAAGGCACTGACTGCCAGGCGGACCGGGATGATGCAGCCAAGCCCAGGCTGACAGTCCTGAAAAAAACCTTTGAAAGATCAAGGAGAACAAAAGAGATGTTTAAAGGGCTGATCGGGAAGAAAATCGGCATGACCCAGATTTTCGATGATACAGGTGTGGCGGTGCCCGTCACCATTATCGAAGCTGGGCCATGTTACGTTACCCAGATAAGACGGCCTGAAAATGACGGCTATTCTGCTGTCCAATTGGGTTATGGGGAAGTTAAGCCGAAGCGTTTGACCGGCGGAGAGCTGGGTCACTTGAAGCGCTCCGGTCTTAATTTGCCTCCGTTGCGTTTTCTGCGCGAGTTTCGCGCCAAAAACCCTGATGTCAAGGAAGGGGAAACGGTAACCGTCGAGGCGTTCGCGGTGGGTGAGCGCGTGGACGTGGTTGGTACCAGCAAGGGAAAAGGTTTCCAGGGCGGTGTCAAGCGCTACGGATTCCGCGGTGGTCCGAAGACTCATGGTCAATCGGATCGTCACCGCGCGCCAGGTTCCCGCAGTTCCGGAACGACCCCCGGGCGTGTCTTCAAGGGTTCGCGTGGACCGGGTCATATGGGCAATGAACGTGTGACCGCGCAGCACTTGAAGGTTGTTCTGGTGGATGCCGAGCGTAACTTGATCGGCGTGTGTGGAGCGGTTCCGGGCCCGCGCGGCGGTTTGGTCATCATCAAAGAGGCGCGCAAGCAGTAAGATGCATCGCGACTTTACCTGGACTGACGGAGCGAAGGAACTATGTTAGTAGATGTTTTCAACATGGAGGGCCAAAAGGTCAAGCAGGTGGAATTGCCTGAGGCGATCTTTGCTGCCCCAATCAATGTGGATTTGATGCATCAGGCGTATGTACGCCAGATGGCGAATGCGCGACTGGGAACTCATGATACCAAAACCCGCAATGAAGTGGCTGGTGGTGGTCGTAAACCATGGCGCCAAAAAGGCACTGGACGGGCGCGGCAGGGTTCCATTCGGGCAGCGCAATGGAAAGGCGGCGGTCGGATTCACACCCCGCATCCGCATGCCTACACGCTTTCAATGCCCCGGAAGATGCGTCGGGCAGCCTTGCGTTCGGCGCTTTCGGTCAAAGCTGCCGAATCCTCGATCGTTCTGGTGGATGAACTGGCGGTGTCGGAACCGAAAACCCGCCTGATGG
>NZ_DAOUBL010000292.1:0-12873 GCF_034432615.1 Bellilinea sp. | reverse complement strand
CGTTATTCTATCTGGTCATTCGGGCCGCCGGGGCAAGTCCGGCGGCGTGGAGCTGGCTGCTGCGCCTGCAAACCCTGCAAATCATGGGGCAAAGTATCGGTTTGGCGCTTGCGGTAATGCTTTCGGCGGTCATCATTGGCCTGCCGACGGCATGGCTGGTCACGCGCACGAACCTGCCGGGTAAAACGCTCTGGGCTGCATTGCTGCCTTTGCCGCTGGTCATTCCCAGTTATGTGAGCGCATATTTGTTCGTTTCCCTGTTTGCGCCGCGCGGCCTGCTCCAGAATCTACTGGAAGGCTGGCTGGGTATTGAACGGCTGCCTTCCATCTATGGCTTTTGGGGAGCATGGCTGGTTTTGACCCTGATGACCTATCCCTATGTGTTTCTGGCGGTGCGGGCGGGGTTAATCCGCACCGATCGATCTCTGGAAGAGGCAGCCCGCAGTCTGGGTTACTCGGTCTGGAAAACTTTTTGGAAAGTAACCCTTTCGCAACTCCGCCCGGCGCTGGCTGCCAGCAGTCTGCTGGTGGGGTTGTATGTCCTGCGCGATTTTGGGGCTGTTTCTATCCTGCGTTTTACCACCTTCACGCGGGCAATTTATCTGCAATATCAATCCTCCATTGACCGCTCGGCTGCTGCGTTACTTTCGCTGGTGCTGGTGCTGATCACGATTGGCTTTCTGGTGGGAGAGCAACGCATGCGGCGGTCTTCCGCCGAACAACCCTACACGGCCGTGCATCCCGCTCCACCGGTTGATCTGGGTCACTGGCGGGTGGCGGCAATTGTGATCATTATTGGAGTGCTGCTTGGCGCTCTGATTCTACCGGCTGGGGTGCTTTTTTACTGGCTGGTGCGCGGACTGGCGGCTGGCGAACAACTGAGCGGCTGGTTGCGCCCTTTGACCGGTTCACTGACGGCTTCCGGTCTGGCGGCGGTGATTACCGTGATCGCGGCACTGCCGGCATCACTCCTCTCGGTTCGCCGACCCGGTTTCTTCAGTCAACTGATCGAAAAATGGAGCTATTTGGGATATGCTGTGCCGGGAGTGGTCATTGCCCTCTCCCTAGTCTTTCTTGGAGCAAATTACCTGCCGTTGATGTATCAGACTCTGTTCATGCTTTTGCTGGCCTATGTAATACTGTTCCTACCGCAGGCGGTTGGCAATCTGCAGGCTGTTCTTCGGCAGGTGCAGCCCAGTCTTGAAGAGGCGGCTGCCAGTTTGGGGCATTCGCCGCTTCGCGTTTTTCAACGGATTACGCTGCCTCTGGTGATGCCCGGTGCGTCGGCGGCGGCAGCACTGGTGTTTTTGACCGCCATGAAAGAATTACCGGCTACTTTGCTGCTTGCACCGACCGGTTTTTCCACGCTGGCCACACAGGTGTGGGGAGCGGTCTCTGAAGCTTACTTTGCGCGGGCGGCTTTACCGGCGCTTATTCTAATCCTGGTCTCTTCAATTTCTATTTTGCTAATCAATCACCATACCTCTGATGAAGGATCTGCTCAACGAACATGAATGACAATTTGATTGAGTGTTGTCAGTTAGAAAAATGTTATTCTTCTCAACCCGCGGTCAGCGGTTTGAACCTTGAATTGCGCGATGGAGAAATCCTTGCCCTGGTTGGACCCAGCGGCTGCGGTAAAACGACCACCCTGCGCCTGATTGCCGGTTTTGAACGTCCGGATCGGGGTGAAATCTGGATGCAGGGCAGGCCGCTCAGTAATGAGGATACTTTTGTTCCTCCAGAAAAACGACAAATTGGTGTAGTCTTTCAGGATTACGCCATTTTTCCACATTTGTCAGTGGCAGAAAATGTCGCTTTTGGATTGCACAAAAAATCCCCCGCCCAAGTTAAACAGCGGGTAGCAGAGATGCTCGAACTGGTGGGCCTGAGTGGACTGGCAAAGCGAATGCCGCATCAGCTTTCCGGTGGAGAACGGCAGCGGGTTGCGCTTGCCCGGGCGCTGGCGCCTCAACCAAAGGTTTTACTGCTGGATGAACCCTTTTCCAGTCTGGATATGGATTTGCGCCTGAAATTGCGTGAGGAAGTCCGCTGGTTGCTTAAGAACCTTCATCTGACTGCCCTGTTTGTGACGCACGATCAGGAAGAGGCGCTGTATATGGGTGACCGGCTGGCAGTGATGAATCAGGGTCATGTTCAACAGGCAGATTCCCCGGAGCGTATTTTTTCCCATCCGGCAAACCGCTTTGTAGCCGAATTTATGGGAAATGCCAATCTGCTGCCGGGGAAAGTGGTTGAGCAGGGGATTGAAACCGAAATTGGTTTGATTCCTCAGCGGGTTGCATTACCATTTGGCAGTTCGGTAGAGCTGGCGGTGCGTGCAGACGATTTAGGCTTTGATCTCCATGGGGAAACAAACGGCGTGATTCTCTCGCGCATCTTCAAGGGGGTGTTGAATGTTTACCAAATCCGCCTCACTTCCGGGCTGGTTCTGGAGGCTTTTCAGCCCCACTACCGCATGTTTCCCGAAGGTCAGGCTGTTCGGATATTTGCGGATGCCGGTCATGAACTGGCCTGTTTTTACAATGGGGTTGCAATAACAGCGGATGAATATCACCTTGACAGGGTTACCAAAGCCTGATATAAACTTTTTATCTAATTAATTCTACGGAAGGAGAGGCGTTGTATGTTTACAGCAGGATCGGTGCTTGTTTGCAATCGAGCCGTATGGGCGCGCCTGCCTTTCGGGAGAGCTTGCTGATTCTGATTTTCTGAACGAAACGATCTGCAGCCACGGCGTGCTCATTCCCGTGGCTTTTTAATTTCCGGGTGTTCGTGAGGTGGATTGCCTTCCGGCAATATTGCAGCATGTCACCAGAGATGTTTGACTGACTTTAAGTCAGCAGTAGGAAATCATTGGCACCAGCCACGGAAAAATTCGAGGCTGGTGTTTTTGTTTAATAAGGAATTTCAACCATGTTTCACCACGATTGTGAGAACGAACTTTTGGGTGTTATCACCAAAAAATTGAATAGTGCTTTTGAAGTGAGCGTTGATGATCGAATCATCCCGTGCAGCTTGTTGGGCAGTTTGAAAAGTAATAAGCTCAAAAAGGACTCAGCGGGTTCGTTTGCGTCAATAACGGTTGGAGATGAAGTCCGGGTACGCTTAATGGCCAGCCAGCAAGGTGTCATTACGGCTGTAATGCCGCGCCGGAATGGTTTTGGCAGGCGAGCGGCACTTTCCATGCCGGATAAATACCCACACGAACAGGTCATTGCGGCAAATTTAGACCAAGTCCTTGCGATTTTCTCTATCGCCCAGCCCGATCCTCACTGGAATTTACTGGATCGCTACCTTTTGGCAAGCGAAGATGCCGGTTTATCGGCAGTGATCTGCATGACCAAAATGGATTTGCTCGAAAACCAGAATCATCAATCTGACCAGGAAACCATGCAGATCCTCGAAGATTTTCGCCGAATTGGCTATCCGGTGATTTTTACGAGCACGCGGACGGGTGAAGGTCTGGATGATTTGCGCTCCATCCTGACCGGACGGGTTTCGCTGGTTATCGGCAAATCGGGTGTTGGAAAATCATCGTTGTTGAATGCATTACAAGCAGGAAGACAGTTAAGGGTTGGGGATGTCAATCCGATCACCGGCAAGGGACGGCATACCACCACTCATTTAGAAATGCTACCCCTCCAGGGTGGAGGTGCAATCATAGACTCTCCCGGCATGCGGGAATTCGGTCTGTGGGATATACCCGCGGATGAACTAGCAGCCAGCTTCCCGGAGATGCGAGATTTCCTCGGAAAATGCAAATTCGGGCTGAACTGTGCCCATGATGAAGAACCCGGCTGCGCCGTTCGCCGAGCTGTGCTGGAAGGCCATATTCATCCGCGCCGTTACCGAAGTTACCTGAGGTTGCGAGGTTCAGCATGAAGAAGCGCTTTTACCCCAGCCAACAGGATTTTACCTGCAAGCACTGTGGAAATTGGGTATCCATAAATCCAATTCTGAGCAGTGTGTCCAACCGAAATCACTGCCCCTACTGCCTGTGGTCGCGTCATGTGGATTTATACGCTGCCGGTGACCGGTTGAGTGCCTGTAAAGGCAATATGAAGCCAATTGGATTGACCTTCAAACGACAACGTAAAAAGTACGGCAGTTTTCTGCAAGGTGAATTGATGTTGATTCACCAGTGTGTCGAGTGCGGCGCTGTTTCAATCAATCGGCTGGCAGCAGATGATGACACTGACCGGCTGTTATCGGTTTATGAATATTCTCTTCATTTGGATGCAGAAATCTGCCGAAAATTAGCCAGCATCGGGATCGTCTTGGTGGAGGAAGAACACCGGCTTCTGGTAGCTCAGCGGATTGCTGGAACCAGCCTTGTCCAAGAACCAGAAATGGCGTGGTAGTGAAATTCACTCTTGCAGGTAGACCGAATCGACAATTCCAACGATCACCGAAATGACGCAGGCATTGGGGTTTTGTAATACCTGACGGGCGCCGTTCCCCTCACGGTTGACCAGAACAGTATCCCCGATGCCTGCGTGGGTATTGTCGAGAGCGATGAAGTCGGTATCGGGGGCTTCATCTTCCAAACCAAGCGGCTGTACGACCAGCAACCTCCGATTTTTATAATCGGGATGACTGATGGTGGTAACCACTGTGCCGACAACCTTGGCGAGTATCATGTTTTGGCCTTATGAGTATGGGTTCCAACCCCTTTGGAGGGTGAGTTTAAAGGATTCGTCACTTCTGACTTCCAGTTCATCTACAATACCAACCAGCGCCAGATCAATCGGGACAAATTTCTTATCCGGCAAGGCTAAAGCGGCTTCGCGGGCGCGCACCATCACGCATAGGTCACCCTCGCCGGCCTGGACGGTATCGGCTGCGACTTGCAACCCTCCCAGCGGTTGCAGGTGTTTATTGACCGGCTGAACAACCAGCAATTTCAACCCCTGTGTGCCGGGGTATTTCATGGTACATACCGCATTACCTTTGACAATGCCAAGCAACATGTTGGTTTAAGGGGTATCAGGGGGATTTCTGAAAAGTAATTTGCCCCTCAACTTCCAGGGTATCGATGATTGCCATGATGACCGCATCCACGGGGGTGTCTTTGGTCAGGGCGGTCTGGCGGGCCGAGGAGCCGGCACAGGTCAGCACCAGATCCCCGATGCCGGCATCTACCGTGTCAATTGCCACGTAAGGTTTGCCGCTGGGGTTTCCAAACTCATCGGTCGGGCGGACGACCAAAAGTTTGCGTCCGGCCAGTTTTTCATCCTTGATGGTTGCCACGGTTGTGCCGATTACTTTGGCGATCAGCATGATTTCTTCTCCCCTCAATAACTTTTTTGCAGAACCGCTTCGGGCGTTTTGGCTGGTGAGTCGGCGGGTTGTGCGCCAGAGATGATTTTAACACTGGCGCTGGCACCAATGCGGTTTGCACCGGCTTTAATCATTTGTTCGGCATCTTCATAGGTGCGCACCCCGCCGGAGGCTTTGACACCCAGTTGCGGGCCAACCACCCGGCGCATGAGGGCGACATCATTAGCGGTGGCACCTCCGCCAGAAAAACCGGTAGAGGTTTTGACGAAATCGGCGCCTACTTCTTTGGCAATTAAGCAGGCAATGACTTTTTCCTCATCGGTCAGCAAAGCGGTTTCAATGATGACTTTGACCAGCACACCTTTTTCATGGGCGGTCTTGACCACACCGCGAATATCGCGGGCAACCAGCTGCAAGTCACGGGATTTAAGCGCGCCGATGTTGATCACCATGTCCACTTCCTGGGCGCCGAGTTGGATGGCCTGCCCCGTTTCGTAAGCCTTGACTTCCGGGGTGTTGGCACCCAGCGGAAAACCAATCACTGTGCAAACTTTTACCGGCGTACCCTGGAGCAGTTTGGCGCACAATTCAATCCAGGTTGGATTAACGCAGACGGAAGCAAAACCAAATCGTTTGGCTTCGAAGCACAGTTGGGCAATTTGTTCCTGGGTGGCATCGGGTTTTAACAGGGTGTGATCAATCATGCTGGCAATTTTCATGTCTTGCGGAACACCGCCCAGTCCGTTCGAAACCCGCTCTGCGCCGGCATGAATGACCTGCCCAACTTTGTCAAAACAAGTTTGAACACAAATCCCTTCAGCGCAGGAAAATTCGCAGTGCTCTCCATTATCTCCGCTAGGGTTTTGACGTTCCATCAGAACCGTCAAAACTTCGCGAGTGATGATTTCAACCAGTGAGGCAATTGTTTTGGCATCGTTATTCATGCGGGTTCAACCTCCCTTGAGGTATTCCTTTTCAATAGCGATGATTTTTTCAATCCTCCGGCTGTGACGGCCGCCCGCAAAGGCGGTTTCCAGCCAGGTTTTGAGAATTTGTCGGGCTAAATTGACGCCGATCAGACCAGCACCCAGGGTGAGTATATTGCTGTCGTTGTGTTCACGGCTGTTAATTGCCGAGGAAATGTCATAGGCCATGGCAGCCCGAATACCGGGGACTTTGTTGGCAACCATGCAGGAGCCGATTCCAGCACCGTCAATCATCACACCGCGCCATGCTTTACCGCTGGCAACTTGAATAGCAACCGCGTGGGCAAAGTCCGGGTAGTCCACAGAATCTTTGCTGTTCGTTCCAACGTCAATGATGGAATACCCTGCTTCCACAAGGTCTTTTTTTAAGATTTCCTTGAGTTCAAAGCCGCCGTGATCTGCACCAATGGCGATGACCTTATTGATCGAAGCCGGCTCGGAGGAAGGCGCAGGGTTACCGACCACTCCGGTGGAGGTTTGGCCGGTAGTTTGTTGAATGACCCGCAGTACAATTTCTCGTAATTCTGCTTCGGATAGGGGAGACAAGGAAATTCACCGTGAAGTGGGATGTGTTATGTAGATTATAACCTGAATAGCTGCTTATAGATTAAAAGCAGGAAAACCATTTGGGGTATCTTTTCTGTGAGACCTCTCCTAAAAATCTCTTACACTTGTCACTGGTATTGAGATAATTAGGGATTATAATGATATTCATTCGTACGAATATATTTTTACTGAGGTGATGGAGATGTTAAATATTAAGATTTTGGGTGTCGGTTGTGCAAATTGCAAGCGGCTTGAGGCCGTAACCCGTGAGGTGGTTGCTTTGCTTGGAATAGAAGCCGAGTTTGAAAAGGTGACCAATCATGCGGATATCATGCAGTACCCGATTCTGGCAACGCCGGGGCTGGTGATTGAAGGTAAAGTGGTCTCCTATGGCAGAATTCCATCCAAAACCGAAATTGAAAACTGGCTGAAAGAGGCTGTTCAATCCCATTGAGGAAGTAAAAATGTCCAAAGCCATTCAGCAACTTGCGCAGGCCATTGAGAACCGTCAACCGGCGGTGCTGGCCACGGTGGTGGAAGTCCACGGGGCATCACCCGCGAAAGTCGGAGCGCAAATTGTGCTTCTCTCCGATGGGAAAACCGCCGGGACAGTGGGTGGTGGTAAGCTGGAGTCGGCCATCCTCACAGATGCCACAAAGGCCTTAATGGAACACCGCGCCGGTCTGTTCCACTATAAGCTGGCAGAGGAAGGGGAAGACGCGATTGGCACACTGTGCGGCGGGGAGGTGACTGTTTTCATCCAACCCTTTCTTCCTGCTCCCCAGTTAGTCATCGTCGGCGGCGGACATATTGGAAGACCGCTCAAAATCATGGGAGAAGCCGCTGGTTTTGATGTGGTGGTTGTAGATGTTCAGGCTGGTCTGGCTACTGTGCCGGAATTGGAACAGGTTAAACTCGGCGAAGATTCCTATGTGGTGTTAATCACCACCGATCATGTTTCTGATGAAGCAGCCCTGCGCTATGCGCTGACCACCCCTGCTCCATACATTGGCATGATTGGCAGTCTGGCAAAATGCCGAACCATCCGCGAACATTTGCTGAAGGATGGCTATGATTCCCGTTCATTAGAACGGGTGTATGCTCCGATTGGGCTGGATTTGGGCGGAGTCACCCCGCAGGAAATTGCAGTGGCTATTCTGGCAGAGGTGATCGCTTGCCGTCACCAGAAAACCCGCGCTACGGATAGTGTCAAACTGCGCCGTTTGGAGATGATTCAGGTGTAGCATAGAAATCATGCAGCACTTTACATTCAATTTTCCCTTTACCGCCATTGTCGGTCAGGAGCGCATGCAGCGTGCTTTGATCCTGAATGCCATCGATTCGCGGATTGGCGGCGTTCTCATCCGCGGTGAACGGGGAACTGCCAAATCCACCGCAGCGCGAGCCCTGGCAGCCTTGCTGCCGGAACTCAAAGTCATTGAAGGCTGCCGTTTTGGGTGTGATCCTGAACGCCCGACAGAATGGTGTACGGAATGCCGCCAGCGCTTTCCAGAGGGGGCGAGACCGCCCGTGATTAGCCGTGCAACCCCGTTTGTGAATTTACCCATTTCGGCAACCGAAGACCGCGTGGTGGGTACGCTGGACATTGAAAAAGCCATTCAAAAGGGGGAAAAGGCTTTTGAGCCGGGGGTGCTGGCGGCAGCCAATCGCGGGCTGCTCTATATTGATGAAGTCAATCTGCTGGATGATCATGTGGTGGATGTGCTGCTCGACTCGGCAGCCATGGGGGTCAATATCATCGAACGGGAGGGCGTATCGTTCAGCCATCCAGCGAGGTTCATTCTGGTTGGGACAATGAATCCGGAGGAAGGCGATCTGCGCCCGCAATTACTGGATCGGTTTGGACTTTCGGTACAGGTGCGCGGATTACGCAGCGCATTGGAACGGGTTGCCATCATGAAGCGCCGCCTGGCGTATGAAGAAAACCCGGAGGCATTTTGCCGCGAGTGGCAGGCGCGCGAACGGGAGTTGGGTTTTCAGATCCATCAGGCGCGCCGGCTGGTTCAACAGGTGGAATATACCCGTGATGACCTGCTGGTGATCACCCAGCTGACGGCTCACTTTCAGGTGGATGGTCATCGTCCGGATATGGTGATTTTAAAGACAGCGCGGGCGCAGGCAGCCTTTGAGGGGCGGAATAGAATTACCCTGGAAGATGTTGCCATTGCCGCCGAATTAGCCCTGCCGCACCGCTTGCGCCATTCACCCTTTGAACAACAGGCTGCTCATGCCAGCCAATTACGGGATGAAATCGAGACCCTCTTAGGACTTAAACCCAATCAGCAGGGGGAGGAGCGCCGTCCAATGGGTTTGAAAACCTACGAGGAAGTCCTGAAAGAATACGCTGACCCGGATAATCCTTTGAAGGATTTTGTGGATACCGGTCTGCGCTGACAACCCTTATTCAGGCAATCAATCAGCCGTTTCCTCGAACCGGGAGACGGCTGATGTATAATCTTTTGCCTCTTGACAATTTGTCAAAATAAGTTAATATTCAACATCGCTTAACTATTTACAGGGATTGGATTTTATGGATCAAATTCGCCAAAAATACCTGGAAGTATTTGAACGAGCCATGGGACAGATTATGCAGCGTTCCATGCGCTCTTTCTGGCAATATACCAAGGAGCAGGGTCTCTCGATGACCCAAATGGTAGCCCTGCGCCATATTCACTACAATCAGGATTGCAATATCTCGCAAATTAGCGAGGAATTGGGGGTGACTGCCGCCGCTTCCAGCCAGCTGCTGGATCGGCTGGTGCAGCAGGGCTTGATTGCCCGCCGCGAAAATCCCAATGACCGCCGACACAAGCAGCTGGTCTTGACCGAAAAAGGCCGGCAAATCCTTGCCGAAAGCACACTTGCCCGCCAGCAATGGTTGTATCAGCTGGTGGATCATCTGACTGCTGAGGAAATGGAACAGATCATCCAGGCATTGGAATTGATGACCGAGCGGATGAAAGAGATTGAGCCGGTTTAAGGCCTGTTTATAAAAAGGTATTGATCAGGAGGTACATTAATGTTTCGGATTCTTAAGTACTTGAAACCCTTTGCACTGCCGTTGATTCTGGCAATTCTATTATTGTTTGTGCAGGCAAATGCCGATCTGGCATTGCCGGATTATCTTTCCAGAATTGTTAATGTTGGCATTCAGCAGGGCGGGGTGGAAAATGGTCTGCCGCAGGCAATGCGTCAGACGACCATGCAGCATCTTGGGCTGTTTTTAACGCCGGATGAGAAGGAGCAGGTGCTGAAATCTTACCGGCTGGTGGATCAGACCGACGCCGATTTTGCGTCTCTTGTCAAAACCTATCCGCTGCTGGCAGAAGAACCGGTCTATGTGCTTAGTCAGACCGATGCAGAGGTTCTCAAAAATCTGGAATTGCCGGTAGCAGAGGGTTTGCTGATCATTTCGGGAATTGAGCAGGTGCTGAAAGATCCCCAGCAGGCTCAAACCCTTATGCCGGGCATGTCTTTTGACCTTTCTCGTCTGCCGGCCGGCATGGACCTGTTTACATTGATGGCGAACCTGCCGGAGGCACAGCGCAATCAGATCCGCCAGGCGGTCAGCCAGCGATTTGAAACCATTGGTGGAGAAAAAGCCCTGGTACAGGCCGCCGCGCGGTCGGTTAAAGCGGAGTATGAGGCGCTGGGAATGGACACCGGGCAGTTACAAACCAATTACATTCTGCGGGTAGGCGGGCAAATGCTGCTCATCTCGCTTCTTTCCGCGGCGGCTATAGTACTGGTGGGTTTTCTGGCTTCGCGGGTAGCCGCCGGGCTGGCGCGTAACCTGCGCCACTTGCTGTTTGAACGAGTCATGCGCTTTTCCGGGGCTGAGATTGAAAAATTCTCCACCGCCTCGTTAATTACCCGTTCGACCAATGACATTACCCAGATTCAAATGGTCATGATGATTCTGATTCGGATGGTCTTTTACGCGCCCATCATCGGGATTGGCGGCATTATTCGGGCGGTGAACAAAAGCGCGGATATGTGGTGGATTATTGCTGTGGCAGTGATTTCACTGATCGGCCTGATCAGCGTGGTGTTTGCCATTGCTACCCCAAAATTTAAGATTATCCAGAGTCTGGTTGACCGCCTGAATCTGATTGCCCGTGAAAATTTGAGCGGGATGATGGTGGTGCGTGCTTTCAACCGTCAAAAGCACGAAGAACAACGCTTTGAAGAAGCAAACTTTGATTTGACCCGCACCAGCCTGTTTGTCAACCGCGTTTTTGTCATGGTTATGCCGTTCATGATGATCATTCTCAACGGAATTTCGGTGTTAATTCTGTGGATTGGGGCGCAACAGGTGGCCCAGGCGAGTATGCAGGTAGGCGATATGATGGCCTTCATGCAATATGCGATGCAAATTGTATTTGCCTTCATGATGCTCTCGTTTCTGTTCATCCTGTTCCCGCGTGCCGATGTTTCTGCCAACCGCGTTGCGGACGTGCTGGAAACGGAAATAACGGTTGTGGATCCCCCCCAGCCAAAATCCTTCCCGCAACCGTTTCGAGGACGAATTGAATTCAAGAACGTGTCCTTCCGTTACCCGGATGCAGAGGAAAATGTGTTGTGTAACTTGAATTTTGTGGCGGAGGCTGGAAAAACCACTGCCATCATCGGGACGACCGGGTCGGGAAAATCCACAGTCGTCAACCTGATCCCGCGCTTTTACGATGTTACCGGTGGAGCCATCCTGATTGATGGCGTGGATATTCGCGAGGTGCGCCTGAGCGAACTGCGCGATAAGATTGGCTACATTCCTCAACAGAGCAACCTGTTCAGCGGTACGATTGAGAGCAACTTGCGCTATGCCAATGAAGAGGCTGCTGAAGAAATTCTCAAACAGGCGCTGGAAATTGCTCAGGCGAGTGATTTTGTGCTGACCAACCCGGATGGATTGGAATTGCCCGTTTCTCAGGGCGGTATTAACTTTTCGGGCGGACAAAAGCAACGCTTGAGCATTGCCCGAGCCCTGGTCAAACGTGCCCCGATTTACATCTTCGATGATAGTTTTTCGGCGCTGGATTACCGCACGGATGCCCGCTTGCGTCGGGCTTTGAAACAAAGCCTGAAAGAAAGCACGGTGATTATCGTTTCTCAACGGGTGGCGACTATCAAAGATGCCGATCAAATTATCGTGCTGGATGAAGGTGAAATCATCTGCCAGGGTACCCATCAGGAATTACTGGAAAAGTGTGAAGTTTATCGAGAAATTGCCCTCTCGCAATTGAAGAGGGAGGAGGTGCTGGCATGACTCAACCCAATCATCTGACATCGGGCAATGGAAAACCCAGGCAATCGGAAGGCGGCGCGATGCGTCCGCCTTCCGCAGGGCGCGGCCCCATGGGCGGCGGCCGCGGACCTTTTGGCGGACATATGATGATGGGAAAGGTTGAAAAGGCGAGAGACTTCAAAGGAACCCTGCGCAAGTTACTGCATTATCTGGATCCTTTCAAAATCACGATCATCATCGTGATTCTGCTGGCAGCCGGCTCAACCGTCTTTGCGATCCTTGGTCCAAAAATCCTCGGCGGCGCAACCACCAAGTTGTTTGAAGGTTTGCTGGCGCAGTTGAGCGGCACCGGCAGTATTGATTTTGCGGGTATCGGGCAAATTCTGCTTACCGTGCTGGGGTTGTACCTGTTTTCCTCTGTCCTCAGTTACCTGCAGGGCTGGCTGATGACCGATGTGGCCATTACGGTAACCTATCAGCTGCGCAAGCAGATTATGTCAAAAATCAACCGCATGCCGTTCCGTTATTTCGACGGCACCACGCATGGTGAGGTACTTTCCCGTCTGACCAATGATGTGGATACCGTCAATCAGACCCTCAATCAGAGCTTGACCCAAATCATCACATCGTTTGTCAGTGTAGTGGGCGTGCTGGTGATGATGTTGACCATTTCATGGCAGATGACCCTGGTAGCCTTGCTGATTGTGCCGCTTTCGTTTGTGGTCGTAATGATGATTGTCCGAAATTCCCAGCGTTTCTTTACTCAACAAC
>NZ_DAOUBL010000291.1:0-5528 GCF_034432615.1 Bellilinea sp. | reverse complement strand
AGCAGGGTTCGAAATTCGCCATTCGCGAAGGCGGTTTGACCGTCGGCGCGGGTGTGATTACCAAGATTCTGGACTGAGAAGGAGCGTCGGCTTAACTCAATAGGCCGCAAGTGAAAGTATGGCATCTAAGAAGAAAGATATTCGCCCGGTGATTACTCTGGCGTGTTCGGATTGCAAAGAGCGCAACTATACCTCCGAGAAGAATCGCCGCAACGATCCGGGGCGTCTGGAATTGAGCAAATACTGCCCGCGCTGCCGCAAGCACACGCTTCACCGCGAAACGAAGTAGGGTATAATTGGGGTGAGGCAGATGCAAGCGCAACAGACTGCCTCACCTTTCTGTAGGCCAGTAGCTCAATTGGCAGAGCACCGGTCTCCAAAACCGGGGGTTGTGGGTTCGACTCCTGCCTGGCCTGCCTCATTCCGGGCAACGCCCTTTCCGCCCCGCCGCAGTTTTTGGAGGGAAATCAGCAGGAAAGCGGCGTTTTAGCCTGAATAAGAAGGAGTTTTGTGTGGCTGAGAAAACCGAAAAAAGCAAACAGGTTGAAAAAAGCAAACAGGCTGAAAAGAGCAAACAGCCCAACCGGCTGGTGCGCTTTTGGCGCGAAACCATCGGTGAACTGCGCAAAGTCAACTGGCCGACCACACAGGAAGCCTGGCGTTTGACCAAAATTGTGCTGGTGGTGATGGGTTTGATGGCCATCTTTTTAGGTTTGCTGGATTACGTTTTCTCGGCTTTAATCGGTTTATTGTTGGGATAATACGCCGGACAACCAGCCGCGAAGGAGTAGATGGGAATGCAGGATGCGTATGACGAAATGAAAGACCCTGAGGAAGAGCAGGAACAAAAACCGCTACCTCAACCGCAGCCGGAGGTCAAAAAGACCACCGGCTCGACAGGCGCATCCCGTGCTGCTGCGCAACCATCGGCTCCGGAAGAGGAACTCCCTACCTTTGAAGAACCGGGTACCGAACAGCGGGCCTGGTATGTGGTGCATTGCTACTCTGGATACGAAAACAAAGTGCGCCACAACCTCGAACAACGCATCGAAACGATGGGGATGAAAGACAAAATTTTTGATGTGGTCATCCCCACCCAGGAAGAAATTGAGGTTAAAGACGGCAAGCGGCGCACCGTCGAACGCCATGTGTTTCCCGGTTATGTGCTGGTCAACATGATTATGACCGAAGAGTCCTGGTACGTGGTGCGCAACACACCGGGTGTGACCGGTTTTGTGGGCATGGGCAATCAGCCCACCCCGCTGCGCCCCGAAGAGGTGGCTCAAATCCTCAAGCGCATGGAAGCGGAAGCGCCGCATGTCAAAGTCACCTTCAAGGTGGGCGAGCGCGTACGGATTGTAGATGGCCCGTTCAACGATTTTCGCGGAACGGTGGCGGAAATTGACCAGGAGCGCAATAAGGTGCGGGTGATGGTCAATTTCTTTGGACGAGAAACCCCTGTGGAGCTGGATTTTCTGCAGGTAGAAAAAGCTTAAATGATGCAGGTAAATCCTCGGCGACGAGGATTGTTTGTGGGAGGGTGCTCCCCAAACCACCCGTTATAACCACGAAGGAGTAGAAAAAGTGGCAAAGAAACTAAAAGCAGTCGTAAGGTTACAGTTGGTTGCCGGAAAAGCAAATCCGGCTCCGCCGGTTGGCCCTGCCCTCGCCGGGCATGGGATCAACATCATGGCATTCTGCAAGGAATACAACGCCCGCACCCAAAACCGGGCTGGCGAAGTCATCCCTGCGGAAATCACCGTCTATACCGATGGTTCCTTCACCTTCATTTTGAAATCGCCCCCGGCGGCGGTGCTGCTCAAAAAAGCAGCCGGCGTTGAAAAGGGTTCGGCGGTGCCCAACCGCACCAAGGTGGGTAAAGTAACCCGCGCTCAAGTTCGGGAAATTGCCGAGATCAAAATGAAAGATATGAACGCAGTGGACATCGAAGATGCGATGCGTCAGATCGAAGGAACCGCCCGCAATATGGGCATTCAGGTCGTAGATTAAGCAAAAGTGGGAGGGCGGTTGACTGCCCGTTAGCACCACGAAGGAGAAATCATGGCAAAGCACGGAAAGAAATACCTCGCCGCCAGTGCAAAAATTGCTCCCGGCCAGTCCTACTCGCCTGAGGAAGCGCTTGCTCTGGCAAAAGAAACTTCGATTACCAAATTTGATGCGACGGTTGAAGTTCACCTGCGCATGGGTCTGGACCCGCGTCAGGCCGATCAGCAGGTGCGCGATGTGGTTGTCCTGCCGCACGGCCTGGGCAAGACAGTCCGCGTGCTGGTCTTTGCGCAAGGTGAAGGGGCTGAAAAAGCCAAAGAAGCCGGTGCCGATTACATTGCCGACAGCGACGAATGGATCACCAAGATTCAAAACGGCTTCACCGATTTTGATGTGGCGATTGCCACGCCGGATATGATGAGCAAAGCCGGCCGGTTGGGGCGTGTGCTCGGCCCGCGCGGGTTGATGCCAAATCCCAAAGCCGGTACCGTAGTTCCGCCAGATGACCTGCCGCGCGTGATTCAGGAAGCCAAAGCCGGCCGCGTGGAGTTCCGCCTGGACAAGACGGCCAACATCCATGTGCCGATTGGCAAGGTGTCTTTTGATACCGAAAAACTGTACAACAACATGGCGGCGCTGATGGATGCGATCAAAAAAGCCAAACCGGCTGCCGCCAAGGGTTCCTACATCCGCAAGGTGACGGTCACCACCACCATGGGGCCCGGCATCCGTGTGGATGCGGTTCAGGCTCAAAACATGTCTACGAAGGAGTGAAACAGGTAAACCACCTGATTCCCTAAAAAGTGAATATTCCCTGCACCGTTGAAAGCAGGTGCCCCGCAAGGGGCTTAATATCCCGCCGAGGTGAGGACTTTTCCGAGAAATCTATACTGCCTTCTGGCAGTGGTTAAAAGTCTTTGCCCGGCACGCGCAGGGCAAAGACTTTTATCTTAAAAGAAAGGAGGTGAATCCTCGTTGGCGTTCACAAAACAGCACAAGAATAAGATGGTGGCGCAGTATGTGGAATGGCTGCGGCAAAGCCAGGGTGTGTTTGTCCTCAATTACAGCAAGATGACCATGAAGGAGATTGATACCCTGCGGGCCAAAGCGCGCGAAGCCGGCGCCGAGCTGCACGTCGTCAAGAATACCCTGATGAAACTGGCGCTCGATGAAGTCGGCATTCAGGACAAAGCCGTATTCGATGGCGCTTCACTGGTGGGTTTTGCGTTCAGTGATGCACCAGCGCTTGCCAAGGTACTCAGTGATGCAACGGCCAAATCCGAGATCTTTGCGATCAAGGGCGGGTATCTGGGCAACCAGCCGCTTTCGCCTGCACAGGTCAAAGCACTGGCCGACCTGCCGCCGCTGCCGGTCATGCGCGCCATGCTGCTGGGCACCATCTCGGCGCCGGCCACCAAACTGGTGCGGACGATTGCCGAGCCTGCCCGTGGTCTTGCGGCAGTCATCAAAGCCTACTCTGAAAAGGGTGCTGCCCCGGCTGCTGCCTGATGCGTTGTTCATCCACCTGTCAAAACAGGAAAATTTCATCAATCGAAAACAAACACACTTTTTTGTAAGGAGAATTTGAAATGGCTGATCTGGAAAAATTGGTTGAAGAACTCGGCAAACTGTCGGTTCTGGAAGCCGCTGAACTGGTAAAAATGCTGGAAGAAAAATGGGGCGTTTCCGCCGCCGCTCCGGTTGCTGCTGTGGCTGCTGCTCCTGCGGCTGCTGCCGCCGCTGAACCGGTGGAAGAAAAGACCGAATTCGATGTAGTGCTCAAGGATGCCGGCCCCAAGAAGATTGAAACCATCAAGGTCATCCGCCAGTTGACCAACCTCGGTCTGGTGGAAGCCAAGACCATGGCGGAAACTGCCGGCGCCAAGGTGCTGAGCGGGGTTGGCAAAGAAGCCGCCAACGATGCCAAGGCCAAACTGGAAGCCGCTGGCGCAGTCGTCGAAGTCGTCTAATCCGCGGTTCTACGTCCAACATCAAAAACCCCCCGTTTTACAGGCGGGGGGTTTTGCTTTCTGCTCAGGCAGCTACCGATTTGACCTGGCGGATGACCATGACCACTTTGCCCATGATGCGCAGGTGTGCCGGATTTTCGATGTAGATGGGGCCCATGGTCGGGTTGGCGGGCTGCAGGCGGATGCGGTCTTTCTCTTTGTAGAAGTACTTGAGGGTGGTTTCGTCGCGGTCGTCCAGCCACACGGCAACCATGTCGCCGTTGTTGGCTTCCTGTGCGCGGCGCAGAATGATGGTATCGCCGTCGTTGACCATGGCGTCAATCATGGAGTCTCCCTGAACTTCCAGGGCAAAGAGTTCTTCCGGCCGTTCGCGGGCGGGTAGCAAACTGCGGGCGATTTCCACGCTGGATTCCGGGTCGAAGTAGGCCAGATCGGAGGGGGGTACCGGAATCGGCTCGCTGGCGACGATTCGCCCCAATACCGGAATGGGGACGACATCCTCCAGCTGCCGGACGGCTTTGACGGCGCGGTTGAGCAGCCGTTCGGCCGGTTCCAGCACGCGAATCGAACGGGACACACGGTTATCCCGCGAGATGAAGCCCATCTGTTCCAGTTGGGTCAGATAATAATCCACCAGGGAGGTGGATTTGACGTTGATGCTATCCCCAATTTCTCGAATGGAAGGGGAGTAGCCGTTTTCCTCTTGAAAGCGGGTGAGGAAGTCCAGTATTTTACGGTGACGTTCACTTAAACCCTGGCTGCGTCTCGCCATCATCATGCTGCCACTCCTTTTTGAAAGAAAAGACCGATGCTTTATCTAAAATTTTTCGACCATTTGTACTATTATAATACACGAACAATTGTTCTGTGTCAATAGTTTTTCTCGAAAAATTCAAGCAATTGCGGCCTTTAATTTTCGCGAGAGTTTTCCAAACGCGGCGGTATAGCGCATGTCATCGCTGCGCGGGCGGGGCAGGGGAACGCGGAAGTCCAGCGCCAGCCGGCCGGGACGGGGCGTCAGTACCAGCACACGGTCGGAAAGCAGCAGCGCCTCGGAAATGGAGTGGGTCACCATCAGGACGGTTTTCTGGCGCGCCTGCCACAGATTCAATAACTCGCTGCCCATGCGTTCGCGGGTCAGCGCATCCAGCGAGCCAAACGGTTCATCCAGCAGCAGTAAATCCGGGTCTTGAATCAGGGCGCGGGCAATTGCAACCCGCTGCGCCATGCCGCCCGAAAGATCGCGCGGAAAGACTTCTTCAAAGCCCTTCAGGCCGATCAGTTCGATCAATTCCTGGGCCTGCTGGCGCGCCTGAGCGCGGGGTATGCCCTGCAATTCCAGCGGCAGGGTAATGTTTTCGATGGCGGTGCGCCAGGGCATCAGGTTGGCTTGCTGAAACACGTAACCGATACGGGGCGGCTTGCCGTTCGGGTAGCAGATTTCGCCGGCGCTGGGCGGCAGCAGGCCGGCCAGAACGCGCAGCAGAGTGCTCTTGCCGCTGCCGGAAGGGCCGAGGATGCAGACAAATTCCTGCGGTTGTACCGAGAAGG
>NZ_DAOUBL010000290.1:0-5654 GCF_034432615.1 Bellilinea sp. | reverse complement strand
CCTGCTCGATGGCCTCGCGGGTCAGAATCAACAGCCGGTACTGGCGGATAATCATTCCAAACAGGCGGGCGGGGTCTTCCTGCTCCAACAGCACCACCAGTTGTTTCAGGGCGGTACGCGCCTCGCCAGCCGCAATGGCATCTACCATTTTGAATACATCGGCCTGACCGCCGGAGGCGGCTGCTTCCTGCACATCCTCCACATCCACCGCCCGGCTGAAGTTGACATAGGTCAGCAGCTTGCGGATTTCCTGCACGGCGATGCCGGTATCGTTGCCGGTCAGGGCAGCCAGCTCAGCAGCCGCGCGCGGGGTGAACTGACCGCCTTCCTGTTTGGCGCGGCGTAAAATCCAATCAGTCATCTCGTGCGGGCGCGGCAGGCGCAGTTCGCGCACCGTAACCCGACTGCCGGCAGTCCTTGCCCAATCCAACAGCAGTCTTCCGCGTTTCTTGTCATCCATGATCTCCCAGCCTTTGCTGGAGCCCTGATGGGTATCGGGCACAATCAGCACCAGGCGGGTGGTCGGCGGCAGGCCTTCCAGCAGGCGGATCAACCGCTGACAGGCTTCGGGGCGGTTGAAGCGTACAAATGGGTTGCGCAGGATGACCAGACGCTTTTCGGTCAAAAAAGGGAGCGCGTAGGCTGCCGCTTGAATCTGATCCTCTGTGATGGCGCGGTTTTCCAGATCGAACCGGCTCAGGTTGAGGTCGGCCAGCGCCGGGTCACCGCCGGCAGCGGCTTCCAGTTGAACGGCGGCTTCGGCGATTGCATGAAAATCGTCACCGTACAGCAGGATGACCTGAGCGTCAGCGGCGGATGGCTGCATTTCGAATTCCGTCAGGAGCGTGTGTGCACGCGATACAGCGGAATACCGCGCCGTTCAAAGCGGTCAATTCCAACCACATGCAGGCCGTTCAAACGGGCGTCGGTGGTGGCAACCGCCTGCAGCCACGGCCCCAGCGATCGGCTGAGGATGAGACTGAGGGTGACCAGCACGGCTGCCAGCGGCAGACGTTCCCAGCGGCTGCGGTTGGAACTGCCGGTTCCCAGCATGGCGAGGAAGGCAGCCAGCGCCGCAACCAGTCCGCTGGCGGCAAAATTGGTGCCGCAATTGGGATGAATGGCCAGGTAGGCTTCGCCCTGATTGAGGCGGGTTTCAGCCTGATGGATGGCTTCCTGGAGGTCGTCAAAATCCACCTTGCCGATGATCCAGAATCCGAGCGAATCGGAGTAACCTGCCAGACGCAGGCGCGGGTTCTGTGCGCCCAAAATTTGCAGGGTGGCATGTTCAAGGGCGTGGTTGCGGCGGATGTGAGAGGGGAGGATGGGTATGGGCATGGGTTTCACCTGTAAATTATAGACTTTCCTTTCCAGAGTTGATTTTGACGAGTTTTTCCCAGTCGATCTTTCCGTCCAGTGAAAATTGATTCGCAAATTCGATTGTAAATTGGTTCAGGATGCGATCATATTCCTGATAAAACTCGTCATTTTTCTGTTTTGCCTGCCAGCCAAGCGGCTCAATCAGATCAATATATAAACGGGTGTTGCCGGAGATAAATTCCCAAAATGCCTGACCACACAATTTCAAATAATCCCCTTTGTCAGGGTTGGCATCTTTTCCATAACAGCATCCGTTGACGGCTTGAATATGAATGCCCGGATTGTTCGACCGCAAAATTCTTTGGGCTTTCTTGAAATTCTCGACCATCTTCTTGACCTGACTGCTGTTTCCCCAATTTGGACCGGACTTGATGGAAACCAGATAATGAGTGCCATCTTTGCTGAACTCCAGGTCAATTCCCTCGGCCGAAGATTTACGGCCTTGATAGGTTTGGCTGCAAACAAATACCGCAAGGTTTTCTAAAAACTCTCCAAAAATGGTTTCTTCTTGTGAAGACAGGTGAGCATCCAGTAAATGTTTTACTAATTCATGAAATGTGTTGATGTTTTTTGCTCGAAATAAATATGGATTTTTTCGCTTCAAAATTTGAATCAGTTTTAATTTTCTCAGGCTTTCTGCCCGCCGTTCGTGAAATTGATTGATATGACTCTGGATGTAATCTCTGATTTCATTCATTTGAAGCGGCATTGTAGGATTCCTTTTCTTCTAACAGGGTTAGTTGAAGAGCAGGCATCTCATATTCCAGTGGGATCGTGGATTGTGCCAGATGGTAATATTCCGGCAAAATCTCAATACCGATGGCATTCCTTCCCATTCGTTGTGCAACACGGATCGTTGTACCCGAACCCATAAATGGATCGAGAACCCAATCTCCACTTTGGGTGAACAGTTTGATAAACCATTCCGGTAATGGTTCTGGAAAGACTGCGCTGTGATTGCGATTGCGCGTTTCGGTCGCCATATGCAGCACATTGGTCGGATATGCTTTTTCGCGGCCGATCCAATTGGCAATTCGTTTGCCGAAGCCGCTACCCACACGGGATGGATCGCGCACCTGATCGGTGGCGCTAAGATTGCGCAGCCGTTTATCTGCCCAATTACCCATGGGCACCATCACCGCTTCCTGAAACATTTTGAATTTGCGGGTCTTGTTGAATTGCAGCAAACGTTCCCAGGCATCACGGAAACGATTGGGCCATTTGCCCGGGTAGGAATTTTTTTTATGCCAGATAAATTCTTCTGTCCACAACCAGCCTTGCTTTCGCATTTCAAGGATTAACTCAATGACGTAGGTATGCCGTTCACCGTTAACTACTTTTTCTTTGATGTTGAGGATGAATGTGCCGTCCGGTTTGAGTACCCGTAAAAGTTCTGCTGAAATGGGTAAAAACCATTCCACATACTCCTCTGGCCGGATTCCGCCATAAGTGTTTTTGCGACTGTCTGCATACGGCGGTGAGGTAAAAATGAGGTCTATGGAATTGTCCGGCAGGTGTTTTAATTCTGTACGGCAATCGCCCAGTATCAATTTTGCAGTAACGCTGCTCATCGTACGCCCTTTTTCCACTGCTATTTATAACACGTTCTGCGTGGCTTGCAGGTAAAATGATAACAGAAATTGGTTTACCGGTTATGCAGAGAGGCGGTGAAAAATGCTGGTCAAAATTGGCAGCTTCAACCTGAACAACCTGTTTTCACGCTTCAACTTCAAGGGGCGCATCGAAGCCATCCTCGCCGGTGATACCGGCCTGAGTGTGACCTACACCTTTGACAACCCAGAGGAATACGCCATCCGTTCCTTCATGGGGCGGTTGGTTAAAGAGAAAGACGAAGCAGCCACCGCCCTGATCGCCCGCCGCATTCTGGAAATGGATGTGGATGTGCTGGCCGTGCAGGAAGTGGAAGACCTGCCGGCATTGCAGCATTTCAACCGCACCTGGCTGAAAGGTTTGTACCCGTTTCAGGCGCTGGTGGAGGGTAATGACCCGCGCCTGATTGATGTGGGTGTTTTGAGCAAACTGCCGATTGGCGCGCTGACCTCGTGGCGTTTTGCTTCCCACCCTGCTGAACCGGATTCGCCCATCTTCAGCCGTGACCTGCTGGAGGTCGAGATTCTCGACCCGCGGCGGCGAAAACGGCTGTTCACGCTGTTCAATACGCACCTGAAAAGCCAGTATGTTGCTCCGAATGAAAACCCAATCACCGGCAAACAACGCGCTGACCTGACCCGCCGCCGTCAGGCGGAAGTGACCGAACGTGTTTTGCTCGAACGCACCCGCCCCAACAGTGCCTTTGTGCTGCTGGGGGATATGAACGACTCGCCCGAATCGGACTGCCTGGCGCCCTTTGTACAGAGCCGCGCGCTGGAACTGGTCAACGGGCTGACCACTGCGCGGGAAACCCGCCCGCCGCGCCGCGACAACCCGCCGCCCCCCAGCCCGCTGTGGACGCACCGCTACAAAGCCAGCGGCCAGCCAGCGCGCTATGAGCTGTTCGACCAGATCTGGCTCAGCCAGAAGCTGGCTTTGCGCCAGACGGCGGCCTGGATTGGCCGGCGGGAAAAACTGGGCGGGGATGGCAGCGACCATGACCCGGTTTGGGTGGTGCTGGATGTTTGAAAATACCGCCTAATCCTCCAGCGGCTCCAGTACTGCGCTCAACTGGGCGGTGCTTTCCAGAATCAAGTCGGCACCCGCGCGGCGCAGTTCTTTTTCTCTGCCGAAGCCACATAACACCCCCACTGTTTGCGCACCAGCTGCTTTTCCGGCGCGGATGTCCACCACCGTGTCGCCGACCATCAGACAGTTGGCCGGACTGACCCCCATCTGCCCGGCTGCCCAAAGCACCGGATGCGGCAGGGGTTTGGTGTGCGCACAGGTCAAGGCGGTGGCAATCGCCCTGAAATGCCCGCTCAGGTTGAATTGATCTAAAAAGGACAGGGTGGCTTTTTCCCCCCGCGCGCTGACCACTGCCAACGGGTAGTGTTCTTTCAAGCGGGCGAGCAGGTCGTCCACCCCTTCAATCAGCGTGAAAGGACCGCTCCCCTCGTTTTGATGGCGGAAGAGCCAGTCAACCAGCCGTGCGGCCTCATCATCCAGATGCAGGCGGTCGAGGATTTCATACAGCCAGTTGGCCGGCGATTCCATGCCCATGATCAACCAGCGCGCCAGCCGCCGGTGTTGAGGCAGCCGCAGCGGGCGCAAGAAACCCGCCAGCCGCTCAACCCAGCGGTCGTCTGTGTCGCTCAGCGTGCCGTCCACATCGAAGCAAATTGCCTGAATGCGTGCCAGATCGAGAGGCATTTTTACCAGCCGGAGGGTTTGAGCAGCGGGATATCGGCTTGGCGCGGGACAATCAGCCACAGGGTTTGATTGCTGCGCTGCTGGAAGAAAACCACTCCATCGCCAGTTTCCTGCCAGAGCGAGCCGCGCTGCAAATCCTGCTGATCGGCTTCTCCCCAGCGCAGACGGGCGTAGGCGGTGAATGCCTGACGGAATTCACCCGCGTCGCGTTCGCTTTCCCATTCGCTGAGCAGTGCCATGACCGGTTGACGGGCGGTTTCATCCCAAAACACGGCGTAGGCATCGCCGCCCCAGCCGGCTGCCGCCTGACGCGCCAGTTCATCGGCAATCCGCCAGTTTTCCTGTACGCCATGCGCCAGGATCAGGTAGGTGTACCATTCCCCCATCACACCGCGGTCCAATTCGCTCAGCGGGCGGTTGAGCAGGCCGGTGAACTGCGGCAGGCTGAGGGTTACCGGCCGGTCGTCCGGATATTTTTCGGGATGCAAAATCATCTCGGTTGAAACGGGAGGATTGGCAAAGGCTGCGTCAATGGCGTTGTATCCGTCCTCCTGGAAGAGGGTCAGCACAAAGTCCACCCCTTCGCGGTAGGGGAAGGCAAAATCTTCCCGCAGGAAGGAGGGCGCGGAATCCAGCACCGGGCTGGAGTAGTTGGCGTAAAAAGCCTCAATATCGCGGCGGTCCTGCGCCGTACCGTGCTGGTAAAGCCAGTACTGCTCGGTCAGGCTGGCATCCCCTTCAATGAGCGCCTGAACTGCGGCGCAGTACTCGCTGTCTTCCTTGCAGGAATCGGGGTTGATTTTGAGACCTTCACGCAGGTTGTAATGCTGGTCTTGCAGGGCGTGGGTAAATTCATGCGCATAGGTAGAACGCTCCATGCCGCCAAAAGTACCCCCCTGCACCACATACATCTCTTTGGTTTCGCTGTCGTAAAAACCGGCTACCTGTTC
>NZ_DAOUBL010000289.1:0-2531 GCF_034432615.1 Bellilinea sp. | reverse complement strand
CGAAAAACGAAAGGCGAGCGGCGGCGAGCTGCTGTCACGGCTGGCCAGATCCATGATGCCCAGCCAGTGCAGTGGTGCGGTTATCAGATAGTGCAATAAAGCGCCGTCCACCTCCTCCCAGCACTCAAAGCCGCGCAGGTACTGGTTATCGGACGCGCGGCGGATAAACCACGAATCGTAATCCCCCGCCGGGCGTTGAAAATCCGGCTGTTCCTGTTTTACCGCCGCAATGAAGGCGTTCAAATCCCACCAGACCTCAGCCGGTAATTGACGCAGCAGGTTTAATACGCGGTTGCGGGTTTGCAGAGGGTCGTTGCGCCACTCTCCTTCAAAAATTAACGCGGGCAGCATACGCAAATCATCACAGGTGGTGGAATTGAGCCAGGCTGTTGCCAGTTGAAGCAGAGCCTTCGGGCGCTCGGCTTCCAGGAAACCACGCACCTGTTCCGGGCGGGGTTGACCTTGCTCATCCACGAAGCTGGCGGCTTCGAGCAATGTGCGCAAATCACGCAGCGGCAGGCTGAGGTATCCGGCAAAGCGGGATTCATCCATTTCCATGCGCAAGCCGGCCAGCAGCGTGCAGGCATCATCCAGAATTCGATCGGTTGCCGGCAGGATGTGGCCGTAATCCTGCGGCGAGGCGGCCTGCCCCAACACAGGCGGGAGCGGTTCAAC
Source organism: Bellilinea sp. (assembly GCF_034432615.1). Classification (GTDB taxonomy): domain Bacteria; phylum Chloroflexota; class Anaerolineae; order Anaerolineales; family Anaerolineaceae; genus Bellilinea. Next base: position 1,856 of record NZ_DAOUBL010000289.1, on the reverse strand, counting down.
CGGTACTGCCAGCAGGCTGGCGAGGTCATCCGGAATATAGGCAAATTCCTGTGGTTCAGGCGGTTGATTGAGAAAGGCTTTTCCGATCAGGGCACGGTACCAGAGCATTTCAGCCGGTGAGATGGGGTTGAGGTCAGGTCTTTCACGGTCGCGGCGGGCGATTCCCAGACTTCGCACCTCACCGTACTTACGGCTGAAAGCCGACCACGGCAACCTTCCCTGATGAGCCAGCAAGTCCAGCAGGGCGCGGCGAGCGCCTTCCGGCAGGCTGGCGACAATTTCCTCCAACAGCGGGCGGTCAAGCATGGCTTGAATCAGTTGCGGGATTGCTGAGCGGACGTCGTGGGCGGTGAGTTCCAAACCCCACAGGCCGGCAACCATTTTCAAGAAACCGAGATCGTGACCTTGCAGGGTGTGAGTTAATTCAGGCATGCTTTGGGGAATTATCCGGCAGAGGGAATGTTCATTCGTATAGCCGATGGTATGGCTTCGACCCGTATCTGGCGGATGGTCGAATCCAGGCCGGCGTAAATTTCACCGTCGGTATGGATGTAGAGGGGGTGATCTGAAACCAGTTCCAGATTCTGAAATCGCCCGTGGCAGGCATACGAGAGGCGCTGATGGGTGCCCTGCATCATAAAAGGAATGGTGTACAACATTTGCAAGCGCGAGATACGGCGAATGCCCAGATAGTCCAGTTTTCCGTCTTGCGGACTGGCCTGCGGGGCAACCCAGAAGGCGCCGCCTTCCCGCCGGCCGTTGCACAGCACCAGCATCAAAAGGTGAGCCTGCCATCTTTTACCGTCCTGAACGGCTTGTAAACCGAGCGGTGTGTGATTGAAAAGAATGGTTTGCAGGGCAGAGAAGAGGTAAATCAAAAAGCCGCGCACCCAACGGATGCTGCGCGAACGGATGTTGACCACGGCATCAAAACCGATTCCCAGCGTGTTTGTCCAATACTCGCCGTGTCCGTGGTCATCTTCGATGCGGGCGATATCCACATTGCCTACCGAACCGTCCAGCGCCAGTTTGAGGGCGTCAACCGGGTCGGCGGGAATTTTCAGACTTCCGGCTAAATCATTGCCTGAACCGACCGGTATGATCCCGATGATCGGGCGCTGTTCCGGCGGCAGGTGCATAACTCCGTTGACGACCTCGTGGACGGTACCATCGCCGCCCATGGCAATCAACTTACGGCAGCCCTGTTCGGCAATCTGGTGCGCCAGTTGTACGGCATGGCGTGGATAAGCCGTAAATACCCACTCCACCTGAGCAGAGGGTGGGGCAATTTGTTGAAGGCGGCTGGCAACCGCAGCGGCTTTGCGCTGATTGGCATGGGGGTTGCATAGAATCACAATCTCAGAGGACATGCTTTGACCGCTCAACAATATGGAGATGATGCCGTTGATTATACCCAATTCACCCAACGATATTGTAAGGTAAACCGCCATTCTCAACGCCGTGAATGCGTTGTGAATGGACGGACATTTGTTATAATTCTTTCAGACCTTCTCGTTTTCCGAGGCTGCACATGGCATTACGGGGCAATCTGCGTGACTTTTCCACCACTCAACTGCTCAATCTGATCAATCTGGCTCGCAAAACTGGTACACTGGTGATCGAAGGTACCAGCGAGGTTGCGCAGATTACGTTTCGTGAAGGTAAACTGGCTTATGCCCAAATTGGCAGTGAAGAAAACGATCTTGCAGCCATCTTGCAGCGCAGCCGTAAAATTACGCCTAATCAGGCTCGTGTTATTCGCGAGCGAACGCGAAAGATGAGCGACAAAGAAGTGGGCCTTTTGTTGATCAATGCCGGTTATTTGACCCAGAAGGATATTCTGGAAAGTCTGCAAA